>JAQSWW010000103.1 GCA_029266415.1 Actinomycetospora sp. | reverse complement strand
CTTGAGCATGCCCGGGTAGGCGCCGGGGTCCTTCTTGTACGTCTTCGGGTTGGGCGCGAAGCCGTGGCGCGCCGCGAGGTCGCGGATCTGCTGGAACCAGGTGGACTGGTCGCCCTCGTGCACGTAGCCGTCGGCGAGGTCGGCGGCCAGCGTCCGCACGAGCTCCGCGTCGAGCCCGCCGAAGCGCTCGTCCGCCGCGTACGTGACGTCGGTGAACAGCTCCGGGAAGAAGAAGCCGTAGGCCTGGCGGAAGTCCGACCACTTCGCCAGGTCCTTGCGCGGGTTGTCGACCCCGACGCGCTCGACGTCGATCGCCGCCGCCGCGAGCTCGGGGTTGGCGTCGAGCACCTTGACGACCTCGGGGTCGTACTCGGTGGCCCACGCGCGCACGCCGGCGAGGACGTCCGGCCCGGGCAGCGTGGCGATGTGGTCGGCGGAGATGTCGGCGAGCTTGACCGTGTCGACCAGCGGGCCGGCCAGCCCGAAGTCGTCGAGGCGCAGCGGCGTGGCCAGCGCCTCGGCCAGCGGCATCTCCGCGAGCCGCGGGTTGGCCAGCCCGCGCAGGTAGTACTGCACCGCGGGCACGGGGTAGCCGGCCTCGAGGTAGAAGTCGACGGCCGCCTCGGCGTCCTTGCGCTTGGAGAGCTTGCGCTTCGACCCGCCCTCCTGCTTCATCAGCGGCGCGAGGTGGGCGTAGTCGACGGGCTCGAAGCCCAGCGCGGCGAACAGCTGCCGGTGCGTCGGCACCGACGAGAGCCACTCCTCGGTGCGCACCACGAGCGTCGTGCGCATCAGGTGGTCGTCCACGGCGTGCGCGAAGTGGTAGGTCGGCAGCCGGACGGGGTGGGCCGAGCTCTTGAGGATGACCACGTCGTTGTGGTTGTCCTCCATCTCCACGCGGCCGCGCAGGCGGTCGGTGAACGCGAACCGCTCCCCCACCACGCCCTCGGACCGGAACCGCGCGACCCACGGGCGGCCCTCGTCCAGGGCGGCGCGCACCTCGTCCTCGCCCGCGTCCCGCCACGGCGCCCACCGTCCGTAGTAACCGGTGGGCAGCTTGAGGGTGCGCTGCGCGTCGGCGATCTGCGCCAGCTCGTCCTTCGTGGCGAAGTCCGGGTACGCGATCCCCCGGCGCATCAGCTCGCGCACGTAGGCCTGGTAGATCGCCGCGCGCTGCGACTGGTGGTACGGCCCGTAGTCGCCGCGCGGCTCCGGGAGCGCCGTGAACACCAGGTCGCCCTCGTCGGGCACCAGGTCGAACGCCTCGAACGCGCGCCGGAACTGGGCGTCGGCGCCCGCGACCTCACGGCTCTGGTCGGTGTCCTCGATGCGCAGGACGTAGACGCCGCCGGTCGAGTGCGCGAGGTCGCGCGACACCATCGCCGTGTAGAGCCCGCCGACGTGGACGAACCCGGTGGGGCTCGGCCCGAAGCGCGTGACGAGCGCACCGTCGGCCAGTTCCCGGGGTGGGTAGCGCTCCTCGAGCTCGGCGGGCTCGGGCAGGTCGGCCGGGAACAGGCCGTCGACGAGGGCGCGATCGAGCATGGGGCCCGATCCTACGAGGTGCTCGCCCGCTCAGACGGTGTCGGTGGGCGGGAGACCGGGGTCGCCCGTGGCGTGGCGCCCCGCGCCGTTGCTCTCCGGTTCCGCGACCGCCGCGTCGGCCCGCTGCTCGGCCGCCGCGACGACCTTGGCGATCTCGGGGTCGGTGGTGGTGTCGAACCAGTCGGCGACGTCCTCGTCGGTGTGGCCGGGGGGCCGCGCCGCGGCGCCGTCGTCGGGCGTGGGCTGGTAGCGGAAGACACCGTCCTCGCCGGGCGCGCCGAGCATCTTGGTGAAGCCCTCGAGCGCCTTGCCGAAGTCGCTGGGCACCATCCAGACCTTGTTGGCCTCGCCCTGGGCCATCTGCGGCAGCGTCTGCAGGTACTGGTAGGCCAGCATCTCGGGCGTCGGACGCCCCGCCTTGATCGCGGCGAAGGTCTTCTCGATGGCCTTGGCCTCGCCCTGCGCCTGGTAGTACTGCGCGGCCCGCTCACCCTGGGCGCGCAGCATCGTCGCCTGCCGGTCGGCCTCCGCGTTGAGGATCGCAGCCTGCTTGGCGCCCTCGGCGTTGAGGATCGCGGCCTGCTTGTTGCCCTGCGCCGCGGCGATCGACGACTCCCGGTGGCCCTCCGCGGTGAGGATCATCGCGCGCTTCTCGCGGTCGGCCTTCATCTGCTGTTCCATCGAGTGCTGGATGGTGGGCGGCGGGTCGATGGCCTTGAGCTCGACGCGGACCACGCGCAGGCCCCAGGGGCCGGTGGCGTCGTCGAGGGCGCGGCGCAGGCGGGTGTTGATCGTCTCCCGGGAGGTCAGCGCCTCCTCGAGGCTCATCCCGCCGACGACGTCGCGCAGCGTCGTGGTGGTCAGCTGCTGGACGCCGTTGATGTAGTCGGAGATCTCGTAGACGGCGTTGCGCGGCTCGGTGACCTGGTAGTAGACGACGGTGTCGATCGAGACCGTCAGGTTGTCCTGGGTGATCACCGGCTGCGGCGGGAACGAGACGACCTGCTCCCACAGCGCCACCCGCTCGCGGATGCGGTCGATGAACGGCACCAGGAACGTCAGGCCCGGACCGGCGGTGCGCTGGTAGCGCCCGAGCCGCTCGATGACGGCGGCCTCGGCCTGGCGCACGACGGTGATGGCCTTGACCACCGCGGTGATGATGAGGATCAGCGCGGCGGCGATCACCACGTAGAGCACGAGCGTGACGGGGTCCATCAGCTCTCTCCCTGCAGGGGTGGGCGGGACGGGTGTGCGGGCCCCGAGCCGGCCGCCGTCACGACGGCGGTGGCCCCGCGGATGTCGACGACGACCACCGCGTCGCCAGGGGTGAGCGCCGGAGCGTCGGGGCCGTCGTGCAGTGCCCGTGCGGTCCAGAGGGCGCCGGCGATGCGCACGGTGCCCGGGTCGTCGCCGGTGATCGCGTCCACGACCTCGGCGGTGGTGCCGAGCAGCGCGGTGGGCCCGGCGTTGACGGCGCCGTCGGCGGCCTCGCCGCGCATCCGGCGCTGCAGCGCGGGCCGCAGGAGCAGGACGAGGGCCGCCGCCGTGATCCCGAAGACGGCCACGTCCACCCCGAGCGGCGCGCCGAGGGCCGAGGCCCCGGCGGCCGCGAGCGCGGCGAGGCCGAGCATGAGCAGCACGAAGGTGCCGGACACCAGCTCGACCGCGATCAGCACCACTCCCGCGATCAGCCACAGCAGCGGGATCACACCGTCGAGTGTGCCACGCGGGGGTGCCGGCGAGGGTGTGGTCAGCGACCGACGGTCACGAAGTCGATCAGCTGTTCCATCGACGTGATCAGGGGGGTCTCGAGATCCGTCCACGTCGACACCGAGGACAGGACGCGGCGGGCGCCGTCGCGCTCGTCGCCCCAGCCGAGGGCCTCGCAGACGCCGCGCTTCCACTCGATCCCGCGCGGGATCGTCGGCCACGCCGCGATGCCCACCGCGCGGGGCTTCACCGCTTCCCAGATGTCGACGTAGGGGTGGCCCAGCACGAGGACGTGGGCGGCGTCCGGGCCGAGCTCGCGGCGCAGGCCGTCGGCGATCCGCGACTCCTTGGAGCCGGTGACGAGGTGGTCGACGAGCACCCCGAGCCGACGGTCCGGGCCCGGGCCGAACTCGCGCGCCGCCTCGACGAGCACGTCCGCGCCGTGCAGCGGCTCGACCACCACACCCTCGACCCGCAGGTCGTGGCCCCAGACCCGCTCGACGATCGCGGCGTCGTGCAGGCCCTCGACCCAGATGCGGTGCGGGAGCGCCGTCCTCGCCCGGGTGTCCTCGGCGCGCCGCGACCCCGAGGCCGACCGCTGCGGAGCGGTCGACGGGCCGGCCGCGCGCTGCGGCGGGACGAGCGTGGCCGGGCGACCCTCGTGCAGGAACGCGGCGGGCTTGTTGGGGAAGAGCCGGCGGCGCCCGGCGGAGTCCTCGAGCACCACCTCGCGGATGTCGGCCCGGATCACCGCGCCACAGAAGGTCTCGGCGGCGTCCTCGACGACCAGGCCCGGCTCGGCGACGACCGAGACGACCTCGCGCTTCGGCTTGTGCGGCGCCAGCCCCGGCAGCCCGCCGGTGCGCCCCGCGCCCGACGACGGGGTGCCGCCGCGTCCCGGCGCGCGGACCGCCCCGCCCGTCGTGCGGAAACCGGGGTCGCCGGAGGAGCCGTGCATGCCCCGGCCCTGCGTTCTCGCCACGCGGGGAAGCTAGCGGCGCGGGCCGGTCGTCCGGGCTCGACACGCGGAGGCGGTCGTGGGGCGGGCGAAGGACGCCTTCGCTGCGTCCGGCGCCGTCGAGGCGTCCTTCGCTCCCGCCCCGCCCGGCGGCCGTCCCGCCGCGGCGCCCGTATCGTCGTCCGGGTGCCCTGCCCGAGTGCCTCCCTGGCCGTGTGGAGCGCCGCGTGGCTCGCCGGCGCCGCCGCGGCCGACGACGTCCTCGACGCGCTGGCCCCGTGGTCCGAGGCCCACGACGTGGTCGCCGCCGACACCGCGACCGCCGCGGTGACCGACCTGCCGACCCCGGACCACGCCGGCACCGGCCTCGCGACGCTGCTCGCCCTCGCCCGCCGCCGCTCCGCGGGCACCGGGCCCGACGCCCGCGTCGTCCTGCCCGCCCCGGGCGACGTCCGCGGACTGCCCGGGCCCGCCGCCCTGCGCTCCGCGGCGCTCGAGGCCGGCGAGTGCGCCGTGCTCGCCGGGCCCGCCCTGGCGCTCGTCCCCTCGGCGGTCGCCGACGGCGTGCTGCGCTGGACCGTGCACCTCGTCGACGACGTGCCACCGCTCGCGCACCCCAGCCTGGCCGACGCCGAGCACGACCTGCGCAGCGGCGTCCGTGACGCCGCCGACACCCTCGCCGCGCTCGACGTGGCGCGCCCCCGCCGCGGGGTCCGCGAGGAGATCGCCGACGCCCTGCGCCGCCGCCCCCACGCCTCGTGGCCGGCGGGCACGCCCGGGCGGCCCCTGCGGGTGCTGCAGCACGCCGACGAGGTCGAGGCGATCCTGCTCGCCGCGTCCGGCGACGACCCGGGGGGCGCGATGTCCTCCTCGGCCGCGCTCGCCCGCCACGACGCGCTGCGCCCGCTGGCCACCGCGGTGCGCGCCGCGCGCGTCGCCGCGGTGGCCGAGACCGTGCGGGTGCTGACCGCCGCCTGACGGCGACGGCGCCTCAGTGCGAGTGGCCGTGGCCGTGCCCGTGCCCGTGGCCGGTCCCTCCGGAGGACGAGCCCGGAGAGTCCGACGAGCCGGAACCCGACGACCCCGGCCCCAGGTACGGCTCCCCCGCGCGCAGGGGCGCGTTCTCGTAGCGCCCCTCGTGCGCGGCGACCGGACGGGTGTCGCCGCGCAGCTCGGGGTGCTTCGCCTCGAGCCGCTCGCGCTTCTCCCACTGCCGCTGCAGCCCGGTCACGTACTCCCGGTTCCCGCGGTGGGTGCCCCTCCAGGTCTGGGGCATGTACTCCTTGGACGGTCCCGGGTCCGCGGTGCCGTGCAGCGCCGGGCGTGACGGGACCTTGCGCGCCTCCCCGCCGCACTGGGGGCACGGCGGGGTGGGCGCGTCGCGGGCGACGAGACGCTCGAAGCGCACGCCGCAGTCGCAGCGGTAGTCGTAGATCGGCACCCGGCTACCAGTTCTGGATCGACTTGCGGAAGATGTCCGCGAGGTCGTCCTCGGTGGGCATCTTGGGGCAGGTGGCCAGGAGCCGCTGCTGCTTCATCGTCCCGTCCACCAGGTCGGGGATGTCGCCCTCGCCGAAGCCGACCTCGCCGATCCCGTTGGGGATGTGGATGTCGCGCATCAGCTCGGTCACCACGTGCGGCAGCTGCTCGGACGCGTCGTTCTGCGTGTCGGCGTTCGGCCCGAGGAGCTTGGCCGCGGCCATGTGCCGGTCGGGCGCCGCCTCGAAGCTGAACCGGAACGCCTCCGGCGCGGTCAGCGACACCGACATGCCGTGCGGCACCATCGGCTCGTCCTGCGGGTAGCCCGGCGGGTGGAAGTCCCGGACCTGCCCGGCGATCGGGTAGGCGTTGGCGTGCGGGATGTGCACCCCGGAGTTGCCGAAGCCCATGCCGGCGAAGGTCGCCGCCATCATCATGTCCATCCGGGCGTCGACGTCCTCCTCCCCGCGCTCGACCGCGGTGCGGAACGAGCGGGCGAGCAGCGTCATCGACTTCTCGCACCAGAGGTCCGAGACCGGGTTGGACCCGCAGTAGGTCACGCGCTCCTCGGGCTTCTTGCGGTCGAAGCTCGTGTACCAGCGCGCCGTGTACGACTCGAGCGCGTGGCAGACGATGTCCATCCCCGACGCCGCGGTGACCTCCGGCGGGAGCGTCATCGTCAGCAGCGGGTCGACCACGGCCATCGTCGGGCGCAGCCGCCAGTGGCTGATGCCGGTCTTCACGCGCAGCGAGAGCACGTCGAGGATGCACATCGCGGTGGACTCCGAGCCCGTGCCCGCGGTGGTGGGCACCGCGATGAGGGGCTTGAGCTGACCCGGCGGCACCTGCGCCTTGCCCACGGGCTTGTTGAGGTAGTCCATCAGGTCGCCGGGGTGGGTCGTCAGCAGGTTGACGGCCTTCGCGGTGTCGATCGCCGATCCGCCGCCCACCGCGACGAACCCGTCCCACGGACCCTGCTCGGTGGCGTAGCCGACGGCCTTGTTCATCGAGTCGTCGGTGGGCTCGACGTGGACGCCGTCGAAGATCTCGACGGTCATGTCGTAACGGCGGATCTGGTCGGCGATCCGGTCGGGCAGACCCGTCTGCTGCATGCCCGGGTCGGTGATCAGCAGGATGCGCTGCGCGCCGTACTGGGCGAGGTCGAAGCCGATCTCGTCGCAGGCGCCCGCACCGAACTTCAGCGGCGGGGCGCCCCACGTGAACACCGACTCTTCGGTGGGGACCGGGGGTACGGTCATCGTGGGATCTCCGATCAGGTGTAGTGGCCGCCGCCGTTGCCCACGGTCTTGAGCTGGTGGATCTGCTCGGCGTCGTGGCCGAACACCACCGTGGCGTTCGTCTTCTCGGCGACCCCGCGGATCTTCTCGACCGACGAGTAGAACTGGCCCATGTCGTTGACGATCGCCGCCGGCGTCGTGGGCGGGCCGTAGCTCTCGCCCATGTACACGGCGTCCGACGTGAAGATCATGGTGCCGCTGTCGGGCAGGTCGACCTGCATGGACATCGTGCCGGGGGTGTGGCCAGGGGTCTGCAGCAGCGTGACCCCGGGGAGGAACTCGGTGTCGCCCGAGACCGTCTCCCAGTTCAGCCCCTCGTAGTCGGTCTTGAGGTGCGCGCCGTTGAACAGGCCGTCGAACCCGAACGCCCAGTCCTTCTCCTTGTCGCTGCACACCAGCCTGGCCGGCGAGTCCTTGAACATGTCGGCGTTGCCGCAGTGGTCGAAGTGCAGGTGGGAGAGCACGACGTAGTCGATCTGGTCGGTGCTCACGCCGATCTGGCGCAGCCGCGAGTCGAGGTACTCCTCCTCGCTGACCTTCTCGTACGGGAAGAAGTCCTGCAGGCCCGTCGGTCCCCAGCGCTCCTCCCAGTCGCGGGGGCAGCTGGTGTCCCACAGCAGCGTGCCGTCGGGGGTCTCGACGAGGACGGTGTGCGTCGGCACGTCGGCCCACTCGGTGGGCTGGTCACGCATCTGGCGAGGACGGATCGACCGCCCGGGCTTGAGCAGCAACCACGTCAGGTCCGCGGTCATCATCCCGCAGTCCAGGATGGTCACCTTGATCTCGCCACTCGCAGCCATTCAGGAATCCTCCGCGGTGCCACGTGCCGGATGGGGGGACACGGCCGGGACCGCCGCACGGCGATGCATGCAACACCGACCACGTGACGCAGGACACTAGCCACGTCGACCATGATCGGCAACACGACGCGAGGGCCGTCGTGGGCGTCCGCGCGACGACCCGGACGCCCCTCCGGAGGCGACTAGGGCGAACCCGGACGTTTCGCCGGCTCGCAGCACCCCGGGTGGCACGGTTCGCCGTTGCACCCGACCCCGGCGCGCGGCGCGGTGCCCAGGCCGCGCGGCGGGGCGTCGTCGACCTGCTCGGCGATCAGCTCGGCGACCATCTGGACGAACCGCGGGTCCGAGCCGGCGCTCGCGGCGCGCGCGAAACCCATCCCGATCTTCTCGGCGTGCTCGGCGGCCTCGTTGTCGAGGTCCCACACCACCTCGAGGTGGTCGGACACGAAGCCCACGGGGCTGACGACGACGGCGGCGACGCCGCGGTCGTGCAGGTCGTCGAGGTGGTCGACGATGTCGGGCTCCAGCCACGGGATCCGCGGCGGGCCGGACCGCGACTGCCACACCAGGTCGTGCTCGGGCGCGCCGACGGCCTCGGCGACGAGGCGGGCGGCCTCGGTCATCTGCCGCGAGTACCGGTGCCCGCCCTCCTCGGGCGGCCCGGCCGTGCGGTCGGCCGACTCGGGCACCGAGTGGGCGGTGAAGACGAGGCGGGGATCGCCCCCGAGCTCCGCCCGCGCCGCGCGCACGCCGTCCGCGACGCTCTCGACGAACAGCGGGTGGTCGTAGAAGTGGCGCAGCTTGACGAGGTCGGGCGCCCCGCCCGTCCGCTCGGTCGCCGCGGCGCGGGCCCGGGCGATGTCCTCGTGGTACTGCCGGCACGCCGAGTAGCCGCCGTAGGCGCTGGTGGCGAACACCAGCGCCCGGCGCACCCCGTCCCGCGCCATCTCGGTCACGGTGTCCTCGGCCAGCGGGTGCCAGTTGCGGTTGCCGAAGTACACCGGCAGGTCGCGCCCGGCCTCCCGCAGCGCGCGGGACAGGTCGGCGACGAGGCGGCGGTTGAGCTCGTTGATCGGGCTGACGCCGCCGAAGTGCTGGTAGTGCTGCTCGACCTCGTCGAGGCGCTCGGGCGGCACCCCGCGCCCGCGGGTGACGTTCTCGAGGAACGGGCGCACCTCGTCGGGCCCCTCCGGGCCGCCGAACGACAGCAGGAGGACGGCGTCGACGGGGTGGCTGCTCACCCGCCCAGCATCCCCCCGCGACGGGTGGGCTACACGATCAGGCGCCCATCGCGTGGTAGCCGCCGTCGGCGTGCACGACCTCGCCGGTGGTGGCGGGCAGCCAGTCCGAGAGCAGCGCGCAGATCGTCTTCGCGACCGGGGTCGGGTCCTCGAGGTCCCAGCCCAGCGGCGAGCGCTGCACCCAGGCCTCCTCGAAGGTGTCGAAGCCCGGGATCGACTTCGCGGCCATCGTGCGCACGGGCCCGGCGGCGACGAGGTTGGCGCGGATGCCCTCGGGCCCGAGATCGCGCGCGAGGTAGCGGGTGGTGGCCTCGAGTGCGGCCTTGGCCACCCCCATCCAGTCGTAGCCGGGCCAGGCAACGGTGTTGTCGAAGTCCATCCCGACCAGCGACGACCCGCGCCCCAGCAGCGGCTTGCACGCCATCGCGAGCGACTTGAACGAGTACGCCGACACCTCGACCGCGGTGGCCACGTCCTTCCACTCGGTGTGCAGGAAGTTGCCGCCGAGGGCGTCCATCGGCGCGAAGCCGATCGAGTGCAGGACGCCGTCGAGGCCGTCGACGTGCTCGCGGACGTTGTCGGCCAGGGCGTCCAGGTGCTCCTGGTCCTGCACGTCCAGCTCGATCACCGGCGCCTCCTGCGGGAGGCGCTGCGCGACGCGCTTGACCAGCGACAGGCGCCCGAACCCGGTGAGCACCACGGTGGCGCCGGCCTCCTGGGCCGCCTTCGCCGCGTGGAAGGCGATCGAGGCGTCGGTGATGATCCCCGTGACGAGGACGCGCTTGCCCTCGAGCAGTCCGCTCACAATCCTACCCTTCTGGTGGTCTTCAGTGGCCCATGCCGACGCCGCCGTCGACGGGCAGGACGGCGCCCGTGACGTAGGCCGCGTCGTCGGAGGCGAGCCACGCGACGGCCTTGGCGATCTCCTCGGGCGCCGCGACGCGGCCGAGCGGGATGGAGCCCAGCAGCTCCTCGCGACGCTTGTCGGTGAGCTCGGCGGTCATGTCGGTGTCGACGTAGCCGGGGGTGACGACGTTGGCGGTGATGCCGCGCCCCCCCAGCTCGCGGGCCGTGGAGCGGGCGAGGCCGATGAGCCCGGCCTTGGACGCCGCGTAGTTCGCCTGGCCCGGAGCGCCGGTCAGCCCGACGACGCTGGAGACGTAGACCAGCCGCCCGAACCGCGCCTTGACCATGCCGCGGATCGCGCGCTGGGTGACGCGCCAGGCGCCGGTGAGGTTGGCGTCGAGGACGTCGGTGAACGCGTCCTCGGGCATGCGCATGAGCAGGCCGTCGCGGGTGATGCCGGCGTTGGCGACGACCACCTCGACGGGCCCGTGCTCCGACTCGACCTGCGAGAACGCGGCGTCGACCTGCGCGGAGTCGGTGACGTCGCACTGGACGCCGTGCAGACCCTCCGGCGGCTCGCCCGAGCGGTGGGTGACCACCACGGTGTGCCCGCGCTCGGCGAACTCGCGCGCCGTGGCGAGCCCGATCCCGCGGTTGCCTCCCGTGACCAGCACGACGCGGCTCACGCGACTCCTCTCGGTCGGGTCTCGCTCTCGGCCGACGCCTCGCGACGGCGGCGGAAGGGTAGCGACTTTGCGCTCCGCGCGCGTGCGCGCTTCTCCGTGCCGGGGCACGGGGAAGCGCTCACGAGCCCGCTAGGGCAAACGCTGCCCCGTGACGATCGCGGCGGTGGCCCCGAGCAGCACGAGGATCGTCGCGGCGAGGAACCACCGGCCCGACAGGTCGACGGTCCGCTCCTCGTAGCCGACCTGCTCGGCGAGGTTCGCGTAGGTCTCGCGCAGGTCGACCTCGGTCGACGCACGGCGGAAGTCACCGCCGGAGAGCTGGGCGATCTCGCGCATCTGGTCGTCGGCGACGGCGACCGACACGGGCCGCCCGTCGATCTCGATCTCGCCGTACTCGGTGCCGAACGAGATCGCCGAGATGGGCACGCCCGCGGCCCGGGCCTCGGCGGCGGCGGGGAAGGCGCCACGGTCGTCGGCGGGGTCGGTGGTCGGCGTCGTCTGCTTGCCGTCGGACATCAGGATGATCCGCGCCGGAGGCGGCCCCTCGGGACCCCGGACCTGGGTGCCGAACGCACGGATCGCCGCGAGGCCGGCCCGGATCGCGTCGCCGGTACCCGTGGACTCGGCGAGCTGCAGGCTCCCGATCGCGTTCTTGACCGCCTGCCGGTCGGTGGTCGGCGTGACCAACGTGCTCGGGGTGGCCGCGAACGCCGACAGCCCGAGGTTGATGCCCGGGGGCAGCTGGTCGGCGAACGCCGAGGCGGCGGTCTGGGCGACCTGGAGCCGGGAGGGCTCGACGTCGGTGGCGCGCATCGACAGCGACACGTCGATGATCAGCATCACCGTCGCCCGGTTGCGCGGGACCTGCGCGACGCCCTGGGGCCCGGCCAGCGCGATCGTCATGAGCACCAGCGCGGCGAGCACCAGGGCCATGGGGACGTGGCGCCACCGGCCCGGGCCGCGGGGGGCGACGCGCTCGAGCAGCGCCAGGTTGGTGAAGCGCATGGTGTAGCGCTGCCTGCGCCGGTTGATCCACCAGTAGCCGACCGCCAGGGCGGCGACGACCGCCAGGAGCAGGAACCACCACGGGTGCGCGAACACGTCAGCGGCTCCCGGTCGCGCTCGGCGCCGCCGTCGGCACCCGCCCGGTCGTCGCCCCGCCCGACCAGCCGCGCTTGCGGGCGACGGCGAAGCGCACGACGTCGGCGATCCAGTCGCGGTCGGTGCGCAGCACGAGGTGCGCGGCGCCGGTGCGGCGCAGGGCCGCGGCGACCCGGTCGCGGTGGGCGGCGGCCTCGGCGGCGAAGCGCCGGCGCAGCGTGGCGGTGGTGGTGACCTCGCGGCGGTGCCCGGTCTCGGGGTCGGCGAGCACGACCGTGCCCACGTCGGGGAGCTCCTCGTCGCGGGGGTCGACGACCTCCACCGCCAACAGCTCGTGGCGCGCCCGCAGGGCCCGCAGCGCGCGCTCCCAGTCGACGTCGCCGAGGAAGTCGGACACGACGACGACCAGCCCGCGCCGCCGCGGCGGGCGGCGCAGGGACTCCAGGGCGCCGGGCAGGTCGCCGCGCGTGCCCTCCGGGGCGGTCGGGGTCGCCGCGATCCGGCGCAGCAGCTCACGCGCACCGGTCTCACCGCCGCGGGCGGGCAGGCGCACGGTGCGCTCGCCGGTCGCCACGACGGCGCCGACGCGGTTGCCGCCGCCACGGGTCAGGTGCACGACGGCGGCGCAGGCGGCGACGGCGAGGTCGCGCTTCTCGCAGGCCGCGGTACCGAAGTCGAGGCTCGGCGAGAGGTCCACGACGAGCTGGGTCTCCAGCTCGCGGTCGGCGATCGTCTCGCGGATGTGGGGCTCGGTGGTGCGCGCGGTGACCGACCAGTCCATCCGCCGCACGTCGTCGCCGGGCTGGTAGGGCCGGGGCTCCCCCGCCTCCGTACCGGGTCCCGGGACCAGGCCGAGGTGGTTGCCCTGCAGCAGGCCGTCGAGGCGGCGCCGGACGGTGAGCTCGAGGGTGCGCAGCGACGCCGAGAGCCGGGCCTGCGCGGCCTCGCCGGTCATCTCGTCGGCGTGCGCGGGCGGGGGCGTCGTCGACGGGGGCGCCCAGTCCGGGCGGGGCCCGCCGGCGGGGGCGTCCGCCGGCGGGGCGGACGGGGGCCGCGGCCCGGGGTCCGGAACCCGCGCCGCCGGCGTCTCGTCGTGCTCCGTCACCGGCCCGCCGCCGGCACCGGCGCGGGGCCCATGCCGACGGGTCGTGCCGAGACCTGGGGCAGCGGGACGGTCTGCAGCACGCGGGTGACGACGTGGTCGACCGGCACCCCGTCGGCGAGCGCGTCGTAGGACAGCACCAGGCGGTGGCGCAGCACGTCCGGCGCGATGTCGACGACGTCCTGGGGCAGTACATAGTCGCGCCCGCGGACCAGGGCCAGCGCGCGGGCACCGGCGATGATGCCCAGCGACGCGCGCGGCGAGGCGCCGTAGGCGACCCAGCCGCCGACGTCGGCCATGCCGTGCTCGGCGGGCGAGCGCGTCGCGACGACCAGGCGCACGACGTAGTCGACGAGCGCGTGGTGCACGAACACCTGCGCGGCGACGTCCTGCAGGCGGCGCAGCTCGGTCGGGTCGAGGACGCGGTGCGGCGACGGCGGGCTCACGCCCATCCGGTAGACGATCTCGCGCTCCTCGTCCGCCGTCGGGTACTCGACGAGGATCTTGAACAGGAAGCGGTCGCGCTGCGCCTCGGGCAGCGGGTAGACACCCTCGTTCTCGATCGGGTTCTGGGTGGCGAGCACGAGGAACGGGTCGGGCATCGGGTGGGTCTGCCCACCGAGGGAGACGTGGCGCTCCGCCATCACCTCGAGCATCGCCGACTGCACCTTGGCCGGCGCGCGGTTGATCTCGTCGGCGAGCACGAAGTTCGACACGACGGGCCCGAGCTCGACGTCGAACTCCTCGCGGCCCTGGCGGTAGATGCGCGTGCCGAGGATGTCGGCGGGCACGAGGTCGGGCGTGAACTGGATGCGGGCGAACGAGCCGCCGACGACGCGCGCGAACGTCTCCACCGCGAGGGTCTTGGCCACGCCGGGCACGCCCTCGAGCAGCAGGTGGCCCTTGGCCAGGAGCCCGACGAGCATCCGCTCGACGAGGCGGTCCTGGCCGACGATGATCCGCTTGACCTCGAGGACCGTGCGCTCGAGCTGCTCGGCGTCGTGCGCGGGCGTGGCGGGACGCGCCTCGTCCCTCTCGGCCCCGGCCTGGTCGGTCACCGGCTTCCTCCCCCGAACTGTCCTCGTCCCGCGGCTCCGCACCGGACGTGGGCGCCGCGGGCGGCACGGTACCCGCCGGGCGTCCAGGCAACCGCGTGGCCGGTGAGGGTGCGGTCAAGGCGGCACGCAGCGCAGCGGAGCTGCCGCGCCGGAGGCCGGACACGGCGGCACGCAGCGCAGCGGAGCTGCCGCGCCGGAGGCCGGACACGGCGGCACG
>JAQSWW010000102.1 GCA_029266415.1 Actinomycetospora sp. | reverse complement strand
GGCGAGGTCTCCAACGCCAGCGCCTACCTCGCCGAGATCGCCCCGCCGAACCGCCGCGGGCGCTACTCGAGCTTCTTCTACATCTCCACGGGCACGGCGCTGCTGGCCGCGTCGCTCCTCGGCCTGCTGCTCACCACGCAGCTCACCCGTCCCGAGCTGGAGTCGTACGGGTGGCGCATCGCGTTCGCCATCGGCGGCGTCCTGGGCATCGTCGGGCTCTGGCTGCGCCGCACGCTCGCCGAGACCGAGCAGTTCGAGGAGAACGTCGAGAAGGCGCGGACCACCAAGAACCCGCTGCTCCGGACGCTCACGCACTACCCGCGCTCGGTGCTGCAGCTCTTCGGCTTCACCCTGCTCTCGACGCTGTGCTACTACACGTTCTTCAGCGCGCTGACCCCGTTCGCGGTGCAGTTCCGCGACGCCGCCGGCAGCGACGTGTTCCTCGCGCTGTCCATCGGCACGGTGGTGTTCATCGTGCTCCAGTACCCGATGGGCGCGTGCGCCGACAGGTTCGGCCGCAAGCCGCAGATGCTCGTGTGGTCGGGGGCGTTCGTGCTGCTCACGGTGCCCCTGAGCCTGTTGATCACCGAGCGGCCGCCGCTGATCAACCTGATCATCGTGTTCTCGGTCGGGCTGGGGCTCTACGCGGTGTTCTCCTCCATCGCGCCCGCGATCATGAGCGAGATCTTCCCGACCGAGCTCCGCGCCCTGGGCATCGGCGCCTGGTACAACCTCACGGTCGCGATCTTCGGCGGCACCGCGCCGCTGCTGATCTCGGCCCTGTCGAGTGCAGGCCGGCCCGACCTCTTCTTCTGGTACGTCTCCGGTGGCGCGCTGGTGGCCTTCCTGATCATCCTGACGCTGCCCGAGACGAAGGGCCGCCAGCTGATGTAGGGGACGTATCGGGCGCGTGGTGGCAGGCTGGGGCCATGGCGCTGCTCCGGACCCTGCTCAACCTCGTCTGGCTCGTGCTGGCGGGGGTGTGGATGGCCCTGGGCTACGTCGTCGCCGGCGTGATCTGCTGCGTCCTGATCATCACGATCCCGTGGGGCATCGCCTCGTTCCGCATCGCCCTGTTCGCGCTGTGGCCGTTCGGCAGCCGGATCGAGCGCCGGGGCGACGCGGGCCTCGGGTCGACGCTCGGCAACATCGTCTGGTTCGTCGTCGCGGGCTGGTGGCTGGCGATCGGGCACGTCGTCACGGCGGTGGCGCTGGCCGTGACGATCGTCGGCATCCCGTTCGCGTGGGCGAACCTCAAGCTCATCCCGGTCTCGCTCACGCCGCTGGGTCGGCGCATCGTCGACTCCGAGGACCCGGCGGCCTTCGCCGTCGGCGACCACCGCACCCCGGTGCCGACCCGCCGGTGATCGAAGTACCGATACGGACACTGGGTGTCAGGGACGCCACTTCGCTGACATCTCGGGCTGGTCGTAGCGGCGCCGGATGCTCGAGCCGAGGCGGGTGACGTCGACGCCGTAGACGTGCAGCGAGATCGTCGTCGTCGGCGCGGTGTTGGTGACCCGGTGGATGTCGCCCGGCGGCAGCAGCCCGGTGACGGTGCCGGGGCCGGCAACGTCCTCGCCGGTGGCGACGAGCCGGTCGCCGTCGAGGCGGTAGCGCGTCTCGTGCTCCTCGCCGGCGTGCACGCCGACCACGCACCACGACAGGTGGTCATGGATCGGTGTCGTCTGTCCGGGCAGCCACACCAGTGCGACCAGCGAGAACGCCCCGTCCTCGGCGACGTGCAGGACGTGCTGGCGGTACCGCGCCGGGTCGCCGACGCACTGCGCCGGCGACAGCAACCGCGGGTCGCCGAGGTACGGGGCCAGGGCTTCGCCCACCGCGTCGACCCGGTCGAGGCCCGGCGCGGCGTGGCGGACGGTGGCGTCGAGGTCGGAGGTCAGGGCGGCCAGCGGGGTGGTGAGGGTCGTGGTCATCGTGGGCTCCAGGGGGTGTCGGTGGGTCAGGCGGCGACGCACGCGGGGGTGCCGGCGCGCAGGTCGGCGGTGAGGGTGGTCTCGTGGCCGTCGGTCTCGACGGCGATGATCGGGAGCACCGAAGCGAGCAGGACGCGCATCCCGGTGTTCTCGCTCAGCACGTCGGCGACCAGACGGGTGTAGCGCTCCTCGCGACCGCGGGCGGCGACGGCGGACAGCAGCCGGCGTCCGATGCCCCGGCCCTGCCACGCGTCGACGACCTCGATGGCCAGCTCGGCATCGCGCAGGCTGCCGACGGCCTCCGGCGCGGCAGCTCCGCTGCGCTGCGTGCCGCCCCGCGAGATCAGCCGGGCGATCCCGATCGGCTCGCCGTCCGGGCCGAACGCGGCCACGGCGAGGTGGCGCCGGCCGTCGACGGCGGCGAGCTGCCGCCGCACCGCGCCGGTCATCCGCGGAGTGGCGGCGTGGAAGCGCAGGTATCGGCTGTGATCGGACAGGCCGGCGAAGACGGCGTCGAGCACGTCGGTCTCGCCGGGACGCAGCTCGCGCAGGGTCACCCCGGGCGAGCGACCGCGGGGTCGGGACACCGGTCTCGCGTCCGCCGGCGCGGTCGCGGTGACGGTGCGGGTGACGAGGTGCAGGGCGGTCATGACGGGGTCCTTCCTCCGCGTCGCCGGACCGCGTGTCCGGCGATGTCACCGAGCGTGGTCCGCGCGGCGGTCCTCCTCGTCGGTGAGCGCTCCCCATCTCGGGGCGCGGCGGTACCCAGGCCGACGCCCCATGGCGCGGGTCCGTAGGCGACACCGGGAGGTGGGCAGCGCCGGTGACCGGGATGGGCAGGCGACGCCGATCCGGTGCGGCGGCGGTCTCCCTAACGTCGGTCGGACCGACGAGCAGAGGAGGTCCGCGATGAGGACCGGGACGGACGCGATCGTGATCGGCGCAGGTCAGGCAGGTCTCGCGATGAGCCGGTGCCTGACCCGGCGCAGTGTCGGGCACGTGGTGCTCGAGCGCGGACGGGTCGGGGAGCGGTGGCGTCGCGAGCGCTGGGACTCCTTCACGCTGCTGAGCCCCAACTGGCAGACCCGACTACCGGAGCGCGCGTACACGGGCCCCGACCCCGACGGCTTCATGACCGGCCCCGAGGTCGCCGCGATGCTGGCCGACTACGCCGCGCACACCGGCGCGGACGTCCGCGAGGGCGTCACCGTGCACGTCGTGGACCGCGACGCGCGGGGCTGGCGGGTCGCCACCGACCACGGGGACCTCGTCGCCCCCGCGGTCGTCGTCGCCACCGGCGACCTCGACCGCCCCGCGGTGCCCGCCGTCGCCGCGGACCTGCCCGCGGACATCGTGCAGCTCCACACCCGCGACTACCGCCGCCCCGGCGCGCTGCCGCCGGGCGGGGTGCTGGTGGTGGGCGCCGGTCCGTCCGGACAGCAGATCGCCGACGAGCTCGCGTGCGCCGGGCGCCGGGTGCACCTGGCGGTCGGGCGCCACAAGAGCCTGCCGCGGCGCTACCGCGGTCACGACACCTACTGGTGGATGGACCGCATGGGCACGTTCGCCCGCACCCGGGCGTCCCTGCCCGACCCGTCGGCGACCCGGACCCCGAACGCGGTGCTCACCGGCGGCACCCGGGACCTCGACCTGCACCGGCTCGTCGCCGACGGGGTGGTGCCGCACGGCCGGCTGGTCGGGGTGCGCGACGGTCTCGCCACGTTCGACGACACGCTGCCGGCCATGGTCGCGGAGGCCGAGGCCAACGCCGTGCGGTTCCGGGCGAAGGTCGACGGGTGGGTCGCCCGGACGGGGACCGAGGCGCCGCCCGAGCCGGCACCGCTCCCGCGCCCGGCGCCGTGGTCCGAGGTCGCCGACACCACGCTCGACCTCGACGGCATCACCGGTGTCGTCTGGGCCACCGGGTTCCGCCGCGACTTCTCCTGGGTGCACGCCCCCGTGCTCGACGCGGCCGGCGAGCCGGTGCACGACCGGGGCGTCACCGCCGCCGAGGGCCTGTACTTCCTGGGCCTGAAGTGGCTGCACCGCCGCTCGTCGAGCTTCCTCGACGGCGTGGGCGCCGACGCCGAGTACCTGGCCGGCGAGCTCGCGGCGTCCTCACGCCCGCTGCTCGCCGCGTGAGGCCCGGCGGGCCGCCTCCTCGCGCGAGCCGACGCCGAGCTTCGCCAGCACGGCCGAGACGTGGTGATCGACGGTGCGCACCGACAGCACGAGGCGCTCGGCGATCTGGGCGTTGGTCAGCCCGTCGGCCACGAGCGCGAGGATGTCGGCCTGGCGCGGGGTCAGGCCCTCCGGGTGGGCGCGGGTCCCGGCCTGCGGCCCGCGCGGGATGCGCCGCACCCCGAGGGCCTGCAGCCGGCGGCGCGCGTGCCGGGCGGCGGGTGCCGCGCCCAGGTCGTCGAGGAGCCGCAGGCCCACGGTCACCGACTCCTCGTCGCCGGTGTCGACGAGCTCCAGCGCCCGCTCGTACGACCCCGCCGGCCACGACCCGGCGGCCGCGCGGTGATCGCCCGCGAGGGCGAGCGCGTGGCGCGGCCAGAGGTCGCCGACCGGCTCCTCGGGCGCCACCGCCAGCCCGCAGCGCAGGCCCTGGCGCAGCAGGTCCCCGCGGGCGCTGGCGAGGCCCGGGCGCCGCGACCGCGCGAGCAGGGCGCGGATCCGGGCGTGCTCGCGCTCGCCGTCGCCGTCGAGCCACGCCTTCTCGGCGAGCCCGGCGGCGGTGGTCAGCAGCACCGGAAGGCTGTCCGACCGGGTCGCGAGCTCCCACGCCCGGGCGAGGACCGCGTCCGCGTCCGGGTCGCCCCGGCGGGCCAGCAGCCGCCCGAGGGGCGGCAGCGTCTCGCGGGCCAGGATGCCGGCCTCGGGCACGGTGTCGACGAGGCGGCGCAGACCGGCCTCGGCGGCGTCCCAGCGCCCGTCGTCGACCATCAGCTGCAGCCCGAACGCCTCGAGCGAGTAGCCGTGGGACAGGAAGTCGCCGGATCGCGTGCTCTCCAGCCCCTCGGCGACCACCGCGGCGACCTCGTCGTCGCGGTCGAGCCGGCGCAGCGCCTTGACCAGGCTCGTCCAGCCGCGGGCGGCGTGCTCGCGGTGGCCTGCGGCCCGCGCGGCGTCCAGGCCCTCGCGGACGAGGTCGGGGCCGTCGGCGTGACCCAGGAACGCCCGCCCGAGGCCGCGGTACACGGTGCCGAGCGCCGTCGGGGGCACCGCCGCGAGCTCGGCGAGGCCCGTCTCCTCGTCGTCGGCGAGCACGCGCAGGACCCCTCGGTGGGTGTGGGCGAGCGCGGAGGTGGGGTCCAGCGCGACCGCCCCGTCGAGGGTCGCGAGGGCCTCGGCGACGTCGCCGCGGATGTAGAGGTGGCGCGCCAGGCCGACCAGCGCGCGGACGGTGGCGGACGGGTCGTCGCCCGCGGTCCGCAGCGCCACGGCGTGGCGGGCGGTCGCGACGGCCTCCTCGACGCGGTGGGCGGCGTAGAGCTCCCAGGCGTGCTCCTCGGCGATCGCCGCCTGCTCGACGGGCGGCAGCAGCTCGGCGTGCGGCGCGAGCTGGGCGTACCAGGCGAGCGACTGCTGGTGCGCGCCCGCCGCCGCGGCGGCCCGGGCGGCGGCCGGGGCGTGCGCGAGCACCGCGTCGACGTCGGCGCAGCGGGCCGCGTGGTGCAGGATGCGCGCCCGGTCCGGCGGGTCGTGGGCCAGCAGCGCCGCGAGGACCGCGCGCTCCAGCCCGAGCCGGCGGATCGGTGGCAGCGCCTGCTCGACGGCCTGGCGGGCCAGCTCGTGGCGGAAGGCCACCACGCCGCCGGGCAGGCCCACGATGCCGCGCCGCTCCGGGACCTCGACGTCGTCGCGCCATGTGGGACGCAGCGCGTCGAGCAGCACGGCGTCGGCGTGGCCGGGAATCACGGCGAGCAGGTCGAGCAGCTCCTGGGCGGGTCGGGGGAGGTCGGCGACGCGGGCGAGGACGGCGTCGCGCACCGACACCGGCAGGCCCTCGCTCTGGGCGGCGACGAGCTCGGTGACGAGGAACGGGTTGCCCAGCGTCGCCGCGTGGACGCGCAGGCCGGGGGCCCCCGCGAGTGCGGTGACCGCGCCGACCGTCAGCGGCCGCAGCTCCGGGCGCCGCGTGGCGGCCGCGGGCAGGCCCCCGAGCAGGCGCTGCAGGTGGGAGCCCGGGTCGACCTCGTCGTCGCGGTAGCTCAGCACCAGCACCGCCGGCAGCCGGGCGATCCGCCGGGCGGCGACGGCGAGGACGTCGAGGGTCGCCTCGTCGGCCCAGTGCACGTCCTCGACGACGAGGACGGTCACCGGCGGTGCCGCGCCGAGCTCGGCGAGCACCGCGTCGTACACCGCGTCGGTCCCGCTGGCGGCGAGCGCGGACCGCAGCGCGGGGGCGTCGAGCGCGACGTCGTGGAAGGGCCCGAGGGTGCGGGAGGTGACGAGGTCGTCGCACGCGCCCTCGAGCAGGCGCACGGTCGGGTCGACGGTGAACGGAGCGGTCCAGGTCCGCAGCACGGTCGTCTTGCCGAGCCCGGCCTCGCCGGCGAGCAGCACCGTGCGGCCCTCGCCGTCGCGTGCGGAGGCCAGGGCGGCGTCGAGCTCCGCCAGGACCTCCCCGCGCTCCAGGACCTGCCCCACGCAGCCACGGTAGGTGGTGGTCACGGCCGCGGTCACAGATCGAGCAGCATCCGGGTCGCCGGACCGAACCGGGTGGGCGTCTCGCCGATCGCGCGGAACCCGCAGCGACCGTAGAACACCGCCGCGTCCGCATTCGCGGTGACCGCGAGCCGTCCCGCGCCCTCGTCGCGGGCCCGCCGCGCGGCGTCCGCGACCAGCCGGGCGCCGATGCCGCGGCGCATGAGCGCGGGGCGGACGAACAGCGCGTCGAGCTCGGCCTCCCCGTCGCCGGCGGGCAGGACGGTCGCGAAGCCGGTCACCTCGCCGTCCTGCTCGTGCACGCGGACGCGCCGGTTGCGCACCCCGTCCACCGGCACCTCGATCGCGTCGGGGTGGGCGAGCAGGTCGTCGCGGTGGTCGGGCCAGATGAGCGACGCCTCGCGCATGAGGTCCTCGAGTGCCGGCACCTCGTCCTCGCGGGCCCAGCGCACGTCGCCGGTCATCGGTCTCTCCTCTCGCGCGGGTGCTCCACGGCGATCGTGCGCGCGCTGTCGAGCAGGTTGAGCGCCAGCGACAGGCGTCGCCCGAGCCGGCGCAGGTCGTCGAGGCGCGGCGTGCCGGTGGGCCCGGGGTCCGGGCCGGCGTGGTCGAGCTGCCAGTGCGTCGTGAGCACCGCGGCGAGGCGGGCGCGTTCGGCGTCCGGCGGCGGGACCAGCGACAGGGCGTCGACGACCTCCGCGGCGCCGGCGCCGACGTCGCGGCCGACGGCGCGCCAGTGCAGGCCGCGGGCGACGTCGAGGGCGTCGGCCTGGGTCAGGCGGCGCCACAGGAAGGCGGCGGTCGCGTACTCCTCGAGCCGCGCGCTCTCGGCGGCGTCGAGGACGCCGAGGCGCAGGTCGAGCTCGGGGTCGGTGATGGTGGACATGGTGCTCCTCATGCGGCAGCGGGGACGGGATCGTGGAGGGCGCGGAGGGTCTCGACCTCGGGGCGCATCGCGCGGCTGAGCGCGGGCAGCAGCTCGCGCAGCTCGGCGAGGTCCCACCGGTAGGAGGCGATCCGCTCGGTGAGGGCGGCGAGGTCGGCGGAGAGCCGGTCGCGGGTGTCCTGGTAGTCGCGCAGGGCCGCGGGACGAGTCCGCTCCGACGAGCCGAGCAGGGCGCGGGCCAGCAGCTCGGCGTCGCGGAGCGCGTCGGTGATGCCGTGCGCGGTCAGCGGGTCCTTGAAGTAGCCGGCGTCGCCGACCAGTGCCCACCCGGGTCCGCCGGCGCGGCGGACGAATCCCGGGACGCCGGGGAAGCCGCGGACGCGCAGCGGGCCCGGGCCCAGCTCCA
This sequence comes from Actinomycetospora sp., assembly GCA_029266415.1. Taxonomy (GTDB): domain Bacteria; phylum Actinomycetota; class Actinomycetes; order Mycobacteriales; family Pseudonocardiaceae; genus Actinomycetospora. The sequence continues at coordinate 8,996 of JAQSWW010000102.1, read as the reverse complement.
CGTCGGGGGCGGCCTCGGTGACCAGGGCGCGGTAGGCGCCCTCGAGGTCGCCGCGCAGGGCGTCGAAGCGCGCGGTCGGTACGCCGGCCCAGACGCAGGCCTCGCCGCCGGTGGTCGGGATGACGCCGGCGGTGCGGCCGGGCCGGTAGTGCCAGCGGTAGCGGTCGGTGCCGACTCCGGGCACGTAGCTGTAGAGCACGCCGCTCGACGCCTCGCCCACGTGCTCGAGCGGGGCGGCGACGGCCTCGGCGACCGTGGAGCGGCGCCCGTCTGCCCCGACGACGACGGCGGCGTGCGCGCGGACCGGGGCCCGGGTGCCGCGCTCGACGTACTCGACGCCGGTGACCGTGCCGCGCCCGTCGCGGAGGAGTCCGGTGACCCGGGCGCCGAACACGACGTGCGCGCCGGCCGCGCGGGCCGCGTCCGTGAGGATCGGGTCGAGGACCGTGCGGCGGGGGGCGCGCAGCGGCGTCGTCCCCGGGCGGGCGGCGACGGTGACGACGTCGTCGCCGTAGTGGAACTCCGTGGCCGTGACGGCGGGCGCGCCCGCGGCGACCACGGCGGACAGCAGACCCCAGCGCTCGAGCTGGACGACCGCGCCGCGCATCAGCGCGTGGGTGGACAGGGTGTCGGTGCCGGGGCGGGCGGACTCGAGGACGAGGACGTCCCGGCCGCCGCGGGCGAGCAGCATCGCCGTCGCGGCGCCGGCGGGGCGGGCGCCGACGACGATCGCGTCGTGACGCCGGAGCGGGGTGCTCATGGCGGGCCTTCCTGGTGGGGGCCGCCGGGGGCCGGACGGATCGCGCCCGGCCCCCGGGCGGGTCTCAGTCGGTGATGACCTCGACCGACACCGGCACGCCGCGGGTGATGCTGTCGAACACCACCGAGCGGTCGGTGCCGCGCTGCACGACCTCGCGGAGCTTCTCCGGGGCCGCCTCGCCGGCGATGTGGACGGTGATCCGGATCTGCTCGAAGCCGTTGCGGACGCCGTCGTCCAGGCCCATCGCGCCCTGCACGTCCAGGTCGCCCTCGAGGGTCGAGGAGACCGCGGTGAGCTTCACCTTGCGGGCGGCCGCCGCGTAGACCAGCGAGGTCGTCACGCAGGCGGCGAGGGCGTGCAGCAGGAACTCGGCCGGGTTGGGCCCGTCGTCCTCACCGATGAGGATCGCGGGCTCGCCGGCGTCGAGCGTGAAGGCCGCCTCGCGGGAGGTGTCCTCGCCGCCCGCCGCGTAGAAGTCCTTGATCGTGCTGCGGTTGTGCGAGCCGCCCATCCACTGGTTGCGGGCCCGGAAGCGGAACCGCGCGAGCTCGGGCTGGGCCTTCAGCACGTCGAGGGTGGCGAAGAGGTTGGTGGTGTCCACGCCGTTGCGGACGGTGTGGGTGATCGTCTCGGTCATCGTGTGCTCCCGGTGTCGATTGGGGCTGTTCGGCCTCACCACGGTCGGACGCGGACCCCGCCCCGGGCATCGGCAGCGCCTGCCCAAGCCGGCGCGGCCGGTGCCCACGTCGCGCGCCCCGTCACCGAGACCGGCCCGGTGTGGGCAGAGATGGGCACCGGGACCCCAGATGTGGGTGGTGCCGAGGCTTCACCGCCGCGCCGAGCCGTCCCTAGCGTCGACGCGACGGGGGTCGAGCACGGGCGGTGGAGTCGATGGACGGGACCTTGCTGGAGCGTGTGACCGAGCAGGACGTGCTGGCCGGCGCGCTGGACGGCGCCGCCCGGGGCACCGGTGCGGTGGTGCTCGTCGCCGGCGAGGCCGGCATCGGCAAGACGAGCCTCGTGCGCGCCTTCGTCCGCGGCGTCGGCGGGCGGGCCCGTGTCCTCTGGGGGTCGTGCGACGACCTCGTCACCCCCCGCACCCTGGGTCCGCTGCGCGACGCGGCCCGCGACGGCGACGGCGCGCTCGCGCGGGCCTTCGCCGGCGGCGACCGCGACGAGGTGCTGGCGGCCGTCCGGGCCGAGCTCGCCGGTGCCGGGTCGCCGCCCGGGCGGGCGAACCGCCCGACCGTGCTGGTGGTCGAGGACGTGCACTGGGCCGACGGCGCGACCCTCGACGTCCTGCGCTACCTCGGCCGCCGGATCGACACGCTGCCCGCGGTGCTCGTCATGACCTACCGCGACGGCGAGGTCGGCGAGGAGCTGCAGCGGGTCCTCGGCGCGCTCGGCGGGCCCGCCGTGCACCGCCTGCGGCCCGCGCGGCTGTCCCGCGCGGCGGTGGCGCGCTGGGCCGGCGGCACCAACGTCACCTCGGCGGAGCTGTACCGGCTCACCGGCGGCAACCCGTTCTACGTCTCCGAGGTGCTGGCCGGGAGCGACGCCGACCTCGGCGCCGTGCCGGTGACGATCGTCGACGCGGTCCTCGCGCGCGTCCACCGCCTGCCCCCGGACGTCGCCGCGGCCCTCGAGCAGCTCGCGGTCGTGCCCGCCGCCGTCGACCTCGCGCTCGCCCGCGAGCTCCTCGGCGACCTCGCGGTGCTCGGGCCGGCCGAGGAGGCGGGCATCGTCGAGGTCGGCCCGCGCACCGTCGCGTTCCGCCACGAGCTCGCCCGGCGAGCCGTCGAGAGCGCGCTGACCACGACCACGCGCATGACCCGCCACGCCCGCGTCCTCGCCGTCCTGGCGACGCGCGACGACACCGACCCCGCGCGCCTCGTCCACCACGCCGTCGCGGCGGGGGACGACGCGGCCGTCGTCGCACACGGGCCGGAGGCGGCCCGCCGTGCCGGCCGGGCCGGCGCGCACGCCCAGGAGATCGCGCTCTACGAGCACGTCCTCGCCCGGGGGCGATCCGTGCCCCCGGCCGACAGGGCGACCATGCTGACCGCCTGCGCGGCCGCCCACTTCACGCGCAACCAGCTCGCGCTCGCGTTGGTCACCGCCGAGGCCGCGGTCCGTCTGCGCGAGGAGCTCGGTGACCCCGTCCTGCTCGGGGAGGCGCTCGTCCCGCTCGGCCCGACCCTCTGGGCGCTCACCCGTCACCGCGACGCCCTCGCCGCGGCCCGCCGCGCCGTGTCCTGCCTCGGCGACGGCGGCGAGAGCCCGGCGCTGGCGTTCGCGCTCGCCTACGAGGGCCTGCTGCTCTCGACCGTGGACCGCCTCGACGAGGCCCTGACCGCCGCCGACATCACCGCCCGCGTGGCCCGCAGGACGGGGGCGCCCGCGATCGAGGCGCTCGCGGGCATCCTGCGCGGCCGCACGCGGATGCTCCTCGACGACCGCGACGGGCTCGCCGAGCTGACCGCGGCGCGCCGCGACGCCGAGCAGGCCGGCGAGCACGTCATCGCGGTGCAGGGCTACGTGCTCGGTGTCCAGGACCTCTGGGAGACCGGGCGCTGCGCCGAGGCCGCGGCGCTCGCCGCCGAGGGCCTCGCCTACGTCGACGAGCGCGACCTCGACCTCTACGTCGAGCACTTCGAGGCCCACCTGCTGCGGCGGCGGGCCCTGCAGGGCGCGTGGGACGAGGCCGAGGCGGGCCTGCGCCGGCTCGCCGGCCACCCCGACGGGGGTGAGACGGCCGCGACGCGGTACGCCCTCCCGAGCCTCGCGCGCCTGGTGGTCCGCCGCGGCACCGACGACGCCGACGCCGTCCTCGCCTGGGCGCTCGACTACGCGGGCCGCGCGGACAGCCGCTACGAGCTGGTGCCCGCGCTGCTCGCCGAGATCGAGCACGCCTGGCTGACCGGGCAGGAGGCGCGGGCCCGCGCGGCGGCCGACCGGCTCGCGGAGCGGGTCGCCGGCCCGGGCCCGGCACGTCACCGCGCCGAGCTGCTGCGCTGGCGGCGGCGCCTCGGCGAGGTCGTCGAGCCCGGTGCCGGGTGGCCCGAGCCGCTCGCATCCGGTGTCCGCGGCGACTGGGCCGCCGCGGCGCAGGGGTGGGGCGACCTCGGTGCGCCCTACGAACGGGCCCTCGAGCTGATCGACTCGCGCGAGGTCGCCGCCACCCTCGAGGGGCTGGCCCTGCTCGACGGCCTCGGCGCGAAGCCCGCCGCGGGGCTCGCCCGGCGCCGCCTGCGCGACCTCGGCCTGCGCTCCGTGCCGCGCGGCCCCGTCCCCACGACCCGCACGAACCCGGCCGGGCTCACCGAGCGCCAGCTCGTGATCCTCGGCCGGCTCGTGGCCGGGCGGACCAACGCCGAGATCGCCGACGACCTCGTGCTCTCGGTGCGCACCGTCGACCACCACGTATCGGCCGTGCTCCAGAAGCTGGGCGTGGCGGGCCGGCGGGAGGCCGCCGCCGAAGCCGCGCGCCTGGGCCTCGTGGCGGACCTCGCCGGGGCCTGACACCCACCCCTCTCGGGAGGACCCGTGACCACCACCACCGACATCGTGACGCGCCTGCTCGACCTCTGGTCGACCCCGCTGCCCGCCGACGACACGGCCGCGCTCGCCGCGTTCGGGGCGCTCTACACCGACCCGGTGACGATCAACGGCGCGGCGATGTCGCTCGCCGACCTGCTCGCCCGCGCCCGCGCGACCCAGACCGCCTACGGCGGACCCTGCCGCGAGGTCCTCGAGCGGGTCGAGGCCCCGGGCAAAGTCGTCGTGGCCTTCCGCATGACCGGCACCCACACCGGCCCCATCACGACACCGATGGGGACGGTGCCCGCGACCGGCCTGCCCGTCGACCTCCGCGTGATCGACGTCCTGACGCTCACCGACGGCCGCATCAGCGGCATCGTCATGGTCGCCGACGAGCTCACGAACCTGCACCGCCTGGGTGTCCTCGCGCTCGCGACGGGGGACGACCGGTGAACGCCGCGCTCAGCTTCTACCAGCTGCTCACGACCGTGAGCTTCACCCTGCTCGGACTGTGGTTCGTCGTGCTGGGGCTCGACCCCCGCTGGCGTCAGGACCCGACCCGGCACCGGGCGAGCCTGCACACCACGCTCATGTTCTTCCTGCCGGGCGTGATGGGGCTGGGGTCGGTCCTCTCCGGGGGCGACGCGCTGTTCTGGCGGGCGTTCTTCGTCGTCGGCGGGCTCGCCGGGCTGGCCGAGGCCGTCGCGTACCTGCGGGCCCCCGCCGACGGGGACCGGGTGCTGCGGGCCCTCGCGCCGCCGGCCTACGCCGCGGTCGTCGCCGCCGCGGTGCTCCCCGGACCGGTCCTCGGCCTGGTCCCCCTGCAGGTCGAGGGCCTCGCCACCGGGCTCGTGTTCGTCGGGGGCACGGCGGGTCTCTGGCTCGCGCTCACGCGCTCCCGCGAGCCGGCCGCCCGCCCGGGACCCGGGATCGTGACGCCTGTCGGACGCCCCCGGTAGGCAGGACGGACGGTGGCCCTGCCCGGCGTGTCGGCGCACCATCGGGGGTGTGCTGGGGGTGCTGCTCGAGCGCGACGACGCGCTCCGCGCGCTCTCCGAGGTCCTCGCGGGTGCCGCCGCGGGCTCCGGTTCGGTGGTGCTCGTGTCCGGCGAGGCCGGGATCGGCAAGACCACGCTCGTGCGGGCGTTCACGCGCGAGGTCTCCGACCGGGCCCGGGTGCTGGTCGGGGCGTGCGACGACCTGATCACGCCCCGCACGCTGGGCCCCCTGCACGACGCCGCGGCCGCCGTCCCGCACGGACCCCTCGCCGCCGCGCTGCGCCGCGGCCGCGACGAGGCCCTCGAGGCCCTCGGTCGGGAGCTCGCCGCGCCGGGCCGACCGACGGTGCTCGTGGTCGAGGACGTGCACTGGGCGGACGAGGCGACCCTCGACGCCATCCGCTGGGTGGGCCGACGGGTGGACGGGCTCCCGGCGGTGGTCGTGCTGACCTACCGCGACGGCGAGGTGGAGTCCCCGGTGCTACGGCGCCTGCTCGGCGAGCTGCAGGGACCCGCCGTGCACCGCGTCGCGCCGGCGCCTCTGTCCCGCGCGGCGGTGGCCTGCTGGTCGGGCGGTACGACGCTGACCACCGCCGAGCTCTACGCCATGACCGGGGGCAACCCCTTCTACGTCTCGGAGGTCCTCGCCGCGGGCGACGGCTCGGTGCCCGCGACCGTCGTCGACGCCGTCCTGGCCCGCGTCGGCCGGCTGGAACCCCCGACGCAGCGGCACCTCGAGCAGCTCAGCGTCGTGCCCGCGGGCGTCGGACTGCCCCTCGCGCGGGTCCTGCTCGGTGACCTCGAAGCCGTGGGGGAGCGCATCCGGCTCAACGCCCGCGTCCTCGCCGCCCTGCTCGCGCAGCCCGACCCCGACCCGGCCCGGGTCGTCCACCACGCGGCGGCCGCCGGGGACGACGCGGCGGTCGTCGCGTGGGCGTCCGCGGCCGCGGAGCGCGCCGTACGGGCCGGGGCGCCGCAGCAGGCCGCCGGGCACCACGAGCAGACCCTCGCCCGGGCGCACCTGCTGACCCCCGCGGACCACGCTCGCGTGGCGGAGGCCTACGCCTGGACCCAGTACCACGGGGACCGGCCCGCCGCCGGCGCCGAGGCCGCGGCGACCGCCGTGCGCCTGCGGGAAGGGATCGGCGAGCCGGAGCCGCTGGCGGTCGCCCTGGCGAGCCTCTCGGTGTTGCAGTGGGCCGACCGGCGCATCGGGGAGGCGCTGGCTTCCGGCGAGCGGGCGGTCGCCCTGCTCGCCGACCGCGGCGACAGCGTCGCCCGGGTGTACGCGACGACGTTCCTCGGCACGCTGCTGGTCAATCTCGACCGCGAGGAGGAGGCGATCGCGCGGCTCGACGAGGCCCTCGCGATGGCCGAGCGTCTCGGCGCGCACGACCTCGACGGGATCGGCCGGGTGTTCCGCGGACGCTCCGCGCTGCAGCTCGGCGACCCCGACGGGCTCGCCGACTGCGACCGCGGCATCGCGCTCGCCCGCGCGGCCGCCGATCACCAGGGCGTCATGATCGGCTACCTCAACACCGTCTGCGGGCTGTGGGCCGTGGGCCGGTTCGACGAGGTCGAGCGCTACCTCGACGCGGGCCGGGAGTACGGCCGCGACCGGGAGTTCCGGACGCTCGACCTCAACCGTGAGTGGTTCCGCCACCAGCTCCGGCTCCTGCGGGGCGACTGGGACCGCGCCGAGGAGGGTCTGCGCGCCATGCGCGGGGAGGGCCTCGACCGGTTCGCGGTGCCCCACCTCGCGCGGATCGCCGCGCGCCGGGGCGCACCCGAGGCCCCCGACCTGCTGGCCGAGGCCCGCCCGGTGAGCGCGCGGGCCGGCAACAGCTTCACCACGACGGCCACCGTGCTCGCCGACCTCGAGCAGGCGTGGGCGCGGGACGGCACGGACGCCGCGGGCGCGATCGCCGCCGCGAGGGCGTTCCTGTCCGACCTGCGCCCCCGCGGCCACGAGCGTCACCGCGGCGAGGTGCTGCGGTGGCTGCACCGGCTCGGCGAGCCCGCAGCGGCGTTCCCCGGCTGCCCGGAGGAGTTCGCGGCGGGCCTGCGCGGCGACCGGCGGGCCGCGGCCGACGCCTTCGCGCGCCTCGGTGCCCCGTACGAGCGGGCCCTGGAGCTGGCGGAGGACGGCGACCTGGCCGCGATCGGCGAGGCCCTCGAGGTGTTCGACCGGCTCGGCGCGGTCCCGGCGGCCGCTCGGGCCCGCCGGCGTCTGCGCAGCCTCGGCGCCCGGTCGGTACCCCGCGGCCCGCAGGCGGTCACGCGGGCCCACCCCGTGGGGCTGACCGGGCGGCAGGCCGAGATCCTCGGCCTGCTCGCCGACGGCCTGACCAACGCCGAGATCGCCGAGCGTCTCGTGCTCTCGGTGCGCACGGTCGACCACCACGTCTCGGCCGTGCTGTCCAAGCTCGGTGCCACCTCGCGGCAGGACGCGGTGACGCGCGCGGAACGTCTCGGCGCCCTCGTCCGCTGAGTGGACGAGATGTGGGCAGTCCGGCGCGGCAGATGGGCAGTGCGTGCCCTCGGCCCCGGCCGGGGGCGCTCCTAGCGTCGTCGGCGCCCGGACCAGGACCCGGGCCACCGACGAGGGAGGAGCCCGACATGGGGACGTCGAGCAACCGGAGCGGGCCGCGGGTGGGCCAGCGGGCCGACCGGTCGCGGCTGGTCACGCGCCGGGACATCGAGCTGTTCACGGCGATCTCCGGCGACCGCAACCCCCTGCACTACGACGAGGACTTCGCCGCGGCGACGCGCTTCGGCGGCGTCGTCGTCCAGGGCGGCGTCACCACGGCCGTGCTCAACGCCGTGGTGGCCGAGGACCTCCCCGGGCCGGGCAGCGTGTTCCTGCAGCTCGACCTGCGCTTCCTCGCCCCCGTCCGGCCCGGCGACGTGATCACCGGGTCGGTCGAGGTGACGGCCGCGCGCCCGGACAAGCCGATCACCACGCTCGGGGTGCGCGTGACGCGCGACGACGGCGTCGTCGCCGTCGACGGCACGGCGGTGTGCTGGACGGCGCGCCCGGAACACGCCGGGGAGGGGGCTCAGGCCGAGGGGTCGGGCCGCTCGGCCTCCGGCTCGCCCTCGCTCTCGACGTCGGGGATCACCGGGCCGAGGAGGTCGTCGGCGTCGACGATCCGGTAGGCGTAGCCCTGCTCGGCGAGGAAACGCTGGCGGTGGGCGGCGTACTCGGCGTCGACCGAGTCGCGGGCCACCACGGAGTAGAAGTGCGCCTGACGCCCGTCGACCTTGGGCCGCAGGATGCGGCCGAGGCGCTGGGCCTCCTCCTGCCGGGACCCGAACGTCCCCGACACCTGGATCGCGACGGAGGCGTCGGGCAGGTCGATGGAGAAGTTCGCGACCTTCGACACGACCAGCGTGCGCAGCTCGCCCCGGCGGAACCGGTCGAACAGGACCTCGCGCTCCTTGTTCTTCGTCGACCCCTGGATCACCGGCGCGTCCAGCGCCGCACCCAGGTCGTCGAGCTGGTCGAGGTACGCGCCGATCACCAGCGTCGGCTCGTCCGGGTGCCGGTCGAGGATCGCCCTGACCACGGGCAGCTTCGTGTCGGCCGTGGAGCACAGCTTGTAGCGCTCCTCCGGCTCCGCCGTCGCGTAGATCAGCCGCTCGTTCTCGGTCAGCGTCACCCTGACCTCGGTGCACTCGGCGGGCGCGATCCAGCC
>JAQSWW010000101.1 GCA_029266415.1 Actinomycetospora sp. | reverse complement strand
TGGGACCGGCGCTGCTCACCCGCGCCGCGCTGCCGCACTTCCGCGCGCAGCGGTCGGGGACCGTGGTGCAGATGTCCTCGGTCGGCGGGCAGGTCACCGTGCCCGGCTTCGGGGTCTACTGCGCCACCAAGTTCGCGCTCGTGGGCCTCACCGAGACCGTGGCGCAGGAGTGCCCGCACGTCCGGTTCCTGGTCGTCGAGCCCGGCGCGTTCCGCACCGATCTCTTCCGCCCGGGCGCGGCGGTGCTCTCGACGCCGATGCCCGAGTACTCCGACACCGTCGGGCCCACGCGGGCGTTCGTCACCGGCGGCGACGGCACCCAGCCCGGCGAACCCGACAAGGCGGCCGTCGCGATCCTGCGCGCCCTCGAGGCCGAGGATCCTCCGCTGCGCCTGCCCCTGGGCCGCGACGCGGTGACCGGGATCCGGACGCGCCTCACGCGGATCGCCGACGACCTCGAGCGGTGGGAGCCGCTGTCGACCTCGACGGACCGGGACGACGCCTGACGGGGCTCGGTCTACTGCCGGGGCCGGTGGTGGCGGACGAGCGCGACCGTCACGTCGGTGAGGTCCTCGGCGTCGAGCTCCTGGCGCCGGCCGTCGGCCTCGGCGCGGGCGCGGCTCGCGGGGTAGGGCCCGTAGGTGTCGGCCGCCCCGGTCACGGGGTCCAGGACCAGCACCATCAGCCCGTCGCACTGTTCGAGCTCGTCGTGACCCGCCCGGGGCGGGACGGCTCGGGCGGCGGGTCGGTGCGGGCAGGGCATCCTGGGCACAGCTGGTCCTCCTCCGCGTTCCGGTGCCGGGCAGGCGGTACCGAAAGTATCAAGAACCTTGGCTCCCTCCGCGCGTTCGGGCGACGACCGGTGCACCGTCGGAGACCGGCGGTCGTCGTCAGCGCCACCCGACGGAGTCGTGCGTCTCGGTCGGGGCACGCGCTTCGCCCGATCGGGCCGGGAGCCGGTCACGCCGAGCGGCCGAGCCGCGTCGTCCCTGCTCGGAGGGCTCAGCGCAGCGGGCCGACCTCGTCGGGGAAGACCCAGCGGCGGAACGCCCACCAGCGGAAGACCATCGCGAGCAGCGTGCCGATGATCTGCGCGCTCACCAGGTCGGCGACGTGCTCGGTGAGCGACGAGACCGCGGGCTGGGCGAGGTCGAGCACGTAGCGCGAGAACCACAGGGGCGCGGCGTTGACGGCCAACGCGACCCCGGAGACGGCGAAGTACAGGAGCGCCTCGTGCGGGCGGCCGTGCCCCCCGCGCAGGCGGAACGACCACTCGCGGTTGAGCACGTAGCCGACGATCGTCGCCACGAGCACGGCGAGGACCTTCGCCGTGACCGGCTTGGGCTCGAGCACCGTGGACTTGGCGGTGACGAACACGGCCGTGTCCACGACGAACGCGATCGCGCCGACCAGCGCGAACTTGACGAACTCGCCGTGACGTCCCGCCAGGCGCGCGGCGCGGTCCCGGATCGCCGGGGGGAGCGGCAGCGCGCGTGCCCGCTGATGGGTCATCGGGGCGGAGTGTAGTGAGGCCTCCGGGTCACCGAGGGCCGGTCGGGCACCGTGCCGCGGCCGCGCCCACGATGGGCAGGCGCACGGTGAGGGCGCAGTCGACCCGGTCGGGGCGGGCCGGGCGGTCCTCCCGCGGGGAGGCGCTGCGGGCGGCGGACGCGTGGTCGGTGCCGCCGCGGCCGCCGCGGTCGCGGTCCCGTGCTCGGCCCGCGGTGCCGCTGTCCCCGTCCCGATCGGCGACCGACGGGTGTCCGCGGCCGGTCGCCCGCGCCGTGTCCCCGCCCCCGCCGCCCGTGGCGCGCTCGCGTCCGGCCCGCGAGCCCGGCCCCGGCGGGGAGTCGGCGCGCGTGAGCCCCGGGACGTCGAGGGCGGGGTCGGAGAGCACGAGCGGGGGCAGGGCGAGCGGGACCGGACCGGGCAGCGCCGGACCCGGTGGCGGCACCGCGACCGGCGGCGGCGCGGGCAGCACCGCACCGGGGGCGGGCGCGGCGACCGGCGGGACCGGCGCCGGCTCCAGGGCGTCGCCGAGCACGAAGGCCCCGAGCCCGACGGCGCCGGCGAGCCCGACCCCGCCGACGGGTCCGAGGCGGCCGGTCACGGCGGGGCGCACGGCGCCGGTGACCCCGGTGAGCCCGGTCAGCGCGCCGAGCACACCCAGCGCGCCGCCGCCCGCGACGGCCAGCTCGCCGGTGGTCGCGTCCAGCGCGATCGTGCCCGTGCTGCCGCGCGAGGAGAGGTAGCCCACGAGGCCCGCGCCGAGCACGAGGGGCGCCACGACCGCCCGGACCATGCCGGAGTTGACCTCGCGCAGCTCGTCGGCCAGCGCGCGGCACTCGTCGCACTCGGCGAGGTGGACCTCGACCCGCTGCGCGTCGCGGCGCGAGAGGCCTCCCCGCGTGTAGGCGCCGAGGCGCTCGCCGGTGTCGCGGTGGCGCCGGTCCCAACGCCCGGAACCCGCGGCGAGGTGTTCCTGCAGGTAGGCCTGCCGCAGTCCCTCGCGCGCCCGGTACCCGAGCGCGGACACGGCGTTCGGGGTCAGCCCGAACAGCGGGGCGATGTCGGCCGGGCTGTCGCCCTCGACCTCGAGGTGCCAGAGCACGGCCTGCCAGCGCTCGGGCAGCGTCGCGAACGCCTGGGCAGCGAGTGTGCGCTCGAGCCCGGCGAGCGCCGTGTCGGTGAAGGGGACGACGGTGACCTCGGGGTCGGCGCCGTGCACGCCGGCGAGGTCGTCGGTGAGGTCGAGGCGGCGCTCGGCGCGGGTGCGGTCGTAGGCGAGGTGGCGCACCGAGGTCAGCAGGTAGGCGCGGAACGCCTCGGTCGGTCCGCGGCCGGCGCGCAGCACCTCGAGCATGCGCGTGAACGCGCCCGCCACGAGGTCGTCGGCGTCGGCGGGGGAGCGGGCGAGCTGGCGGGCCAGGGCGCGCGCCGCGTCGTGGTGCCGGGCGTAGAGCGTCGCGAACGCGGCGGTGGAGTCCTGGTCGGCGCCGCGGCCACGCAGGCGGGCGATGAGCTCGGCGTCGCTGCGGGGGTCCTCCCCGCCCGGACCGTCACCTCCGGACGCGCCACGGGACGGGTCGGGCGCACGGCCGTGCTCGTCCGCCGTCATCCCCGCCCAACCCCCCTCACCCGTCCGGCCGAGTGTGACGGGCTCCGTGCGGCCGAACCGGTGATCGTCACCGTCATGGATGACGACCTCGCGCGTCTCCTGCCCGGGGGCGAACACGCCCCCCACGGGACGGGCACGATGCGACGCCGGAGGTGGGCCGGGGGATGGACGGCGTGACGGACAGCGAGACAGCCGGCGGGAGTGTCGGCGGACCGGGGTCGGCGGGGCGGCCGCGCCTGGTCGGACGGCCGGGTGGTTCCGCGCCGGCCGCGAGTCTGCGGGAACGGTGGTTCGCGTGCAGCTGCGCGCTCGGCTGGGCCGCCGCCGCGGAGTGGCCCGATCCGGCCGTCGACGTGGTCTGCGACGTCGTCACCGCGCGCCACGAGGACCGCGACGCCCGCGACCGCGCCGTGGAGCGCGCCCTCGCGCGCTGGGCCGGCGCCCGGGCCGGGGCGGGGGTGGGGCTCGCCGAGACGCTCACCGACCTCGCCGCGCTCAACACCGCCGTCTCCGGCGCATCGGGGACCGGGGCCGACCACGTCGCGGACGTCCGCGGCGCCGGCCGGGGCCCCGACGGGGTGCGGCTGCTGCGCGCGGTGTCACTGGCGTGGACCGACGTGGCCTGCGGCGACCTCGCCGAGACCGCGGCCGTCGACCCGCTGTCGGGGCTCGCGAGCGTCCGCTACCTGCGCAACCGCCTCGCCGAGGTCTACCGCGCCGCGCGCGCCCACGGACGCGACGCCGGCGCCGACCGCGCGCTCGTCGTGCTCGCCCTCGACGTGCGTGACTGGCGGCGGGTGGCGCCGCTGACGATCGCCGGCGAGGCCGCCGGCGTGGTGTTCGACGCCGGCGAGTCGATCGCCGTCGTCGGGCGCGGCACCGTGGTGGTGCTCGCCCCGCGCGAGGGGATCACCGAGCGCGCCGCCGTGCTGCAGCGCCTCGTCGAGCGGCGGCTGGCCGCTGCCGAGGGCCTGGTCGGGATGCCGTCGGTGCGCGTCGAGCCGCTGCCCACCACCCACGACGAGGCGTGCGCGCTGCTCGGGCGGCTGCGCGACGAGGAGCCGAGGCCCGACGAGGACACCGAGGACACCGAGGACACCGAGCCGACGCCGCAGCGGGCCTGAGCACCCGCAGCCGGGTCGAGCTCCGCTTCGTCTCCCGCGTACGGTCCCCCAGCTGTGGACGAGCGCACCGGTCTGCCCGTGGTGACCATGATCGGCGGGGGTCAGCTGGCGCGGATGACGCACCAGGCGGCGGTCGCGCTCGGCCAGTCGCTGCGGGTGCTCGCGACGGGGCCGGACGAGCCCGCCGCGCTCGTCGCCCCCGACGTCGTGCTGGGCGACCACCGCGACCTCGACGCCCTGCGCCGCGCCGCCGCCGGCGCCGAGGCGGTGACCTTCGATCACGAGCACGTGCCCGGTGACCACCTGCGCGCCCTGCTCGCCGAGGGCCACACCGTCCACCCCGGCCCCGACGCCCTGCTCCACGCCCAGGACAAGCTCGTCATGCGCACCCGGCTCGCGGAGCTCGGCGAGCCCGTGCCCCCGTTCGCGCCCGTCGCGGGCGTGGACGACGTCACCGCCTTCGCCGCTGAGCACGGCTGGCCGGTGGTGCTCAAGGCCGTGCGCGGCGGCTACGACGGGCGCGGCGTCTGGGTGCTCGACGACGCCGAGGACGCCCGCGCCACCGTCGCCGAGCTCATCGGGGCCGGTACGCCGCTCATGGTCGAGCAGCGGGTGGCCCTGCGCCGCGAGCTCGCCGCCGTCCTCGCCCGCTCGCCGTTCGGGCAGGCCGCGGTGTGGCCGGTGGTCGAGACGGTGCAGGAGCACGGCATCTGCACCGAGGTGCTCGCGCCCGCCCCCGGCCTCGACCCCGGACGCGCCGAGGAGGCCGAGCAGCTCGCCCTGCGGATCGCCCACGCGCTCGGCGTGGTCGGCCTGCTCACGGTGGAGCTGTTCGAGACAAATGGGGTCGACGGGCCGGCCTTGATCGTCAACGAGCTCGCCATGCGCCCGCACAACTCGGCGCACTGGACGATCGAGGGCTCGGCGACCTCGCAGTTCGAGCAGCACCTGCGGGCCGTGCTCGACTACCCCCTCGGCGCCACGGTGACCACCGCGCCGGTCACGGTGATGGCCAACGTCCTGGGCGGCGACCCCGTCCCCGCGATGCGGGTCGACGAGCGCCTGCACCACACCTTCGCGCGCTTCCCCGAGGCGCGCGTGCACCTCTACGGCAAGGCCGAGCGCCCGGGGCGCAAGATCGGGCACGTGACCGTGCGCGGCAGCGACGTCGGGGACCTCGACGACGTGCGCCGCAGCGCCCGGCTGGCCGCCGACCACCTCTCCACGGGCGTGTGGAGCGACGGATGGGACCCGCACGCGTGAGCACCCCGGAGACGGCTCCGCCCGTCGGCATCGTCATGGGCAGCGACTCCGACTGGCCCACCATGCGCGCGGCGGCGCAGGCGCTCGACGAGTTCGGCGTCGGCTGGGAGGCGCGCGTGCTCTCCGCCCACCGCACACCGCGGGCGATGCTCGACTGGGCGGCGTCGGCGGCGGGCCGGGGCGTGCGGGTGGTCGTCGCGGGCGCCGGCGGCGCGGCGCACCTGCCCGGCATGGTCGCGTCGGCCACCGTCCTGCCGGTGATCGGCGTCCCGGTGCCGCTCACCCACCTCGACGGCATGGACTCGCTGCTCTCGATCGTGCAGATGCCCGCCGGGGTGCCGGTGGCCACGGTGTCGATCGGCGGGGCGCGCAACGCGGGGCTGCTCGCCGTGCGGATCCTCGGCGCCTCCGACCCGGGGCTCGCGCGGGCGATGGAGCGCTTCCAGGCCGGGCTGGCCGAGACCGTCGCCGAGAAGGACGCCGCGCTCACGGCCAGGGCTCAGGAGGAGTCGAGGGGCTCCGTGAGGTAGCGCTGGATCGTCCGGCCGTAGATCCCGACGAGGAGCTCGCGGTCGGCCGCGGCGAGCTCGGGCAGCGCGAGGATCTGGCGGGCCACCAGGATCCCGACGATCTGCGAGGCGCACAGGTCCGCCCGCAGGCGAGGCCGGTCGGCGTCGATGCCCGCCGCGATGCGGTCGAGGATCGCCTCACCCAGGAACTCCCGCATCATCCGGGCCGCGTCGGGGTGGGTCACGGCCGAGCGCACGAGGCCGAGCATCGGGTTCGCGTCACCGAGCTCGTCGATGATCCCGAGCAGGAAGCGCAGCAGCCGCTCGCCCAGCCCGTCGACCCCGGGACCGAGGAGACGGGGGACGATCTCGGCCGGGTCGAGCGGGAACTCCATCGCGGCCACGAACAGCGCCTGCTTGGTGCCGAAGAAGTGCATCACCAGCGCCGGGTCCACCCCGGCGTCGCCGGCGATGGCGCGGACGGTCGCGCCCCGGAAGCCCTCGCTGCTGAAGCGGGCGCGCGCCGCGTCGAGGATCGCCTCCCGCGTGCCGGAGTCGCCCGGGCGCCGCCCCCGGCGGCCGCCGTTGCCCGGGCTGTCGCTGCTCGCCACCCCCGCGACACTACCCACTTCTCAACGGTCGTTGATTTCTACTCGGCACCGGTGCACACTCGGATTCAACGGGCGTTGAGATCGCGAGAGGTGGGGACGATGGAGCGCACGACGTGCTGTGTGGTCGGTGGCGGCCCGGCCGGGATGGTGCTGGGGCTGCTGCTGGCCCGGGCGGGGGTCGAGGTGACCGTCCTGGAGAAGCACGCGGACTTCCTGCGCGACTTCCGCGGCGACACCGTCCACCCGACGACGCTCGACCTGCTCGAGGAGCTGGGGCTGGGGGAGCGCTTCGACGCCCTGCCGCAGAGCCGTCTCGACCGGGTCGGCTTCCCGGTGGACACCGAGGGCACCATCCTCGCCATCGGCGACCTGCGCCGCCTCGCCGGTCGTGTCCGCCACCCCTACATCGCGATGGTCCCGCAGTGGGACCTGCTCGACCTGCTCGCCGACGCCGGGGCCGAGGAGCCCACGTTCACCCTGCGGATGAGCACCGAGGTCACGGGCCTGCGCCGCGGCCCCGACGGCGCCGTCACCGGCGTGGAGTACCGCACTGCGGCCGGGGTCCCCGGCGAGATCGCCGCGGACCTCACCGTCGCCTGCGACGGGCGCGGGTCGGCGGCACGGGCCGGGGCGGGGCTCGAGGTCCTCGACTTCCCGTGCCCCATGGACGTCTGGTGGTTCCGGCTGCCGCGCCCGGCCGAGGACGCGACAGCGGCCCTCACCCCGCGCATCGCCCGCGGGCGCCTGGGGGTGGTGATCCCGCGCGAGGGGTACTTCCAGGTCGCCTACATCGCGGCCAAGGGTCGCGACGCCGAGCTGCGGGCCCGGGGCATCGAGGCCTTCCGTGCCGACGTCGCGGAACTCGCCCCGGACCTCGCCGACCGCGTCGACGCCCTGACGAGCATGGACGAGGTCAAGCACCTCGACGTCCGCCTCGACCGGCTGCGGCGCTGGCACGTCGACGGGCTGCTCTGCCTCGGCGACGCCGCCCACGCGATGTCGCCCATCGGCGGCGTCGGCATCAACCTCGCGGTCCAGGACGCCGTCGCCGCGGCCACGCTGCTGGCCGCGCCGCTGCAGCGCCGTCAGCGCGGTGGGGGCCGCGTGACCGGGGCCGAGCTCGACGGGGTCCGGCGCCGCCGGCTGCTGCCCACGATCGCGGTGCAGACGCTCCAGCGGTTCATGCACCGCGCGCTGGTCCGCCCGACCCTCGCGGGGCGGCGCGCCGGCCCGCCGAAGATCGTGCAGCGCCTCGCCGAGAGGGTCCCGGCGGTGACGATCGTCCCCGCCTACCTCATCGGCGTCGGGCTGCGGCCCGAGCACGCGCCCGGCTTCGCCCGGCGCGCGCCGATGCCGGTGGCGCCGGCCGGTCCGGCCGTGGCCGACCGGGCGTAGCCGGGACCTCACCCGCCCCGGCACCGCGGACCCCCCCACAACGGTAGGACGTCCGAGTACCGTGAGGGCGCAACGCAGCCGTGTGTGGAGGGACCGTCGTGGATCCGGACTTCGACCTGTACAGCCTCGGCGAGGAGCGCGACGCGCTGCGCGAGTCGATCCGCGCCCTCGCCGAGAAGGAGATCGCGCCGCACGCCTTCGAGGTGGACCAGCAGTCCCGGTTCCCCACCGAGGCGCGCGCGGCCCTGACCCAGGCCGGTTTCCACGCCATCCACATCCCCGAGCAGTACGGCGGCGAGGGTGCGGACTCGATCGTCGCCTGCATCGTGATCGAGGAGGTCGCCCGGGTCGACGCGTCGGCGTCGCTGATCCCGGCGGTGAACAAGCTCGGCTCGATGCCGATCATCCTGTCCGGCTCCGAGGAGCTGAAGCAGGAGGTCCTGCCCTCGATCGCCTCGGGCGAGTCGATGATCAGCTACGCGCTCTCCGAGCGCGAGGCCGGGTCGGACACCGTTTCGATGCGCACGCGCGCGCAGCAGGACGGCGAGGACTGGGTGCTCAACGGCACCAAGGCGTGGATCACCAACGGCGGCGTCTCCGACTGGTACACGGTCATGGCGAAGACCGACCCGGACAAGGGTGCCAACGGCATCTCGGCGTTCGTGGTGCACAAGGACGACGCCGGTTTCTCGGTGGGGCCGAAGGAGCACAAGCTCGGCATCAAGGGCTCGCCCACCACCGAGATCTACTTCGAGAACTGCCGGGTGCCGGGTCGCCGGATGATCGGGGCGCCGGGCACGGGGCTCAAGACGGCGTTCGCCACCCTCGACCACACGCGCCCGACCATCGGCGCGCAGGCCGTCGGCATCGCCCAGGGGGCCCTCGACGCCGCCGTCGACTACGTGCGCGAGCGCCACCAGTTCGGCAAGGCCGTGGCCGACTTCCAGGGCGTCCAGTTCATGCTCGCCGACATGGCGATGAACACCGAGGCCGCCCGCCACCTCGTCTACGCCGCGGCCGCCCGGGCCGAGCGGGGCGTGCCGAACATGGGGCTCATCGCCTCGGCGTCCAAGTGCTTCGCCTCGGACACCGCGATGCAGGTGACCACGGACGCGGTGCAGCTCTTCGGCGGCGCCGGCTACACCGTCGACTTCCCGGTCGAGCGGATGATGCGCGACGCCAAGATCACGCAGATCTACGAGGGCACGAACCAGATCCAACGCATGGTCATGGCGCGGAGCCTCCTGACGAAGTAACCCGTCCGGAGTAATGCTCACGGAGCGTACGTGGAGCTACTCTGCCCAGGCGACAGCGGCCGCAACGGGAGCGGCCCAGCCACGACGCTCCGTGAGAGGTCTCCCATGCAGTGGTACCTGAAGGTGCTCAAGCAGTACGCCGACTTCAGCGGGCGTGCGCGGCGCACCGAGTTCTGGATGTTCGTGCTGTTCAACGCGATCGCGTACGTCGTGCTCGCCCTGATCGACGTGCTCATCGGGACGGCCAGTTTCGCCGCCACGGGCACGGGCTTCCAGTTCGGTGGCGGCCTGCTGAGCGGTCTCTACTCGCTCGCCGTGCTGATCCCGTCCCTGGCCGTCGCCGTGCGCCGCCTGCACGACACCGACCGCACCGGCTGGTGGATCCTCATCGGCCTCGTCCCGATCGTGGGCGGCATCGTCCTGCTGGTGTTCTACTGCATCGCCGGCACGCCCGGCCCGAACCAGTACGGCCCGGACCCCAAGCAGAACGCCATGGCCGGCGGCTACCCCCAGGGCGGCTACCCGCAGCAGGGCTACCCGCAGCAGCCCGGCTACCAGCAGGGCCCGCAGCAGCAGGGCTACCAGGGTCAGCCCCCGGCGCCCACCGCCTGAGGTCACGCACCCCGGCACGACACACGACACCGGATCCGGCAGCCGTCGGGTCCGGTGTCGTCGTCCGTGGGGCGTCGTGCGCTCACCCGCCGGGGCTAATCTGCAGCCGCGACAGGGCCGCGACGCGAGCGGCTCCCGGCCACGACGCCCGTGAGAGGTCCTCCCCATGCAGTGGTTCCTGAAGGCGCTCCAGCAGTACGCCGACTTCGAGGGGAGGGCCCGGCGTACCGAGTACTGGATGTACACGCTGTTCTGGGCGGTCTTCTACATCGCGGTGATCCTCGTCGACGTGCTGCTCGCGGTGTCGACCGGCATCTTCGGCCTGACGTTCATCTACATCCTCGGCACGATCGTGCCGAGCCTCGCGATCGGCGCCCGCCGGCTCCACGACACGGGCCGGTCCGGCTGGTTCCAGCTGCTCTCGCTGATCCCGTTCGGCTCGATCGTCCTGATCGTCTTCTACGTCGAGGACGGCCACCCCGGTGTGAACCAGTGGGGCGTGAACCCGAAGCAGGACGCGATGATCGGCGCCGGCTACCCGCCGGTCGGGTACGACCAGGGCTACGGCGGCTACCCGGGCTACCCGCAGCAGGGCTACGGCCAGGGCGGCTACCCGCAGCAGGGCTACGGGCAGGGGTACGGCCAGCAGGGGTACGGCCAGGGCGGCTACCCGCAGCAGGGCTACGGGCAGCAGGGGTACGGGCAGCAGGGCTACCCGCAGCAGGGCGGCTGCCCGCAGCAGGGCTACCCGCAGCAGGGCTACCCGCAGCAAGGTGGCTACCCGGGTCAGCCGCCGACGCCGCGGGGCTGAGGTCCCGAGGGCCTCGCGAAGGGTCCTCCCGGTCCGAACGCCAGGGCGGCGAAGCGCTCGGCGATCAGCTCGTGGGTGGCGGCGTCGGGGTGGAGCCGGTCGGGCAGCGGCAGCCGGTCGGCGTCGGCCTCGCCGTAGAGCGCGCGCCCGTCGAGGTACGCGAGGTGCGGGTCGTCGGGCGCGCGCTGGGCCACGACGCGGGCCAGCTCGTCGCGCACGACGCGCAGCGTCAGCCGCCCGGCGGCGACGTCGGTGGGATCACCGGTGGCGCGGAAACGCACGGTGCCCTCGTCGTCGAGGTCGACCGCCCCGGGACCCGGGATGTCCTCGTGGATCGGGCAGAGGATCGGCGAGACCACCAGCAGCGGCGTCGTCGGGCGCCCCTCGCGGATCGTGTCGAGGAACCCGTGGACCGCGGGGCCGAGGGCGCGCCGGCGCATGACCTCGGCGTTGACGATGTTGATGCCGATCTTGACGCTGAGCAGGTCGGCGGGCGTGTCGCGCAGCGCCCGCGCGGTGAACGGGTCGAGCAACGCGCTGCCGCCGAACCCGAGGTTGACCAGCTCGACGCCCCTCGCGGCCGCCGCGAGCGCGGGCCACGTCGTCGCGGGGCTCGCGGCGTTCGAGCCGTGGCTGATCGAACTCCCGTGGTGGACCCACACGGGCCGGTCGCCGGCCGGCGCCGCGGCGACCGGGGCGTCGCTGCGCAGCGCCACCAGCTCGGTGATCTCGCTGTGCGGCAGCCAGAGCTCGAGGTCCTTCTCGCGGTCGGGGAGCCCGTCGAAGCGGACGGTGCCGACCGGGCCGGGCTCGGTCTCCGTCGTGCCCGTGGCGGGGTCGAGGAGCAGCACGCGGCCGCCGGTCGTGCTCGCCCACGCCGCGAGCCGCCCGTCGACGAGCAGGTCGTAGACCCCGTCGGCGCGCAGCGGCAGGCCGCGGTAGCCGATGCGGGTGCGCAGGATGTCCAGCTCGACGACGGTCGCGCGAGTACGCAGGACGAGCCGGACGCCCGAGGGCTGGGCCTCGGCCATGGCGATCTGGCTGTCGCCCCGGGCGCGGGCCCGGGCGGGCAGGCGGTGCGGTGCGAGCCCGTGCTCGGTGCGCTCGAGGGCGCCGCGCACGAGCTCCGGGGCGATCGGCGTCGTGACCAGGGCGGTGCTCACGACGCTCACGGCCCGGACGGCGGGCCGAGGACGCGCGTCACCTTCTCGATGCTCGCGCGACGCTCCTGGTCGCCCGCCGGGTGGCGCACGTGCACCAGCGAGGCGCCGGCGGCCAGCACGGCGAGCAGGCCGTCCACCAGCCCGCCCTCCGTCGCGAGGGGCCAGTCGAGGGTGGAGAGGACACGGTCGCCGGCGGTGAGGCCCAGCGCGGCGGCCCGGTCCCGCGCGCCGGTGACGACGCCGGCGACGGCGACGCCGGCGAGGGCGGGCGTGGCGTCGGGGACGGGTGCGAGCGGGTCGAAGTGGTCGCCGTGCACCCGGACCTCGGTCGCGTAGTCGACGCCGCCGACGGGCAGCGCCTCACCGAGCCCGCGTCCGAAGGCGTCGAGCGAGAAGCCGACGACGAGCCTCGCGCCGCCCGTCACGTCCGCCCGCTCCAGGGCGTCCTCGGCGGCCAGCACCACGTCGGCGCCCGCGGGGTCGGCGACGGCCTCGGCGCCGCACCACCAGAGCGCGCACAGCGCCGCCGCGGTCTGCCAGTGCGCCGGGAGCAGCACCGCCACCGGCGTCCCCGGTTCGACGTCGCACTCGTCGCGCAGCAGGTTGGCGGTCTTGGCCACCCAGTTGCCGAACGTGGCGCCGGAGAGCTCGACGCGCTCGCCGGTGGCGTCGTCGTAGAACGTGATCAGCGGGCGGGCGGGGTCGGCGGCGAGCAGGGGGCCGAGGAGGGCGTCGGTGACGGTCATCGGCCCGCACGCTATGCGACGCAGGGCACGCCCTCGGCGGTGATCGCCGGTTGGGGCGGCGGCACGGGGGACGGCGCCTCGGCGCCGGCGACGGTCGACGCGCCCTCGGTGCCGGTGCCGCCCCCGCCGAAGGTCGACGTGGGCGGGGCTGCGCCGGGCCCGTCGTAGTCGGCGGCCAGCACCACCCGCACGGCGTTGGGCGGCACCGCCGGGTCGAAGCGGGTCGGGAGATCCTCGAGGCTGCGGGCGACCCGCGCGCCGGCCGCGTCGCCCGCCGGCCCGAAGAGCACCTCGGAGCGCGGGGCCGGGGCCTCGGCGTTGCCCGCGACGGTGCGGGCGTAGCCCTGAGCGGACAGGACCGCGACGACCCGGGCGGCGGCACCCTCGGTGCCCGAGGCGTTGCGGACGTCGACCGGAATCGTCGCGGGCGCTGGGCCCTCGTCGGCGCCCCCGGACTCCTCCGGGCCGATGGCGTCGGTGACGAAGCGCTGGACGGCGCGGGGGTCGACGTCGAGCACCTCGCGGCCGTCGACGAAGCGGGTGCCGTTGGTGGGGATGGTGAGGAACGCGACCGCGCCCGCGCTGACGTCCTGCATCTGCTGGCCGAAGCGCAGCAGGTCCCAGTCGCCGTCGAGCACCACCGACTGGCGCACCGCGTCGAGCAGGCGCGTCAGCGTGAAGGGGTCGGCGAGCGTGCCGCTGGAGAGCACCTTGCGCGACAGCGAGGCGAGGAACGCCTGCTGGCGGCGGATGCGGTCGAGGTCGCCCTGGGGCAGGCCGTGGCGCTGGCGGACGAACGCGAGCGCGTCGTGCCCGGCGACGGTGCGGGGGCCGGCGGGGAAGCGTGCGCCGGAGAGCTCGTCGTCCACGGGGTTCTTGAGGCACACGTCGACGCCGCCGATCGCGTTGGTCAGCGTGTAGAAGCCCATGAGGTTGACCTCGGCGTAGTGGTCGACCGTCAGGCCCGTGAGCTCCGCGACCGCGCGCACCAGCTCCCGGCGACCGGCGTCGGACGAGCGGACGTCGACCTCGCGGGGGTCCGTGGTCCCGGACTGCACGAGGCGGACGGCCTCGTCCGACTTCGCGCCCGGGTACGCCGAGTTGATCTTGTCGCGCCGGAACGCGCCGGGGATCGCGACGTAGCTGTCGCGGGGGATCGAGAAGGCGACCGCGCGGCTGCCGTCGTTGGGCACCCGCACGAGCATCATCGTGTCGGTGTTGACGACGCCGTCCGCGGCGCCCGCCCCCAGCGAGCGCAGGGCGTCATCGGGCAGGGGCTGGCCCTGCGCGTCGGTGCGGCTGTCGACCCCGACCAGCAGGATGTCGGTGGCCCCGTCCGCGGCGTCGCCGACCGGGCCGCTGCCGAGCGCGCCGGCCATCGTGCCGACGGAGCCCGAGAGCGCCGCCCAGGCGGTGCCGGACACGGCGAACACCAGCACGGACAGGACGGCCACCACGACGCGCATCATGCGGCGGGCGTGGCGGCCGCCGCGGCCCTCGTCGTCGGGCTCGGCGCGCACCGGGCGCGGTGGGCGCGGAGGACGGGGTGGCGACGCGGGCGGCCGGCCGCGGTCCCTGTCGCGGTCGCGGTCGCGGTCGCG
>JAQSWW010000267.1 GCA_029266415.1 Actinomycetospora sp. | reverse complement strand
GATCATGTCCTGGACGATCTCCTCGGGCGCCTCGAAGTCGAACAGCGCGGGGTTGCCGGTGTTGAGGCGCAGCACGCTGTGCCCCGCCTCCTCGAGCAGGTTCGCCTGCTCGACCACCGGGCCGCGGATCTCGTAACAGACGTCGCGCAGCTTGTTCGACTGCCGGAACTCCATGGGCTGACCTCTCGCACCGGGCGCGGCACGGCACCGTGCCCGTGCCCGGTCTACCAAACGCGGTGTGCCGCGCCGGGCACCGCGCCCTTGCTCAACCCACGGGTTGAATAAAAGGTTGTGCAGCGATACCGTTGTGTCCTGCCGAGGGACGAGGAGGCCGGTCATGGCCGTGGTGCTGGTGGCGACGATGTCGCTCGACGGGTTCATCGCCCGTCCCGACGACTCGGTGGGTCCCCTCTTCGACTGGTTCACCGCCGGGGACGTCGACGTCCACGCGGGCGACGAGCAGCGCCCGTTCCGCACGGGCGCGTCGAGCGCGGCCTGGATGCGGGAGCAGTGGGGACGCATCCGGTCCGGCGTGATCGGGCGCCACCTCTTCGACCACACAGGAGGCTGGGAAGGCCGCCCGCCCGCCGGCGAGCACGTCGTCGTCCTCACCCACCGCGTGCCCACCGACTGGGCCCACTACGGCACAGCGCCGTTCACGTTCGTCACCGAGGGCGTCGAGGCCGCGGTGGCGGTGGCGCGCGAGCGCGCCGGGGACGCCGACGTCTCGGTGACCGCCGGCGACGTCGGCGGCCAGGCCCTCGCGGCCGGGCTGGTCGACGAGGTGGAGATCGCTCTCGCGCCCGTCGTGCTGGGCCGGGGCAAGCGGTTCTTCGGCGAGGACGCTCCGGAGCTCGTGCTGGACGATCCGTACCTCGTGGTGCCCGGCCGCCGCGTGACGCACCTGCGCTACCGGGTCCGGGCCGGCTGACGTGCTCGCGCGGGTACCCGGCGCTGCGTGAGCGACCGACTCGAGTTCTTCTTCGACCCCATCTGCCCGTTCTGTTGGGTGACCTCGCGGTGGGTGGTCGAGGTGGCGCGGCAGCGCCCACTGGAGGTGACCTGGCGGCCGGTGTCGCTGGCGATCCTCAACGAGGAGATCAGCTACGAGGAGCGGCTCAGGGCGTCGGAGGAGTACCCCGACAGCCACGTACGCGGGCTGGAGATGCTGCGGGTGGTGCACGCCGCGCGGGAGGCGCACGGGCCGGAGGTGGTCGGCGACCTCTACACCGCGCTCGGCGCGCTGGTGTGGGACGCCGACCCGCCCGAGGGCGACGACTTCCGTGCCGTCATGCACGAGATGGCGCGCCGCCGCGACCTGCGCCCCGCGCTCGAGCGCGCCGGGCTGCCGGCCGACCTCGCCGACGCCGCCGACGACACCGCCCGCGACGACGACCTGCGCGCCGAGACCGAGGAGGCCGCGCAGCGATGCGGCGGAGGCGTGGGGACGCCGATCCTGTCGTTCAGCCCGCCCGACGGGCCGGCGCTGTTCGGGCCCGTGATCGACGCGCCGCCGTCGGGCGACGACGCGCTGCGGCTGTGGGACGCGGTGGCGACGCTCGCGCAGTGGCGGGGGTTCGCCGAACTCAAGCGCACGCTGCGCTCGTTCCCCGACACCCCGCTCTCGTCGAAGCTCGCGGGCACGGGGACGACGGTGCGTTGAGCGCGCGTCAGGACCGGTAGCAGTAGGAGTCCGAGGACGCGTCGCCGCCCTGCAGCCGTACCTGGTGCACCCGGCGGCCGCGGAACTCGTCGCCGTGCGGGAAGAAGCGCGGGTCCGGAGTCAGCCCGCCCTCCGAGCCCACGTCCAGCTTCGCCATCCAGGCGCCGACACCGTCGGGGTAGAACTGGTCGTCCCAGGCGCCGTAGAGCGAGTTGGTCACATACACCCGGTGCCCGTCCCGGCTGACCTCCACCATCTGCGGCCCGCCCGCCAGCGGCAGGTCGGGCGCCGCCGGGTGCGGCTGCCGGCCGATGATGCCGCCGAGGCGCACCGATCCGACCTCGCGCGGGTGCGCCGGGTCGGACACGTCGTACTGCTTGAGCTCCCCTGTGCCCCAGCACGAGACGTAGAGGAAGCGGTCGTCGACCGAGAGGTCGATGTCCGAGACCAGCGGCGGCACGGCACCGAACGGCGCCAGGGCCGGCGGGAGCAGGTCGGGGTCGGCGGGTTCAGCCGGGATCGTGATGACCTTCTCGAGCTCGAAGGGTGCCTCCGGTCCGTGGCGGTGCCACCGCCACACCGACGCCGAGAGATCGGCGGTGGAGACGACGACGCCGACGAAACCCCACGTCGCCTCCGGGTCGTGGGACGGCCGGACCTCGAGGACCATCTGGTGTTCGGCGCCGAGGTCGACGCTCTGCTGGTGCACGCCCTTGGCGAGGTCCCAGAAGTGCAGGGAGTGCCCGTAGCGCCCACCGAGCAGCAGCTCGGGGACCAGACCGTCCTCGATCATGGACGGGCTGCCCCACTCGCTGGAGATCAGCACGTTCTGGTTCAGGTGCCACCAGGCGTCGTAGGCCAGGCGCTGGGGGCCTCGGTCGGTCTCCCAGGGGCCCAGCACGTCGAACGTGGAGTGGTCGAGCAGTGCGATCCCGCCCGGGCCGTCGGGGTCGTCCAGCGGGCCGCCGATGCACGTCAGGAAGACCCCCTCGGGTCCACAGTGCAGCGTGTGCGGCCGCGAGTACCCGGCCTTCGTCGAGAGCTCGGCGGCGCTGATCGTCTTCACCCGTGTCGGTGCGCGCGGGTCCGGGTGGGTGTCGAGGACGTGGATGTCCGACGATCGCAGGCCCGGCACCAGCAGGTAGCGGCGCGCCAACCCGTCCATGTCGTGCCCCTCGTGCATCAGCGCGCTGCTGCAGGCGTTCCAGCCGAAGTGGTGCAGCTCGGCGCCCGTGGAGAGGTCGGTCCAGCCCACGACCCGCCCGTAGCCGTCCGAGCGCGGGTCCACGTCGACGACGGTCATGGCGTCGGGCTGCTGCCCGGCCCGGTCGAAGGCGACGACGTAGGCGAGCTCCTCCGGAGGCGCAGCGGCGGCCTCGACGGGCGAGCGGTAGAAGGTCGGGTCGGCGGTCGAGGAGGTCATCGGGTGCTCCAGAGGTCGGCGGCGGAGCCCTCCAGCGTCACACCGCCCCTGACCTGGGGTAAGGCGGCGTCCGTCGCAGCCCGCGGGCCCGTCCGGTCGCCGGCGCGGGGACGTGCGGAGCTCCCGACCGCGGACGGTCGGCACGTGGTCGCGCAGGGCTGCCACCCCGGGCTCATCGGGGCTCAGCGATCCGCGCCTGCTCCCGGTGCGGCTCCGCGGGTCGGCGTCATGATGCGGCCGCCCGCTCCGCCCGGCGCCGCACCGCGCGCAGCATCCGCGGCACGATCAGGCCGTGGGTGCCCGACCCGATGACCGCGACCCGGTAGAGCAGGCCGAGCGCGCCGGGGAACTCCGCGTGCGTCGTGGCGCCCAGGAGCGTGCCGCCGACGGCGGGCTCGAGGGTGAACCCGAGCGCGTAGCGGGAGAAGGCGTGGCGCCCGGTCAGCAGGAGGTGGCGCTCCGGCGCGGCCTCGGCGACGCGGAACCCGGGCACGGTCGCGCCCACGCCGGGCAGGGCGTCCCAGACGACGCGCGGCGGCGCGGCCACGAGGACCTCGTGGCGGTCGACGAACGGGAGGGCGTCAGGCGCGGCGGGCACGCACGATCCACGTGGCCGAGTCGTACCGGACCCCGTGGGCGCCGTCGTGGTGCCCGACGAGGTCCGCGCGCAGGGCGGCGAGGGCGTCGTCGCGGGCGGCCGGGTCGAGGTCGTCGAGCAGACCCGACTGCATCCCCGCGACGTAGCCCAGCGCGTCGTCCGGGTCGGCGCCGAACACCATCG
>JAQSWW010000100.1 GCA_029266415.1 Actinomycetospora sp. | reverse complement strand
CACCGTCGCCGCCGTGCGCACCGTGCCGCCGTCGAGGAGCCCGAGGAGCGGTCCCTGCAGCACCGTCGCGAGCAGCAGGACACCGCACAGCACCACCAGCGAACCGGTGCCACGTCGCGGCGGCGCCGGCGCCGGCGCGGTCGGGGTGCTCACGGCCGGCGATGCTGCCAGCCTCGCCCGACCGCTCTCGCAGGGCGCCATCCGCCCTGGGGACAGGGGGAGGGGTGTGGATGGCGGTCGGCGGCGGTGCGCCGATCACACGGCCGGACGGGCGAGCAGCAGCGGCCGGTCGGCCGTCAGGTCTCGTGGACGAGCTCCGTCCGGACCTGCGAGGCCGTGGAGACCACGAGCATGATCAACGTGCCCAGCGGGCCGACCGCCAGGGCCTCGGCCGGGAACGCGTAGCGCAGCGTCACGTCCCACCCGCGCTCGGTGGCGATCGCCCCGAGCGTCCCGAACAGCCCCTGGCCTGCGCGTTCGGCGATCGTGCGCGGCGTGTCCGGGTCGGTGAGGTCCCAGGCGACGACGCAGGTCAGGCTGAGCACGGCGAGGCCCTCGACCAGCTCGACGCCCTGCACGGCGCACGGCACCCCGCCGTGCCGGAAGGACAGGGCGCCGTCGTCGTCGACGTGGACCTCGACGAACTGCTCCAGGGCCTCGCGCGCGGTGATCAGCAGTGTCGCGGTGGTGGCGGCCTCACGGCTCACGGGCTCCCGTTCCCCCTGGTCGTCGACTCGGCGCGGTCGCGCGCGCCACCGTAGCGCCGGTCGCGGCTCGCGTAGATCTCGCAGGCCTGCCAGAGGTGGCGGCGGTCGAAGTCGGGGAAGAGCGTGTCGAGGAAGACCATCTCGGCGTAGGCCGACTGCCACAGCAGGAAGTTCGACGTCCGCTGCTCCCCCGAGCTGCGCAGGAACAGGTCGACGTCGGGCATGTCGGGCTCGTCGAGGTGCCGGGCGAGGGCCTTCTCGTCGATGCGCTCCGGGTCGATCTCGCCGCGGGCCGCCCGCCGCGCGAGCTCCCGGGCGGCACCGACGATCTCCGCCCGCCCGCCGTAGTTGACGCACATGGTCAGGGTGACGACGTCGTTGTCGCGGGTGAGCTCCTCGGCGATCTCGAGCTCCTTGATCACGCTGCGCCAGAGTCGCGGGCGCTGGCCCGACCAGCGGACCCGGACGCCCATCGCGTGCATCTCGTCGCGGCGGCGCCGGATGACGTCGCGGTTGAAGCCGAGCAGGAAGCGCACCTCGTCGGGGCTGCGGCGCCAGTTCTCGGTGGAGAACGCGTACGCCGAGATCCACTTGACGCCGACGTCGATGCAACCGCGGACGACGTCGAGCAGCTGGCCCTCACCCTGGCGATGGCCCTCGATCCGCGGGAGGCCCCGCTGGTTGGCCCACCGGCCGTTGCCGTCCATGACCAGCGCGACGTGGCGGGGCACCAGCTCGGGCGGGATGTCGGGCGCCGTCGCCCCGCTCGGGTGCGGCGTCGGGGCCATCACCGTGGGGTCGTCGCGGCCCCGCAGCGCGCGGCCGGTGGTGCGGCCGCGGGTGGGGCGCGGGCGAGGGCTCACAGGGCGACTCCCGGGATCGGGCGGAGGGCGCCGTCGCTCGGGTTTCCCGAGCGGAGGTGCCCGTCGCCCGGATCGTCGTCGACCTCCACCCCCGGCACCTCGCCGAGGTCGACGCGGGGCACGCCGCCGCGGCGGTCGACGAGCGGCAGCGAGCGCAGGGTCCGCTCGAGGTGCCACTGCAGGTGCGCGGCGACGAGGCCGGCGGTGTCGCGGCGGGCGGCGGCGTCGGTGCCCTCGGCGACGGTCCAGTCGCCGTTGCGCAGCGCTTCGAGCAGGCGCCACGTGGGGTCCGAGGGCACGACGGCGCCGGACGGGCGGCAGCCCTCGCACACGGCGCCGCCGGCGGGCACCGAGAAGCGCCGGTGGTAGGGCTCGCCCTCGACGCCGCAGCGGGCGCACTCGGTGATCGCGGGCGCCCAGCCGGCGATGACCATGGCGCGCAGGAGGAAGGCGTCGAGCACGAGGTAGGGGTCGCGCGCGCCGCCGGCCAGCCCGCGCAGGGCGCCGACGAGCAGCAGGAACAGCTCGCGCGCCGGCTCGCCCTCCTCGGAGGTGAGCCGGTCGGCGGTCTCGAGCAGCGCGCAGCCCGCGGTGTAGCGGGGGTAGTCGCCGGTGAGCCCGCCGCCGAAGGCGTCGAGGGTCTGCACCTGGGTGACGATGTCGAGGCTGCGGCCGGTGTGCAGCTGCAGGTCGACGTGCCCGAACGGCTCGAGGCGGGCGCCGAAGCGGGAGCTGGTGCGGCGGATGCCCTTGGCCACCGCGCGGACCTTGCCGTGGCGGTGGGTCAGGAACGTGACGATGCGGTCCGCCTCGCCGAGCTTCTGCAGCCGCAGCACCACGCCGGTGTCGCGATAGAAGCCCACGCGGTCATCGTCGCACGGGGTGGTTCGCGATCACGTCCTGTAGGAGGCTCCGGGGATGAGCGGAACGATCGAGCGGCAGGTCGTCGAGGCCCTGGCCGATCCCTCCTCGACGCCGCCGGAGGGCCTGTTCGCCCCCGGCGCGGTCACCTGGCACTCGTTCGACGAGGTCGAGGCCCCGACGGTGCCGGACACCTTCGCGTCGCTCGTCGCCATCCGGGCGGTGGTCCCGGACTTCACGATGACCGAGCTGCGCACGGGCGACGGCTACGCGCAGTACGTCGTCACGGGGACGCTGCCCGACGGGTCGACGCTGCGGGCCCCGGCGGCGCTGGTCGTCCACGTCGACGGGGGCATGGTCACGCGGATCGAGGAGTACGTCGACACCGGCCAGCTGGCGCCGCTGTTCGCGCTCCTGGGCTGACCCGGAACGCGAGCGACGAAGCGGCTTTCCTGGCACCCAGTGCAAGCGAGGACGCAGGGCTTGCACTGACAGGTGCTCAGAAGCCCAGGCGGCGGAGCTGGCGGGGGTCGCGCTGCCAGTCCTTGGCGACCTTGACGAACAGGTCGAGGTGCACCTTCTCGCCCAGCATCGCCTCGATCTGGCGACGGGCCTCGGTGCCGACGTGCTTGAGCCGCGAGCCGCCCTTGCCGATCACGATCGACTTCTGGCTGTCGCGCTCGACGAAGATCTCGGCGCGGATGGTGAGCACCTTGCCCGGCGTCATCTCCTCGACGACCACGGCCAGCGAGTGCGGCAGCTCGTCGCGCACGCCCTCGAGCGCCGCCTCGCGGACGAACTCGGCGATCATCGTGGTCTCGGGCTCGTCGGAGAGCTCGCCGTCGGGGTAGAGCGGCGGGCCGGGCGGCATCTGCGCGAGCAGCAGGTCGGTGAGCAGGTCGACCCGGACGTTGCCGGTGGCCGAGACCGGCACGATCTCAGCGAACTCCGCCAGCTCCTGCAGCGCCAGCAGCCGCTCGGCGATCACCTCGGGCTTCACCAGATCGGTCTTGGTGAGCACGCCGAGAACCGGGGTGCGGCCCGCGACCTCGCGCAGCTCACCGGCGATGAAGCGGTCGCCGGGTCCGATCGTCTGGTCGGCGGGCACGCAGAAGCCGATGGCGTCGACCTCGGCCCAGGTCGTGCGCACGACGTCGTTGAGCCGCTCCCCCAGCAGCGTGCGCGGACGGTGCAGCCCGGGGGTGTCGACGAGGACGAGCTGGCCGTCCTCGCGGTGCACGATGCCGCGGATCGCGTGGCGGGTGGTCTGCGGGCGCGACGACGTGATCGCGACCTTCGAGCCGACCAGCGCGTTCGTCAGCGTCGACTTGCCGACGTTGGGGCGGCCGACGAAGCACGCGAACCCCGACCGGAACTCAGGCGGCGTCGACACTCTTGCCCTCCAGCCGCGCCACGATCTCCCGACCGATCGGCAGGGCCGCGGTCGCCGCGGGCGAGGGCGCGTTGAGCACGTGCAGCACGGCGGGCCCGCCACCGCTCCCGGAGTCGCCGTCCCCGTCCTGCACGAACAGGAAGTCGTCGACCAGCGACCCGTCGGGCCGGATCGCCTGGGCGCGCACCCCGGCGCGGCGGGCCACGTCGTGGGGCGGCTGCAGGTCGTCCGCGGTCACGCCGGGCAGCATCCGCGCCACCGCCGCGGCCATCGCCCGCCTCGACAGCGACCGGTACATCTCCCCCAGCCCGTAGCGCCACTGCCTCCCGGCGAGCTTGACGAACCCCGGGTCGACGAGCGTCCCGGCGAGCTCGCGCAGCCGCAGCGTCCGCCAGTCGTAGCCCTCGCGCGCCAGGGCGAGGACGGCGTTCGGGCCGACGTGCACCGACCCGTCCACCCCGCGTGTCGCGTGCACGCCGAGGAACGGGAACGCGGGGTCCGGCACGGGGTAGACGAGCCCGCGGACCCGGTCGCCGACGGGCCCGACGAGGTCGGAGTACTCGCCGCGGAACGGGACGATCCGCACGCCGGGGTCGAAGCCCGAGGCGCGGGCGATCTCGTCGGAGCGCAGCCCCGCGCAGACCACCACCTGGCCGGCCAGCAGGTCGCCGCGGTCGGTGCGCACGACGACGTCGCGCCGGCGGCGCAGCACCGAGCGCACCGCGCGCCCGGTGTGCAGGACCGCCCCGCGCTCGACGGCCAGGTCGGCCAGCCGCCGGGTGATCGCGCCGTAGTCGCAGATCCCGGTCGAGGGCACCCAGAGCCCCGCCAGCGCGGCGACCGCCGGCTCGCACTCGCGCACGCCGGCCTCGTCGAGCTCGGTGACCTCGACGCCGTTGGCGCGCCCGCGGCGCACGAGCTCGGCCATGCGCGGCAGCTCGTCGGCCTCGGTCGCGACGACGACCTTGCCGCACTCGGAGTAGGGCAGGTCGTGCTCCGCGCAGAACGCCTTGGTCTCGGCGCAGCCGGCGACGGCCAGGCGCGCCTTGAGCGACCCGGGCGCGTAGTAGAGCCCGGAGTGGATCACGTTCGAGTTGCGCCCGGTCTGGTGCGTGCCCGCGGTGTGCTCGCGCTCGACCAGGGCCACCGACGTGTGCCCGGCGGCGAGCAGCTCGTGCAGCACCGCGAAGCCGACGATGCCCCCGCCCACCACGACGACGTCGTGGCGCGGGCTGGGCGCCGGGCTCACGCCCCCACCCGGAACACCGACGCGGCGTCCGGGCCCGCGACCAGCACGGCGGCGTCCGCGGTGACCTCGGCGACGGCGGCCAGGCCCGGGTCGTCGAACCCCGCGTCCAGGTCCGCCACGCCGACCACCGCGGCCGCCTCCAGCCCCGGCGCGCCGGCGGCGACCGCCGCGGCCACCGCGGCCTGCAGGGCGGTCAGCGACAGCGAGGGCAGCGTGACCGTGCAGGCGGCGTAGGTGCGGCCGTCGGCGTCGCGCACCGCCGCACCCTGCGCGGCGCCGGTACGCGCCCGCGCCGAGCGCGCCAGCGTCACGATCTTCGCGTCCTCGGGGTCGAGCGCGTCGGACGCCCAGGGTCCGCCGAGCACGGTGCCGGTGCCGTCAGCCACGGCCGTCCTCTCCGTCGCGGGCCCCGGTCGGGGCCAGGTCGGCCCCGCTGTCCGCGGGGCGCTCGGCATCGTCGCCGGTGGCGGCGCCGCCGTCGGCGGCGGGGGGACGCTGGGGCTCCTCGGCCTGGTCGGCGCCGTCGGTCCCGTCCGTCTCCGGCGCCTCGTCGCCCGTCGGGCGCCACACCAGCAGGCTGCGGATGCGCATCCGGCCGCGCGCGTCCTCGCCGCCCTCGGCACGCAGGCGCAGGCCTCCGATCTCGGCCTCGGCGCCGGGCAGCGGCACCCGGCCGAGCCGCTGGGCCAGCAGACCGCCGACGGTGTCGACGTCCTCGACGTCGAACTCGGTGTCGGTGGCCCGCTCGAGGTCCTCCACGGGCAGGCGCGCGGCGACCCGCCACGTGGTCTCGTCGAGGGTCTCGAGGGGGCGGTGCTCGGCGGAGTCGTACTCGTCGGTGATCTCGCCGACGATCTCCTCGATCAGGTCCTCGATCGTCACCAGCCCGGCCGTGCCCCCGTACTCGTCGACGACGAGCGCCATGTGGTTGCGGTCGCGCTGCATGTCGCGCAGCAGGGCGTCGGCACGCTTGGAGTCGGGCACGAAGACCGCCGGGCGCATGACCTCGCTGACCGCGCCCGCCCGATCGGCCGGCGCCCCTCCCGATGGTCCAGCTCCGCTGCGCTGCGTGTCCGCCTGGTCCAGCGACCGGCGCACCAGGTCCTTGAGGTAGACGACGCCGACGGTGTCGTCGACGTTCTCGCCGATCACGGGGATGCGCGAGTAGCCGCTGCGCAGGGCCAGCGCGAGCGCCTGGCGCACGCTCTTCTCGCGCTCGATCCACACCATCTCGGTCCGCGGCACCATCACCTCGCGGACGATGGTGTCGCCGAGGTCGAACACCGACTGGATCATGGCGCGCTCGCCGTCGTCGACCAGCCCACCGCGCTCGGCCATGTCGACCATCTCGCGCAGCTCGACCTCGGACGAGAACGGTCCCTCGCGGAAGCCGCGGCCCGGGGTGATCGCGTTGCCGACCAGGATCAGCAGCGTCGCCAGCGGCCCCAGCAGGCGCGCCAGCAGCCGCAGCGGCGGCGCGACGGCCAGCGCCACGCCGTAGGGGTGCTGGCGGCCGAGGGTGCGCGGGCCGACCCCGATGAGCACGTAGGACACGAGGACGACGATCAGCCCGGCCACCAGCAGCGCGAGCCCGGGGGGCCCCACGAGCTGCAGGGCGACGAACGCGCCGAGCACCGACGCGACCGCCTCGCAGGTCAGCCGCAGCAGCAGGAGCAGGTTGAGGTGGCGAGGCCGGTCGGCGACGACGGCGGCGAGGGCCCGCGCCCCGGTGGCGCCCTCGCGCACGAGGTTGTCGACGCGCGCCCGCGACACCGTCGACACCGCGGCGTCGGCGGCCGCGAACACCCCGGCCAGCGGGACGAGCAGGATCGCCGCGACGAGCTGCCCGACCAGCGCGGACGTCACTGCGGGCCGCTCCCCGAGCCGGCCCGACCGTCGGTGTCGCCCTCGGACCCGCTCAGCCCGACGGTGCCGAGCAGGCGGTCGTCCTTGGCGCGCTCGCGGGCGCTGCGGGCCGCGGCGGCCTCGCGCTCGCGGGTGACGCGCTCGGCCTCGGCGCGCTGGGTGCGCCAGTCGGCGAGCAGCTCGGCCTGCAGGCCGAACATCGCGCGCTCCTCGTCGGGCTCGGCGTGGTCGTAGCCGAGCAGGTGCAGCACGCCGTGGACGGTCAGCAGGTGCAGCTCGTCGTCGAGGCCGTGACCCGCGGCCACGGCCTGGTCGGCGGCGAACGCCGGGCACAGCACGATGTCGCCGAGCAGCGCCGGGCCCGACGACGGGGCGTCGGGGCGGCGCGCGGAGTCGTACTCGTCCATCGGGAACGACATGACGTCGGTGGGCCCGGGCTCCTCGAGCCAGCGCTCGTGCAGCTCGGCCATCGGCTCGAGCTCCACCAGCATGATCGAGAGCTCGGCGAGAGGGCTGACGCCCATGCGGTCGAGGGCGTAGCGCGCCACCTCGACGATCGGGCCCTCGGCGACGTCGACGCCGGACTCGTTGGCGATCTCGATGCTCACGGCTTCCCGTCCGTTTCCGGCCGGCTCATCGTCCCCGGCGCTCGCGGTTGCGCGGCCCCGTCGGCGGGCCGGTGCGCGGTGCGCTCGACACCGCCTGCGGGCGGTGCTGCGTCCGGGCCTGCGCCGCGTCGTAGCGTCCGTACGCGTCGATGATGTCGGCGACCAGGCGGTGCCGGACGACGTCCTGGCTGGTCAGCTCCGCGAACTCGACGTCGTCGACGCCGTCGAGGATGTCGCGCACCACCTGCAGCCCCGAGGTGGACCCACCGGGCAGGTCGACCTGCGTGACGTCGCCGGTGACGACCATCTTGGAGTTGAAGCCCAGGCGCGTCAGGAACATCTTCATCTGC
The DNA here is from genome assembly GCA_029266415.1 of Actinomycetospora sp. Taxonomy (GTDB): domain Bacteria; phylum Actinomycetota; class Actinomycetes; order Mycobacteriales; family Pseudonocardiaceae; genus Actinomycetospora. Next base: position 7,575 of record JAQSWW010000100.1, on the reverse strand, counting down.
TCGGGCGTGGTGTTCTGCGCCTCGTCGAGGATGATGAAGGCGTCGTTGAGGCTGCGACCGCGCATGTAGGCCAGCGGCGCGATCTCGATGGTGCCCGCGGCCATGAGCTTGGGCACCGACTCGGCGTCGAGCATGTCGTGCAGCGCGTCGTACAGCGGCCGCAGGTACGGGTCGATCTTCTCCGACAGCGTGCCGGGCAGGAAGCCCAGCCGCTCGCCGGCCTCGACCGCGGGCCGGGTCAGGATGATGCGGTTGACCTGCTTGGCCTGCAGCGCCTGCACCGCCTTGGCCATGGCCAGGTAGGTCTTGCCGGTGCCCGCCGGGCCGATGCCGAAGACGATCGTGTTGACGTCGATGGCGTCGACGTAGCGCTTCTGGTTCAGCGTCTTGGGCCGCACGGTGCGCCCGCGGCGGGAGACGATGTCGAGGCTGAGCACCTCGGCGGGCGAGGGCGAGCCCTCCGCTCCGTCCTCGGCGTCCTCGCGCAGCATCCGCACCGAGCGGCGCACCGCGTCGGGGTCGATCTGCTGGCCGCGGCTCGCGAGCACGACGAGCTCGGCGAACACGCGCTCGGCGAACGCGACGTCGGCGGGCTCGCCCGTCAGGGTCACTTCGTTGCCGCGGACGTGGATGTCGGCGTCGAGCAGGCCCTCGGCCTCACGCAGGTTCTCGTCGCGCTTGCCCAGGAGCGCCAGCAGCGCCGCCTCGGGCACCACGATCCGGGAGGTTCCGTCACCGGTCACGTGTCGAACAGTCCTGCTTCCTGGCCGTTGCTCGGGCGTGTTCATCGTAGCCCCACCCCGGGGGGCACCGCGGTGCCGCTCACAGCAGACCCACGACCTCCTCGCGCACGGCCACCCAGGCGGGGTGACCGGGGTCGATCACCCCGAAGTGGTCGACGCCGGGCAGCACCCGCAGGCGCGCCTCGCCCTGCGCGTCCCTCGCCGCCGCGACGTAGCGCTGCGACTGGTCCAGGGGGACGACGGTGTCGGCGTCCCCGTGGACGCACACGACCGGCCCGGCGGCGGGCACGAGGGCGGCCGGCGAGCCGAGCGCGTAGCGCCCGGCGACCGCGACGGGCGTGCCGCCGAGCAGGTCGACCACCGCGCCGCCGCCCAGGCCCTGGTCGGCCGCGGCGACGAGGTCGAGCACCCCGGCCTGGGCCACGGTCCCGACCGGGCGCACCCGCGGCGCCGGGGCGACCGACCCGTCGGGCAGCCGGTCGCGGCTCGCGGCCCAGGTGGCGAGGTGCCCGCCGGCGGAGTGCCCGAGCATTACGACGCGGTCGAGGTCGAGGCGCCCGCCGGCGGTCTTCTGGACCGCGTCGGGCAGCAGGTCGACCGCGGCGGCGACGTCGGCGAACGTCGCGGGCCAGCCCCCGCCCGCCCCCACGCGGCGGTACTCGATGTTCCAGGCGGCGAAGCCGCGGTTGGTCAGGTCGACGGCCAACGGGGTGCCGAGCTCGAGGCCGTAGCTCGCACGCCAGTAGCCGCCGTGGACGACGACGACCACCGGGACCGGCCCGGCCCCGGGCGGCAGGTGGAGCACGCCGTACTGGACGGGGTCGCTGCCGTAGGCCAGCGGGCGCGGGTCCGGCGTCCCGGGCTGGGGCGCGGGCACCTCGACCTCGCCGGTGGGCGTGGCGACGCGCCCGCACGCGGCCAGGCCGGCCAGCCCGCCGAGCCCCGCGAGCACCCCGCGTCGCGTCACGCTCACCCCCACCGTGCCGTCCGCGCGCCCAGGGCCCCGAGCGCCACCGCCGCCGCGGTCGAGGTCCGCACGACGTCCGGGCCCATCCGCACCTCGCGCGCGCCGGCGTCGGCGAGCACGGCCCGCTCGTCGTCGGTGACGCCGCCCTCCGGGCCCACGACCAGCACGAGCTCGCCCCGGTCGGGCAGCGGGACCGAGGCCAGCGAGTGGTCGGCGGTGGCCTCCAGCAGCAGCACGTCCGCCCCGCGCCCGGCGAGGTCGCGGGTCGACGCCGGCGCCGTCACCTCGGGCGACCACGCCCGCCTCGCCTGCTTGGCGGCCTCGCGGGCGGTGGTGCGCCACCGGGCGAGGGCCTTGTCGCCGCGCGGGCCGTCCTCCCAGCGCGCGACACAGCGCTCGGCGCGCCAGGGCACCACCGCGTCCACGCCGGCCTCGGTGGCCAGCTCGACGGCCAGCTCGCCGCGGTCGCCCTTGACCAGGGCCTGGGCGAGCACGACGCGCAGCCCCGGCGCCGCGTCGTGCCGGTGCTCGAGGACCGCGGTGCGCACCCGTCCCCTGGCCACGTCGGTGACCTCGGCGCGCGCCCGTGTCCCCGCGCCGTCGCCGAGCAGCACGACCTCGCCCGGCCGCACCCGCCGCACGTCGGCGGCGTGGCGGCCCTCGGGACCGTCGAGCACGACCTCACCGGCCGCGGGCACCGCGTCCACCCAGAACAGGGCCGGGCGGGTCCAGGCGCCGGGGGACGTCACCGTGCGCGGCCGCCCGAGCGCCGACGGCCGAACAGGCCGTTGCGGTGCGCCGCGAGCTCCGGGCGCTCCTCACCGCGCAGCTCGGCGAGCTCGCGCAGGAGCTCGGTCTGGCGGGTGTCCAGACGGTCGGGGACCTGGACGTCGAGGTGCACCAGCAGGTCTCCGCGCCCGTCGGTCCGGCCCGTCGACCGCAGCCGCGGCATGCCCCGCCCGCGCAGGGTCAGGGTGGTGTTCGGCTGGGTGCCCGCCTCGATCGTCAGCTCCTCGTCGCCCTCGAGGGTTCGCTGCGGCAGCGTGGTGCCCAGCGCCGCGGCGGTCATCGGGAGGCTGACGTGGCAGTGCAGGTCGACGCCGTCGCGGGTGAAGTAGTCGTGGCGCTCCTCGGAGACCTCGATGTAGAGGTCGCCGGCCGGGCCGCCGCCGGGGCCGACCTCGCCCTGGCTGGCCATCCGGATGCGCATGCCGTCGCCGACGCCCGCGGGCACCTGCACGGTGACGGTGCGCCGCGAGCGGACGCGCCCGTCGCCGCCGCACTGGGCGCACGGGCTGGGGATGATCTCGCCGGTGCCGCGGCAGACGGGGCACGGGCGGGCCGTGACGACCTGCCCGATGAACGAGCGCTGCACGTTCTGGATCTCGCCGCGCCCGTCGCAGGTGTCGCAGGTCTCGGTGCGGGTGCCCGGCTCGGCGCCGCCGCCGTGGCACTTCTCGCAGAGCACCGCGGTGTCGACCGTGAGGTCGCGGGCGACGCCGGTGGCGCACTCCTCGAGCGTGAGGTCGATGCGGATCAGCGCGTCCTCGCCGGGCTGGACCCGGCTGCGCGGTCCCCGCCCGCCGGTGGCCCCCGCGGCGCCGAAGAAGGCGTCCATGATGTCGCCGAGGCCGCCGAACCCGGCGGACGAGAAGCCCCCGCCGCCGCCACCGCCCCGCGGGGAGGTGTCCAGCGGGTCGCCCCCGAGGTCGACGATCCGCCGCTTCTGCGGATCGGTCAGCACCTCGTAGGCGTTCTTGACGTCCTGGAACCGCGCCTGGGTCTCGGCGTCGGGGTTGACGTCGGGGTGCAGCTCCCGGGCGAGACGGCGGTAGGCCCGCTTGATCTCGCCGTCGTCCGCGTCCCGGGACACGCCCAGGATTCCGTAGTAGTCCTTCGCCACGCTGGTCCTCGTCCGTCCTGTCGTTCCCGTGCCGACGCGTGCCCGTCCCGCGGGCCCCGGTCAGCGTCCCCCGACGATCTCACCGACGTAGCGCGCGACCGCACGCACCGCCGCGATCGCGCTCGGATAGTCCATGCGGGTGGGACCCACGACGCCCATCCCACCCAGGGCCGTACTCCCCGCTCCGTACCCGATCGACACCGTGGAGGCGCTCCACAGGTCCTCGGACTCGTTCTCCTCGCCGATGCGCACGGTCACCGTGCCCGCGTCGCTCGCCGAGGTGAGCAGGCGCAGCACGACGACCTGCTCCTCCAGCGCCTCCAGCATGCCGCGCAGCGCCGCCGCATCGGTGCCCGCCCGGGTGAGGTTGGCCGTGCCGCCGAGCACCAACCGCTCCTCGGGCCGCTCCAGCAGCGCCTCGACCAGCACCGCGGCCACGTTGAGCAGCGGCGACTTGAGCCCGTCGGGCGCGTCGTCGGGCAGCTCCGACATGCGCACGGACGCCGTCGCGAGCGGCTGGCTGACCAGCGCGTTGTTGAGCAGCGTGCGCAGCCGGGACACGTCCTCCTCGTCGAGGACGTCGCCCAGGTCGACCACCCGCTGGTCGACCCGTCCGGTGTCGGTGATCAGCACGAGCATCAGCCGCGCCGGGGTCAGCCGCACGACCTCGAGGTGGCGCACCGTCGAGCGGGTCAGCGTCGGGTACTGCACGACGGCCACCTGGCGGGTGAGCTGCGCGAGCAGGCGCACGCTGCGCTTGAGTACGTCGTCGAGGTCGACCGCGCCCTCGAGGACCTGGGTGATCGCCCGCCGCTCGGCCGCCGACAGCGGCTTGACCTGGTGCAACCGGTCGACGAAGAGCCGGTAACCCTTGTCGGTGGGGATGCGCCCGGCGCTGGTGTGCGGCTGGGCGATGTAGCCCTCCTCCTCCAGCGCGGCCATGTCGTTGCGCACCGTGGCGCTGGAGACCCCGAGGTTGTGGCGCTCGACGAGGGCCTTCGACCCCACCGGTTCGTTCGTGCTGACGAAGTCGGCGACGATCGCGCGCAGGACGGCGACGCGGCGCTCCTCGGCGTTCACCGCGTCCACCTCCTCGTCAGCCTGCCCGTCCCGTCGGTCCGACCTTCCATGGTAGGCGAGCGTCGCGCGGGCGTCCGGGGAGTGCGGGGTGGGACAGCAGGTCCGACCACGGGCCGGACCCCCGGGAGATGCTTCGGTTCCCGAAGCATCTGGCGCGCACCGCCGCGCGGGCTCCGCCGGCACAGCGGCCGGGATCCCCTTGAGGGGCTCAGAAGGACAGCCGCCGCACGCTCTCGGGGTGCAGGACGATCCGGACGTAGTCGTCGGCCAGGAGGGCGTCGCGGTCGGCGGCCCGGACCGGGTCGTCGAGGTCCCAGTAGCGTGCGGCGAGGCGGGCGGCGAGGTCGTGCGCGCCATCGGTCGCGATCGTGGTGGAGCCCGTAACGGCCACCCAGCGCTCCCGCTCGGTGGCCGGGGACGCGACGATGATCGAGGCCCGCGGGTCGCGCCGGAGGCGTCGCACCTTCAGCGTCTCCGGTCCGGTGAACAGCTGGACCGTCCCCTCTTCGGTCGCCTCGAACCACACCGGGCGCGGCTGGGGTGGCACCGGCCCCGCGGCCACGGACAGGAACCCGTGCAGGGGGCGGGCGAGGAACGCGAGGTCCTCGGCGGTCAGCCGGTCGGCGGGTGTATTCATCGGTCCCACGCCCCGGCGGCCTCGGCACGCGCCACGAACTCGTGCACCGGGCCGGGCACCGACGGCGGCACCACCCACGCGGCGGTGACGCCCTCCAGCACGGCGTCCCAGCCGGCGGGGCCGGACCAGTCGAAGCGGGTCGCGCTGCAGCGCGAGGCGGCCCGCACCTCCGCGCCACGCAGCCGCAACCGCGCGGCGACGCGACGGCCGGTCTCGCCGGTGGCGCCGAGGACGAGGGTGGTGTGCTCGGTCATGACACCGAGGCAACACCGCCGAGGCGGACGCTGCCATGGGCAAGACGCCCATCTGCCTGTGTGAGCGTCTAGATTCGGGTCGCGTGGACGCCTTCGCCGACCTGTTCCGCGGGGTGCGGGCCCAGGGCTCGCTGTTCGGCAGCTCGACGCTGTCGCCGCCCTGGGCGCTGCGCTTCGTGGACGGTGCGCCGCTGACGTTGTGCGCGGTCCTGGGCGGCGACGCCTGGATCGTGCCGGCGGGCCTGCCACCCGAGCCGCTGCGTCCCGGCGACACGGTGATCGTGCGGGGGCCCGCGCCGTTCGCCGTCGTCGACGAGCCGGGGACGCGGGCCGAGCCGGTCGACTGCGGTGAGCACTGCACCGCCCCCGAGGAGGGCGGCGCCCGGTACCGCCGCGGCTGGCACGACCCCGGGGACGCCGGTGCCGCCGACGCGACGACGCTGATCGTCGGCGCCTACCCGGTGCGCGGCGAGATCGGCGACCGGCTGCTCGAGGCCCTGCCGACCGTGCTGCGCGTCGACTCCGGCGGCACGGGCGACCCCGTCCTCGAGCACCTCGCCGCCGAGGTCGCCACCGACGCCCCCGGGCAACAGGTGGTGCTCGACCGGCCCGCGGCACCCTGGACGGTCGCCGCGCTGGCCGCACGGGCCGGCGTCTCGCGCGCCACGCTGGCCAAGCGCTTCACCGACCTGGTCGGCGAGCCGCCGCTGACCTACCTCACCCGCTGGCGCATGGCCCTCGCCGCGGACCGGCTGGTGGAGGACGAGGCGGCGACCGTCGCCGAGATCGCCCGCACCGTGGGCTACGCCGACGCGTTCGGGTTCAGCGCGGCGTTCAAGCGGACCCGGGGCGTCAGCCCCAGCCGGTTCCGGCAGCTGGCCTGACCTCTTCTCCGGAACGGCCCTCGTCCCGACCGCCGGGGATGCCACGATCGCCGCATGTCGGAGGGGGTCGACGTCCGCCCCGAGGACCTGCGCCGGGGTGCCGCCCAGCTGCGCGACGACGCGGGACGGCTGGGCGCCAGCTCGAGGCAGGCCGTGGACGGTGGGACGTCGGTGGTGACCGCGGCCGGCGACGGCCCGTTGGCGGAGGCGGCGGACGCGCTGGCCGGTCACCTCGACGCCCTGCTCCGCGCGGTGACCGGCAGCGTCACCGACTGCGCGTCGGCTCTGGATGCCGCGAGCACCCAGTACCTGGCCATGGACCAGCCCCTGGTGCCGACCGAGGCGCCACCGATCGTCCTGCCCGGTCTCGGGCCGCCGCGCTGATGCCGCTCGCCGGGACCCCCGACGCACTGCTCGCGGCGGCCGACCAGCTCGACGGTGCGGCACGCACGCTCGGCACCGTCGCCGACGCGATGACGTCGCACGGGCGGTCGATCACCGTCGCCTGGACCGGGCTCGCCACGCCGATGGCGCTGGAGCGGATCGGTGGGGACGCCGAGGACGTCCGGCGGGCCGCGGAGGCCGTCGCGGGCGTCGTCGGTCCGCTGCGGACCTACGCCGTCGAGCTGCGGGCGGCGCAGCGGGATGTCGCCCTCGGCGAGGTGCAGAACGATCAGGCCCCGACGCCGCAGCTCACCGAGGGTGCGGCGGAGCGGGCTGTCGTGGCGAACGAGGCGGCAGCCCGGGCGATCCAGGCCGCGGTCGACGCCCTGCCCGGCGCGCCACCGGCCACGACACCGCAGGCCGGCGGCCCGGGACTCGGCGCCGCGCTCGCCGGTGCGGGCAACATCGCCGCCTCGCTCGGCAACGCCGCGCTCCACCACCCGACCTCGGCCCTGGCGCTCGTCGGCGGCGGCGTCCTCGCCGGCCTCAGTGCGGTCGGAGTGGCCGGCGGCACCGCCGCGACGGCCACCGGCGTGGGCGCGCCCGTCGGCGTCCCGCTCGGCGGGCTCTCGGCGGCAGGCGTCGCCGCCGGTGTCGGCCTCGCCGGCGCGGGCGCGATCGACCTCACCCAGCACGCCCTCGGCGACGACCGCGTGGCGCCGT
>JAQSWW010000266.1 GCA_029266415.1 Actinomycetospora sp. | reverse complement strand
GCGGAGCCTGTCGTCAGCCCGCGGTGGTGAGCACCGCCTGGATGACGTGCCGCCGCCGCGCGGCGAGGTCGGCCAGCAGCGCCGGGCCTTCGGTCAACGGCACGACATCGGTGATGACGTGCTTGCGCACGGCATCCCCGTGGACCTGCAGCAGGCCCACGGTCTCGGCCGAGAGCCGTTCCCGGTCCCACAGGTGGGCGGTACCGCGCGGTACCCGCCCGATCTGCGCCGTGCGCACGCCGAGCCCGTTGTGGTGGAACTCGGCGCCGAGGGCGAGCGCGGCGCCGTCGTCGGTGTAGAAGGCCAGGTCGATGACGGTGCCCTGCGGACGCAGCAGCCGCAGCGCGAGGGCCAGCGCGGAGCAGCGGCCACGGCACTGGAACACGACGTCCGCCCCGCGGTCGCCGGCCCCGCGCCGCCACCGCGTCTTGAGCGCGACCGCGACGTCGCCCGCGTCCGGGTCCAGCGCGGTGAGGCCAAGGCCCTCCGCGGCGGTCCGGCGCATCGGCGTCGGGTCGATCACCACGACCTCCTCGGCGCCGTGCGCCTTCGCGAACAGCCCCGTCAGCAGCCCGACGACACCGCCGCCGACGACCGCGACCCGCCGCCCGCGCACCCCGTCGCCCAGCGCGCGCACGTCGGCGCCGACCTCCTCGGCGGCCGCGTGGAGGAGCCCGTTCGCGCAGATCGGGCCCATGTGGGCGACGTAGATGCCCAGCAGCGGGTCCAGGTCGTCGGGCAGCGCGACGATCCGGTCCCGCACCGGATCCGCGCGATAGCCGGTCCGGTGCCCGTAGGTCATCGCGACGGTCGCGCCGAGGGGCAGCCCCAGGTCGTCCGGCGCCTCGACGATCTCCGCGACCTCCATGTAGCCCAGGCGCTCCACCGGGTAGCCCGCGCCCGCCCGGTCCGTGCGGAACAAACCGAGCTCGCTGTCGAAGGAGGAGGTCAGCGCCGGGTTGGTGCCGGTGAGGAAGCTCAGCTCGGTCCCCGCGGACAGGCCGCTGAACCGCGTGCGGACCGCGACGGGGCCCGACGTGGCGGCAACGGGGCGGACGGTCGCGCGCCCGGGCTCCTCGACGACGAGTGCCAGATCGGTGGGGCAGGACTGCGGGTTCACACGCGCTCCGGGGTGCCCATGGCGGCCGACCGGGCGACGGCGGTGGCGAGCCGGTGGCTGCGCAGCGCCTCGGCGTGGTCGGGTGGCGAGCGGTCCGGGTCGACGGGACGCCCGCACAGGGCGTCGACGAACGCCCGGTCGGCGGCGACGCAGGCCGTCCACCGGTCGTACGCGCCGCGTTGCGGCTCGCCGGCGCCGTCGTACACCTCCAGCCAGTCTTCGCCGACCCCGACGACCAGCCCGTCCGCGACGATCTCCAGCCCGGCACGGTGCTTCCAGCCGAGCACGGACGCTGCGGTCAGGGTGCCGACGGCGCCGCCCGCGAAGCGCAGCAGGGCGACGGTCGCGGTATCGACGTCTCCGGATGTCGTTTGATCGGGGTGCGGCCCCGTGGCGCCGGCGTGCACCTCGTCCACCTCGCCGACGAGCACCCGCGCCAGGTCGAGCAGGTGGATCGCCTGTTCGACGACGGGACCGCCGGATCGTGACCGGTGCGGCCACCACGACACCGGCGGCACCTTGTCCCACCACGCGCCGGTGACCAGGTGCACCCGCCGTCCGGCCAGCAGGTCACGGGCACGGGCGACCGGTTCGGCGCAGCGCCAGTGGTGTCCCACCCGGGTGAGCACCCCGGCCCGGGTGAGCTGCGCCCCCATCGCCTCGGCCGTCTCGAGGTCTGCGGCCAGGGGTTTCTCGACGAACAGTGCCACCCCGGCCCGCGCGACCTGCAGCTCCGCCTCGCCGTGGGCGAACGGGGGAACGCAGACATACACCGCGTCCACCCCGACGCCGAGCAGCCCGTCAACTCCGTCCACCGCGGCCATGCCGAAGCGGTCGGCGAACTCGGCCGCCCGCCGGTCGTCCACGTCGGTGGCTGCCACGAGCGACACATCGTCGAAACCGGACAGAATCTGCGCGTGGCGGGTCGCGACGCCACCCGTTCCGACGAACCCGATACGGCAACCGGGGGGACCTCCCCGGGACACAGCGGCCATGACTGACTCTTCCCTGACTTGACGATCGCGGAAACGGGCAAAGGTGAGCATGACGATGACCGTGCTGGTGAATGCCGGACCGTGGCTCCCCGTGCCACCGCCCGGCTACGGCGGGATCGAGAACGTCCTCGCGGCGCTGGTGCCCGAGCTGCGTCGCCGTGGTGTGCGGGTGGTCCTCGCGACCGTGGGCAGCAGCACGTTGCCCGTCGACGACCGGGTCGCGGTGTTCCCCGACGGCCGCTTCGCAGACCTGCAACGTCCCTACAACCGCGTGATGGGCGTCGCGGCGGCCCATCTGCACCGGGTGGTGCGCGAGCTGCGCCGCCGCGACGACGTCGTCCTCGTCCACGACCACCAGGAGGCCTTCGGCCCGACGGTGCTCTCGACCCTCGGCCGGGACTGCCCTCCCGTGCTCCACACTCTGCACTGGGACCTGCGCAAGCACCCGGAGCTGTACGGCGACATCGACGGGGGCGGCTCGCTGTTCGTCAACGGCGTGTCGTTCGCGCAGCTCACCACCGCTCCGCCCGCCCTGCGTGCGTTGAGCGTCGGGCACGTCCACCTGTCCACCCCGCTGGCCGTCGACGCCGAGCGCCGCCCCGGGGTCGCCAAGGGCGATCACCTGGTCCTCATGGGACGCGTGACGCGGTACAAGGGCCAGGCCGTCGCGGCCCGGATGGCCCACCGCACGGGCGCCGAGGTGGTGCTCGCCGGCCCGGTGGGGCCTCACCACCGGCCCGAGGAGCTGGCCGGGCCGGCCGTGGACGAGGACAACCCGGACGTGCGGTACTTCCGCGAGGAGGTCGAGCCGCTGATCGACGGGCGGCGGGTGCGCTGGGTGGGCACGGTTGCGGGGGAGGAGCGCGACAACCTGGTCGCCACGGCGCGCGCCTCCCTCGTGCCGATCGACTGGGAGGAGCCGGGCGGTACGGCGGTGGTCGAGTCGCTGGCGCTCGGCACGCCGGTTGTCGGGTTCCGCCGCGGCTGCCTGCCGGAGCTGGTCGAGCACGGCCGGACGGGGTTGCTGGTCGATCCCGGAGACGAGGACGCGCTGGCGACCGCAGCGGGCGAGGCGACGGCGCTGAGCCCGGACGACTGCCGCCGGGAGGCCGCACGCCGGTTCACCCCGTCCCGCATGGCCGACCGCTACCTGCGGCTCTACGAGAAGGTGCTCGCGCGCAGCGGGCGGCCCCTGCGCGTGCACGATGCGGCCCGCAACGGAGCTTGACGGGCCCACGCAGGTACATGACAGGCCCCGACCGCGATGTCGCGGTCGGGGCCTGTTCTCGAGGACTTTGTCAGCTCTTGAAGACGTCCTTGACCTTCTCGCCGGCCTGCTTCAGGTTGCCCTTGGCCTGGTCGCCGTGCCCCTCGGCCTCGAGGTCGCGGTCGTCGGTCGCCCGACCCACTCCTTCCTTCACCTTGCCCTTGAGCTCGTCGGACTTGGCGTCGATCTTGTCGTCGGTGGCCATGCTGGCTCCTTCCGTCGGCTGATCGCGGGCTACCCACGCCGTGCGGGTCTCACACGCTCGGGCGCCGTGGATCAGCCGACCACCAGGCAGAACGGGTGCCCTGCGGGGTCGAGGAAGACCCGGAACGTGTCGCCGGGTTGCACGGCGTGCTTGCGCGCGCCGAGCGCCACGACCGCGGCCTCCCCGGCCTCGAGGTCGTCCACGGCGAGGTCCAGGTGCAGCTGCTGCGGGTGCTCGGCGCCGGGCCACTGCGGCGGCCGGTGGTCGGCCACCTGTTGGAAGGCCA
>JAQSWW010000265.1 GCA_029266415.1 Actinomycetospora sp. | reverse complement strand
CTCGCGGGTGCGGCCGTCCGGGTCACCGTACGGGTTTGGCACGGACTCGCCAGGCGAGCGTGACGTGCCGTACGGCCCCGACGTCGGGCCGCTCTGCGGAGCACCGTGCTGGCCGCCGTACGGACCACTGTGCTGACCGCCGGAGTGCCCGGCGCCGCCGGGGTTCCAGGTGGTGCCGTGCGGAACGGTGGCGGGCGTCCACCCGGGGGGCGCGCCGTAGTTCGGGGCCACCGACGACGGCTTGTCGCCGGCGTCCGCGGACCGGCGGCCGTTGGCGCCCGTGCGGTAGACGTCGGGGATGCCCGTGGTGGGCACACCCGCGGGCGGGGTGGGCGTCGACCCGCCGTCGTGGCGGGCCCCGCCGTCGTGCCCGGACCCGCCGTCGTGCCCGGACCCGCCGTCGTGGCCGTTGCCCGACGCGGCGTGCGACCCGTACGACCCGTTGGTGCCGTGCACGGCGTGCCCGTTGCCCGCACCGTTGCCCGGCACCGGGCCGACCGCCGCGTGCTCGTCCCGCTCGCCGGGCGGCGGCCAGGGCTCACCGCGCTCGAGGGCCTGCTCGCGACGCGTCTTGATCGGCGGGCGGTCCGACGGCACGCGCTCGCCGAAGTCGTTGAACGCGGTGATCCGCGGCCGCTTGGTGACCGACGCGAACACGCGCTCGAGGTCGCGGCGCTGCAACGTCTCGTGCTCCATGAGCTCGCCGGTCAGGGCGTCGAGGGCGTCGCGGTGGGCGTTGAGGATCTCCCACGCCTCGGTGTGCGCCGCCTCGATGAGCTTGCGCACCTCCTCGTCGATCTCGTGGGCCACCTCGAGCGAGTAGTCGGCCTGCCGGCCCGCGGTGCGGCCCAGGAAGGGCTCGCCCTGCTCCTGGCCGTACTTCACGGCGCCGAGCTTGGCGCTCATGCCGTACTCGGTGACCATCGCGCGGGCGATCTTGGTGGCCTGCTCGATGTCCGACGACGCGCCGGTGGTCGGCTCGTGGAACACCAGCTCCTCGGCCGAGCGCCCACCCATCGCGAACACCAGGCGCGCGATCATCTCGGAGCGGGTCATGAGCTCCTTGTCGTCCTCGGGGACGACCAGGGCGTGCCCACCGGTGCGCCCGCGCGGCAGGATCGTCACCTTGTAGACCGGCTCGATGTCGGGCATCGCCCACGCGGCCAGCGCGTGGCCCGCCTCGTGGTACGCCGCGACCTTCTTCTCCTGGTCGGAGATGATCCGGCTCTTGCGGGCCGGGCCGCCGATCACGCGGTCGACCGACTCCTCGAGGCTCGCGCCGGTGATCTGCTGCTCGCCCAGCCGGGCGGTGAGCAGCGCGGCCTCGTTGATGACGTTGGCGAGGTCGGCGCCGGAGAACCCGACGGTGCGCTTGGCCAGGCCGTCGAGGTCGGCGTCGGGCGCCAGCGGCTTGCCCGCGGAGTGCACCTGCAGGATCGCGCGCCGCCCGGCGAGGTCCGGCGCCGCCACGGGGATCTGGCGGTCGAAGCGGCCGGGGCGCAGCAGCGCGGGGTCGAGGATGTCGGGCCGGTTGGTGGCGGCGATGAGGATGATGCCGCCGCGGGAGTCGAAGCCGTCCATCTCGACGAGCAGCTGGTTGAGCGTCTGCTCGCGCTCGTCGTGGCCGCCGCCCATGCCGGCCCCGCGGTGCCGGCCGACGGCGTCGATCTCGTCGACGAACACGATGCAGGGGGAGTTCTGCTTGGCCTGCTCGAACAGGTCGCGCACGCGGGACGCGCCGACTCCGACGACCGACGAACATCTCGACGAAGTCCGAGCCCGAGATCGTGTAGAACGGCACGCCCGCCTCGCCGGCCACCGCGCGCGCCAGCAGCGTCTTGCCGGTGCCGGGCGGGCCGTAGAGCAGGACGCCCTTCGGGATCTTGGCGCCGAGCTGCTGGTAGCGGCTCGGGTTCTGGAGGAAGTCCTTGATCTCGTAGAGCTCCTCCACCGCCTCGTTCGCGCCCGCGACGTCGGCGAAGGTGGTCTTCGGCATGTCCTTGTTGAGCTGCTTGGCCTTGGACTTGCCGAACGACAGAACGCGGTTGCCGCCGCCCTGGGAGTTCATCATCCAGAACAGCAGCAACAGCACCAGGCCCAACGGGATCAGGTAGATCAACATCTGGGTCAGGATCGAGTCCTGCGTGACCCGGGTGTCGAAGCCCTGGGGCACCGGGTTGTCACGGACCAGGGCGAAGATCTGGTCGGTCGCGGCGGCCGGGTACTGCGCGTAGATCTGGTTGGTCGTCGTGGGCTGCGCGCCGTCGGCGCCCGGCACCTGCACCGGGTTGGCGAGGGTCAGGCGGAGCCGCTGCTCCTTGTCCTCGATGGTGATCTCCGACGCGTTGCGCGTCTCGATCTGCGCGAGGGCCAGCGACGTCGGGGCCTCGGTGTACCCGCGGGTGTCGCTGAGCAGCGAGGACACCCCGAGGTAGACCAGGAAGAACACCACGATCCAGATGAGTGGATTGCGGAGAAGGCGCTTGCGGTCCATGCGGTTGCGGCCTCCAGGCGGCCCTCGACCCTCCCCGGGTGGACCCTGCGGTCGGAGTCAGTTCGTCTCGGCTCGGGGTCCGCGCACGCACGGACGTCCGTGGGGCCCTGATCTGCCCAATGTACCCCGCGGGCCCGGTGACGGTCCGGGCGCGCGATATCCGGACACCGGCCCGCCGGACCTCAGCGCCGGCGGCGGGCGGTCCCGAAGAGCCCGCGGCTGATCTCGCGCCCGGCCGCGCTCGCCGCCGAGCGGAAGAACGACCTCACCATCGGGTTGGCCATGGCCTTCTCGAGGAAGCCGGGGCCCTCGTCCTCGGCCGGTGGCGGGGCCTGCGGGGGCGCCTCCTGCGGCGCCTGGTGCGGGGGGACCGGCTCGACCGGGGCGCTCGGCGAGCTGGTGGCGCCCGAGCTCGCGGACAGCTTCTCGTAGGCCGACTCACGGTCCAGCGGCGTGCCGTACTTGCCCCACAGCGGCGAGGCGTGCGCCGCCTCGGTGACCGCGGGCTCGCCGATCGCGGCCATCAGCGAGCGCGGCGCGCGCAGCCGCGTCCACGCCACGGGCGTCGGGGCGCCGCGCTCCGAGAGCACGGTCACGATGGCCTCGCCCGTGCCGAGCGAGGTCAGCGACTCCTCGATGTCGTAGACCCCGCTCTTCGGGTAGGTGCGCGCGGTGCGCGTCAGCGCCTTCTGGTCGTCGGGCGTGAACGCCCGCAGCGCGTGCTGCACCCGCGCGCCGAGCTGCGAGAGCACGTCGTTCGGGACGTCGGTGGGCTGCTGGGTGCAGAAGAAGACGCCGACGCCCTTGGACCGGATGAGCTTGACGGTCTGCTCGATGCGGTCGAGGAACGCCTTCGACGCGTCGGAGAACAACAGGTGGGCCTCGTCGAAGAAGAAGACGAGCTTCGGCTTGTCGATGTCGCCGGCCTCGGGCAGCTCCTCGAAGAGCTCGGCGAGCAGCCACATGAGGAACGTCGAGTACAGCGTCGGGTCGGCCTGCTGGTCGGCCAGCTCGAGCAGCGTGACCCGGCCGCGCCCGTCGGGCTCGACGACGAGCAGGTCCGACGGGTCGAACTCGGGCTCGCCGAAGAACTCGTCGCCGCCGCGGGCCTCGAGGTTCACCAGCGCCCGCAGGATCACCCCGGCCGTCGACGCCGACACCCCGCCGATGCCCTTGAGCTCGGCCTTGCCCTCGTCGGAGAGCAGGTGCTGGATCACCGAGCGCAGGTCCTTGGTGTCCAGCAGCGCGAGGCCCTGCTGGTCGGCCCAGTGGAAGATCAGCCCGAGCGTCGACTCCTGCGTGTCGTTGAGGCCCAGCACCTTGGCCAGCAGGATCGGCCCGAACCCGGTGACCGTCGCGCGCACGGGCACGCCGATGCCCGCGCCGAGGGACAGGAACTGCACTCCGAAGGAGGCGGGCGTCCAGTCGTCGCCGGTCTCGGCGGCGCGCTGCGCGACGCGGTCGCTGCGCTCGCCCTCGCGGGCGAGGCCGGAGAGGTCGCCCTTGATGTCGGCGAGCAGCACCGGGACCCCGGCCGCCGAGCACTGCTCGGCGAGGTTCTGCAGCGTCTTGGTCTTGCCGGTGCCCGTCGCGCCGGCCACGAGGCCGTGGCGGTTCAGCGTCGCGAACGGGATCCGCACCCGCGCGGCGGGGTCGGCGGCACCGTCGACGACGACGGTGCCCAGCTCGAGCGCCCCCGACTCCGTCGCGTACCCGGCGGCGATCTCGGCAGCTGCTCCCTGGTCGGCCACGGGGGGAGGTTATTGAGCCGCCCCGCGCGTCAGCCGCCCGGGGGGACGTCGACGCGCACCGCGGTGATCGCGCCGTCGGCACCGCGCTCGGCGTGCACGGTGACCTGCTGCCCCGCGCGCAGGCCGGCGGGGCCGTCGGGCCGCGGCACCGCGACGCTCGTGCCCGCCGTCGTGCGCAGCGGCGTCAGCGTGCCGTCGCCGGAGCGGATCGTGACGATCGGGTAGCCGCCACCGGTCGGCTGGACGGACTCGACGACGCCGAGGAGGTCGGGCACCGAGCCCGGGCCGGTGTCGGGAGCCGTGGCCCGGCCGACGAAGGCCCCGAGCGCCAGGCACACCACCGCGCCGAGCACCAGCAGGAGCACCCGCGTCGACCGCGCGAGCCCGGGGCGGCGCAGGCGGGTGGCGAGGTCCCGGTCGTCGACGGGCTGGTCGAGCACCGCGGCCGCCCGCTCCTGGTCGGGCGAGCGCTCCGGCGGTCGGCCCGGCGGCGGCCCCTGCGGCGGACGCGGCGCGGGGTCCGAGCGGCGGGCGGGCGGGGGTACCGGGAACTGCTCGGTGGCCGCGGCGTCGCCGGACGCGTCGTGCCCGTCGTCGCCGGGCCACCCCGACCTGTCCGTGGGTGCGGCGGCGGTCTCCGTCGTCGCCGCCGGCTCCGGTCCCGTCGTCTCCGTCGACGCGGTCTCGGCGGGCTCCGACGCCGTCCGGTCGGGTTCGGGCGACTGGCTCACGGCTCCTCCTGGGGACGTCACGGGCTCACTCGCGACGCAGGGCGTCGATGGGGCGCAGGCGGGCGGCGCGGCGGGCGGGGTAGGCGCCGAAGAAGATGCCGATGCCCGCCGACACCCCCACCGCGGCGACGACGGCGGCGGGCAGGACGACGGGGCGGAAGTCGCCGAGCGGGACGAGGGTGCCGGCGAACCCGAGCGCCACACCGAGCACGCCGCCGACCAGGCTCAGGATGATCGACTCGACGAGGAACTGGCCGAGGATCGCCGAGGGCGGCGCGCCGAGGGCCTTGCGGATGCCGATCTCGCGGGTCCGCTCCGTGACCGACACCAGCATGATGTTCGTGATCCCGATCCCGCCGACCACCAGCGAGATCGCCGCGATGGCCGCGAGCAGCAGGGTGAACGCCGAGAGCGTCTGGTCCAGCACGTCGGCGAGCTGCCGGGCGCTGATCACCTGGAAGTCCCGCAGCTCCGGGTCGTCGATGCCGTGCCGGCGGTCGAGGATGCTGTTGATCTCGCTCTCGGCGGCGGCCTGCGCCTCGGTGGACCGCGCCTGCACGACGATCTGGCCGAGGTCGCCGAACCCGGTCAGCGAGCCCTGCACCGCGGTGATCGGCGCCAGCACGTTCTCGTCGGGGTTCGACAGGCCCTGGCCCTCCCC
>JAQSWW010000099.1 GCA_029266415.1 Actinomycetospora sp. | reverse complement strand
CATCCGGCAGCCGCAGCAGCACCAGCGGCAACCCCTCGTACGACGGGGTGGAGAAGAAGAGGTCGGGCTCGCCGAGCAGCAGTGCCTGCCGTTCGGCCTCGTCGCCGACGAACAGCACCGCGACATCGGTGCGCAGGACGCGGCGCCCGCCGCTGCGGTCCGGGTAGGACCAGATGAAGCCCTGCCCGTGGACGCGGAAGTCGAAGCCGTCGCAGTCGCGCTCCTCGACGTCGGCGAGACCGAGCGCGAGCCGGCGGACGTCGTGCACGTCGGCCACGGGAGGACGCTAGCAGCCCGGCGAGAAGCTCCGCCGCTGCTCAGGCCCGTGGCGGGACGTGCCAGGCTCGTGCCCGTGAGCCACCCCGCCGACGCCCGGGCGCTGCTGCCCGACGCCATCGACCGCTTCACCGCCCGCGTGCGGGCGGTGGCCTCGCACGCCTGGGACGCCCCGACGCCGTGCACAGCGTGGCTGGTGCGTGACCTCGTCGCCCACCTGTGCTCCGAGCACTTCTGGGCGCCGCACGTGCTGGCCGGCGAGCCGCTGGACGCGGTGGGGGACCGGTACTCCGGTGACCGCTTCCGCGACGACCCGATCGGCACCTGGCACCGGGCCGCCGCGGCCTCCCGACCCTGCTGGACGGCGACCGCCACACACGCCGATCCGGTGCACACGTCGTTCGGGCCGCTCGCGGTGGCCGAGTACGCCGAGCAGATGCTGCTCGACCTCACCGTGCACGAGTGGGACCTCGCGCGGGGCGCCGGGCTGGCCGAGGACCTCGACCCGGCCGGGGTCGACCGCGCGCTGGCCTACCTGCGCGGCGACCCGGTCATGCTCACCGGACCCGGACTGTTCGGCGAGCCCGTGAGCGCGGCGAGCCCCGCGTCGCGCGACGAGCTGCTGGCGCGGCTGGGGCGCCGGGTGGGCTGACCGTCAGCGGTGGTGGCGGTGCTCGGCGACATCGCGCAGGCGGCTGAGCGCCTCGGTGTTGCGCAGGAGGATGCCGGGCGCCTGGACGAAGCTCGGCACCAGCCACCCGGCGCCGCGGTCGGCCTCCTCGGCCATGTGGATCCGGCACCCCTGCACGGTCGGCTCGAGCCGGATCACGACGCGCGCGGTCCCCGCGGGCCACGCCTTCGCCTGCAGCGTCAGCATCCGGCCCGGCTCGACGTCGAGCACGGTCGTGGTGTCGGAGAGCTGGAACGGCCAGACGCCGACGCTGTGGTGCAGCCGCGACCCGACCGCCGGCCAGCCGTCGTCGACGGCGCGCATGTGCGTCGCGCCCACGACCCACAGGGGGTACAGCCAGCCGTCGGCCAGCACCGACCAGACCGCGTCGGCGCCGACCGACACGTCGACGCTCTTCTCGGGTGCGCCCACGATCACCTCCTGCCTCGGTGGGTCCTCCTACCCGCTTCCGCCGCGCGCACACCGCCGCCCGCGCGGCAGGATCGGGCCCGTGACGACCCCACCCGTGACCGTCGACGTGGACGCGGCCGGCCTCGCCGTCGTGACGATCGACCACCCGCCGCTGAACCTCTACGACGACGCGGTGCACGCCGCCCTGCGCGACGCGGTCGCCGAGCTCGAGCGCGCCCGGCCGCGGGCGGTGCTGGTGCGGGCCGAGGGCAAGGTCGTCAGCGGGGGCGTCGACGTCAAGCAGGTGTTCCACCCGATGGCGCAGGGCGGGGACGTCGAGACGGGGACCGCGTACTTCGCCGAGCTCGTCGACACCGGCCGCCGCCTGCACCACCTGCCGTGCCCCACGGTGTTCGCGGCGCACGGGCTGACGCTGACCTGGGCGTTCGAGGTCGCGCTGGCCTGCGACCTCATCGTCGCCACCCCCGCCGCGTCGTTCGGGCTGATCGAGGCCACGGTGGGCCTGACCCCGGCCATGGGCGGGACCCAGCGCCTCGCCGAGCGCGCGGGTGCCGGGCGGGCGCGGCTCCTGGTGATGACGGCCGGGCGCTTCGGCGCCGAGGAGCTCGAGCGCTGGGGCGTCGTCGACCGCCTGCTGCCCGAGGACGGCTTCGACGCCGCGGCCCGGGAGCTGGCCGCGTCCCTGGCCGCGGGCCCGACGCGGGCGCACGCGGCGACGAAGGAGATCCTGCGCCGGCTCGCCGAGGACGGGCTCGAGGCGGCGAACGAGGTCACCCCGGGCGTGGCCGGCGAGCTGTTCGGCACCGACGACCTGCGGGGCGCGATGGCGTCGTTCGTCGAGCAGGGCCACGGGAAGGCGACGTTCCGGGGCGAGTGAGCGGCGGCGGGTGATCGACGGGGGTCAGCGGGTACGTCCCGGCCATGACCCACGGAGACGGACACGGCATCGACCCCGATGGCCTCGACGAGGAGACCCTGCTCGACGAGCTGCAGCACCTGCACGACACCCGCCACCAGACGTTCCGCCACGGGAGCGACGACGCCCTCGCGGCGCACGACCGGCGGACCCGCGAGCTGGAGAGCGAGTACCTGCGGCGCCACCCGAACCGCGAGGTCGACCCGGCGCGCACGCGGTCGGGCGCCCGCCACGACACGTGAGGTCCCGCGGGCGCCGCACCGTCGCACGGCCGGTCAATGGCTGGTGCGGCCCCGGTGGGTCTCCAGGGTCGGGGCCACGAGGCGCTCGGACACGAGACCGGTGACCAGCGAGTAGACGCCCTTGTGGAGGAAGTCGACCACCTGCTCCTGCCACGGCCAGGTGTGCGGCGGCGCGCCGACCCCGGTCGCGTTCTCCAGCGTCTGGTCGGTGGCCAGGCGCACGGCGGCGTGCGCGGCCCACGCCCGCGGGCCGCGCATGCCGACCGCGGCCCACACCCCGTGGATGCTGCCGACGAGCGCGCCCGTACCCCAGTGCATCGCGTGGTTCCAGGCCGGCGGCTGCTCGGCGTCGCTCGGCGACCCCCCGGTCACCGCCTTCAACGTGCGCGCGGGTACGTAGGACGACGGCCGGCCCAGCACCGCCTGCTCGACCTTCTCCAGGGCCGTCATCGCGGCCACTCCCGCGAGGCCCGCGCCCGCCCCGGCCAGCGCGGCGACACCCAGCGTCCGTCCCCTGCTCGTGCTCCCCGTGGTCATGGGCGCGGGGATGCCCGACCGGGGCCGACTGCAAGGCACCCGGATCACCCGGATCGCCCGGATCACCCGGCAGCGCCGGCGATGTCGCGGTGGCCGACGGGGTGCGACGCTCGTCGCGTGGCGCTCCCGACGGCCCTCTCCCGGGCGATCGGCCCGGTCCTCGGCGGCCGGGTGCTCTTCGGCGTGCCGACCCGCGCCCCGCGCTTCGCGCTGACGATCGACGACGGCCCGTCGCCCGCGACCACGCCGGCGCTGCTCGATGTGCTGGCCCGCCACGGCGCCCGCGCCACCTTCTTCCTCCTCGGCGAGGAGGCCGCCCGCCACCCCGAGCTCGTCGCGCGCATCGCCGGCGAGGGCCACGAGCTCGGCAACCACACGTGGCGCGACGAGCCGACGTGGACGCTCCCGGTGCCGGAGTTCCGCGAGCAGCTGCGCGCGACGCAGCGCACGCTCGCCGCCCATGGTCCGGTCCGCTGGTTCCGCCCCGGTTCCGGGTGGCCCACGACGGAGCACCTCGCGGTCGCCGAGGCCGACGGCCTGCGCTGCGTGCTGGGCAGCGCCGTCGCGATCGGTGGCGCCGGCGCCGGGACGGCGCGGACCCCGACGCGTCTCGACGTGCTGATCCGCCGCGGCACGGTCCTCGTCCTGCACGAGGGCACGCCCGCCCGCCGCGCCGTCGCCGCCACCGTCGACGCCCTCCTGACCCGGACCTCCCGGCGCGGGCTGGCGGCGACCACCCTCTCGGAGCTCGTCGCGGGCCGGCCGGACCGTTCCGATTCGTCCAAGCGGCCGCGCGGTCCGACCGACGAGGATGCCGGACCATGACCGACGGGATGTGCGGCGCCGACGTCCTGGTGGTGGGCGCGGGGGTGATCGGGCTGACCAGCGCGATCCGGCTCGCCGAGGCCGGCCACCGCGTCCGGGTCCTCACCGACCGGCCCGTCGCGGCGACGACCTCCGCGGCGGCCGGCGCGATGCTGGGGATCAGTGGCGCAGGCCCCGGCGACCCGCTGACGACATGGACGGAGCGTTC
Source organism: Actinomycetospora sp. (assembly GCA_029266415.1). Lineage (GTDB taxonomy): Bacteria > Actinomycetota > Actinomycetes > Mycobacteriales > Pseudonocardiaceae > Actinomycetospora. The sequence continues at coordinate 14,770 of JAQSWW010000099.1, read as the reverse complement.
GACCCCCGTCTTCGACGCCCTGGCCGAGGACCCGCCACGGGCATCCACCGCCGGCACGGGTGCGTCCACGTCGACGTCACCGCCGAGCTCCCCCCATGGGCCCGGGTGCTCCCGGACTTCCGGCCGCTCGGTCCGGACGAGACCCGGGGGTTCCGCACCGGGATGGCGGTCACGCTCCCGTTCGCCGACATGCCGACCTACCTCGGCCACCTCGCGCAGCGCGCCGAGCGCCTCGGGGTCGCCGTCGAGCACCGGCACGTGGCCGACCTGGCCGAGCTGGACGCGGGACGCGTCGTGGTCAACGCCGCGGGCAGGGCCGGCGAGCTCGCCGGGGACCCGGCGGTGACCGGGGTGCGCGGCGTCCACGTCGTGCTCTCCGACGTCGGTGTCGAGGAGTTCACGATGGAGATCGCCACCGCGCCCCGGTGGACCAACGTCTTCCCGCACCCCGGCCGCACCGTCGTGGGCGGCGCCGCCCTCCCGCCCGACGACCCGACCCCGGACGCCGACGTGGCGGAGGAGATCCTCGCCCGCGCGGTCGCCGTCGAGCCGCGGCTCGCCGACGCCCGCGTGCTGGGCCACGAGGTGGGCTGGCGCCCGGTCCGCCCGACGCCACGGACCGAGGTCGACGACCGGGGGGTCGTGCACGCCTACGGGCACGGCGGCGTCGGCGTCACCGTGTCGTGGGGCGTGGCCGACGAGGTCACGCGCCTGGTGGCCACCGTCGCCGGCTGACCCGCGTCAGCGATCGTCCTCCACGAGGTGCACGGCGGCCTCCTCGGCGCTCGCGCCCGCGCCGTCGATGCCCACGTCGTCGGCGAAGAAGTCCTCGCCGTCCTCGCGCAGCACCAGCCGCCCGGAGCGGCCCTCGCCCACCTCGTCGTCCCACAGCTCGCCGTCGGTGTCGCTCGCGTCGCCGAGGTCGTCACCCTCGTCGGTGTCGGCGTCGTCGCGGTCCTCGCGGCGCAGGCGCCCGGCGAGCGGCTGGCCGGTGCGCTCCTCCGCGGGCGTGGTGCCCCAGGCGTCGGTGCCCCACGGCTGCTCGTTGGGTGAGACGCCCTCGTCGAGCTGGTCGGCGAGGTCGGGGTCGTCGAGGGACTCGGCCTCGTCGAGCTGCTCGAAGACGGTGTCGTCGTCGACGTCGGGGTCGTCCCCGGCGGGGGTCTGGGGCGCGGTCACGGCGGTCCTCTCGGTCGGTTCTCGGGGTCAGTGTGCGCCCCGCCCGGCCACCACCATCACCCCGCCGCCGCGTCCTCGGTGTGGTCGCGGTACCAGGCCAGCGTGCGTTCGAGCCCGTCGCGCAGCGGGGTGCGCGCGCGCCAGCCCAGCACCTCGGCGGCCGGCCCGGGGGTCGGCGAGGTGCACGTGCTCCTCGCGGCGGTCCGCGCGGTCGCCGAGCCCCGGCGGGTCGTGGTGACCGGCGAGGTCGGCGAGCTCCGCGACCACCTCGGCGATCGTCACCGCGCGCCCCGACCCGACGTCGAGCACCCGCCCGGGCGCGTCGGGGCCCACCGCGGCGAGCACCAGGGCCTCGGCGACGTCCTCGACGTACACCCAGTCGACGCCCCGCGTGCCGCTGCCGACCGACGGGGCGACGCCGCGCGCCAGCGCCGTGTAGACGTGCGGCACGAGCTTGTCGAGGTCGGGCTGGTCGGGGCCGTAGACCATCGCGATGCGCAGGACGGTCACCGGCAGGTCGTCCTGGGCGTGGAAGAGGCGGGCGTACCCGGTGGCCGCCGCCTTCGCCGCGGCGTAGGGGGAGACGGGCGGGTCGTCGCCGCGCGGCTCCTCGATCGAGCCGGCGAGCACCACACGACAGCCCGGCTCCTCGCGGGCCGGGACGATCGCGGCCGGCCGGACCTCGCGCACCACGGCGCGGACCGCGTCGGCGTCGCCGAGGTCGGCGCGGTGCCGGGCGACGGGGCCGCCGCGCGGCGGGCCGTCGGGCCGGGTGAGCGCGTGGACCTCGGCGCCGACGCGCTGCAGCCGCCGCACGAGGTGGCGCCCCAGGAAGCCCGAGGCGCCGGTGACGAGCACCGGGCGGCCGTGCAGGGCGGCGCCGGGATCGTCGGCGGGGGTGGGGAGCGGCGAGACGGTCACCCGATCGGGTGCCCGCGATCGATCACTCCACACGATCAGGACGCCGGAGGTGTCCGATATCGCGCCGCGTACCGCTCGGCGGCCTCCGCGTCCTTGCCGGCGGTGCGCTCGGCGCGGGTCGCGGGCCCGGTGCCCGGCGGGTAGCCCGCCTTGACCAGGCGGTGCTCGGCGGTCTCGTGCAGGTAGGCGACCGAGAAGATCAGACCCATGATCGCGCCGCCGAGGGCGCACATCAGGCGCAGCCACAGGGGCCCGGGGACGAACACGACGATCGCGATCGAGAACGGCGCGATCTGCACGATCGCCCGCAGGAGGTGGCGCAGCCACCAGGTGCGGCAGGTGGTGTCGTGGAGCACCCACGGCGCGAAGCGTCGGGGCAGGCCGCCGCCGTAGGCGTACCAGAGCCACCGCAGGGGATCCGGGCGAGGATTGCTTGGCACGCCAACAGTATGTGCACCAACGGTATGGTGGTGCCAGGGGACCTGCGACACAGGAGGCACGCGCATGGCCGAGGGCACGGCACCGGACCTCGTCGACCCGCTCGCCCTCGAGAACCAGGTCTGCTTCGCGCTCGCGGTGGCCGCCCGCACGGTGATCTCGGTGTACAAGCCGCTGCTCGAGCCGATGCACCTCACCCATCCGCAGTACCTGGTGATGCTCGCGCTCTGGCAGCAGGCACCGCTGTCGGTCACCGAGCTCGGCCGGCGCCTCGAGCTCGACCCGGGCACCCTGTCGCCGCTGCTCAAGCGCCTCGAGGCGGCCGGCTACGTCACCCGCGAGCGCGCCCGCGACGACGAGCGCTCGCTGGCGGTGCGGCTGACCCCGGCGGGCACGGCGCTGCGCGAGCAGGCCGAGCGGATCCCGCCGGCCATCGTCGAGCGCCTCGCGATGGACCTCGGCGAGCTGCGGGAGCTGCACGGCTCGCTCACCGAGGTCATCGAGGCGGCGCGCAGGGCCCAGCAGGTCCAGCAGGTCCAGCGGGACGGGCGCTGACCGTCAGGGCTTGTCGGTCCACAGGCCGTCGCGCTCGTAGAGCCCGCGCAGGGTGACGATGTGCTCGCGCATGGCCTCCTCGGCCGCCGCCGGGTCGCCGGCGGCGACGTGCTCGGCGATGTCGCGGTGGCACGCGTCGACCTTGTCCCACTCGCCGCGCTCGACCCCGGCGCGCCGCAGCCGTGTGCGCAGCACGTCGTTCACCGGCTGACCCATCATCGTGATCATCAGGTTGCCGGTGGCCATGAGGATCGTGGTGTGGAAGTCGATGTGGCCCACGAAGCCGCTGGGGTCGCGCTCGTCGCGGGGCGCCACGGCGGCGGCGCGGATGGCGGCGACGGTCTCGGGGTCGGCGCGCTGCGCGGCGAGGCGGGCCGCGGTCGGCTCGAGCAGGAGCCGGGCCTCGAGGAGGTCGTGGATGCCCAGCTGCGGGGTCATGACCAGCACGCCCAGCGCGCTCCCGACGTCCTCGACCACCCGCGCGGGGTCCGGCGCCGAGACGAACGAGCCGCCGCGCACGCCCCGCGTGGTCTCGACGAGGTGCTGGCTCGCGAGCACGCGCAACGCCTCGCGCACCGTGCTGCGGCTGACCCCGAACGCCGTGCCGAGCTCGGCCTCGTTCGGCAGCCGCTCGCCCGCGGGCAGCGCGCCGCCGAGGATCTGGGCGCGGAGCTCGTCGGCGACCTGGGCGTAGGCGGGGCGGACCCGCTGGACGCGCAGGCGTGCGGTGGGTTCGGGGTGCTGGGTGTCGTCGTCCACGGCGCTGCTGAGCGTAACAACCGGGAGCACCTTGTCCACGAAAAGTCTGACCTTTACGTTCGCCTGGTGACGGTGCGGCAGGGGTGGCAGGGCCGGTTCTACGAGGACTTCGCGGTCGGCGACGTCTACCAGCACCCGCTCGGGCGCACGATCTCCGAGAGCGACAACACCTGGTTCACGCTGCTGACCATGAACACGAACCAGGCGCACTTCAACGCGCAGGTGGGGGAGGCCTCGGAGTTCGGGCGCCGGCTGGTCGCCTCGCCGCTGACGATCGCGATCGCGATGGGCCAGTCGGTCACCGACACCACGCAGAACGCCTTCGCGAACCTCGGGATGGACGACCTCCGGCTCACCGCCCCGGTGTTCGTCGGCGACACGATCTGGTCGGAGTCGCTGGTGCTCGACGCGCGGACCTCGGGCAGCCGCCCCGAGGCGGGGATCGTCACCATCCGCACGCGCACCCTGAACCAGGACGCGGTCGAGGTGCTCACCTTCCGCCGCACGTTCTACGTCCACCGCCGCGGGGCCGAGCGCGCGCGGTCGCTGTTCCCGCAGGCCGCGACGCCGCTGTCGCTGGAGACCGAGCAGGCGCGCCCGTGAGGCCGCTCGAGGACATCCGCATCGTCTCGCTCGAGCAGTACGGCGCGGGCCCGTTCGGCTCGATGCACCTCGCCGAGCTCGGCGCCGAGGTCATCAAGCTCGAGGACCCGGACTCGGGCGGCGACGTCGGGCGCTACGTCCCGCCCTACGCCGAGGGCCAGGACTCGCTGTTCTTCCAGTCGTTCAACAAGAACAAGTCCTCGGTGCTGCTCGACATCCGCACGCCGGCCGGCCGCGAGGTGTTCCACGACCTCGTGCGCTCGGCCGACGCCGTCTACTCCAACCTGCGCGGCGACGTCCCGGAGAAGCTGGGCATCCGCTACGCCGACCTCGCCGAGGTCAACCCGCAGATCGTCTGCTGCTCGCTCACCGGCTTCGGCATGACCGGGCCGCGCTCGCGCGAGCCGGGTTACGACTACGTGCTCCAGGCCCTCGGCGGCTGGATGTCGGTGACGGGCGAGCCCGGCGGCGCGCCGCAGAAGGCGGGCCTGTCGCTGGTCGACTACAGCGGGGGCTTCGTCGCCGCGATCGCGCTGCTCGCCGGCATCCACGCCGCCCGCCGCGACGGCGTCGGCACCGACTGCGACCTCTCGCTCTACGACACCGCGGTCAGCCTGCTGACCTACCCGGCGACCTGGCACCTCACCGGCGGCTACGAGCCCGTGCGCACCCACCACTCCGCGCACCCGTCGCTGGTGCCGTTCCAGGCGTTCGAGGCGAGCGACGGCTGGCTCGTGGTGGGCTGCGCCAAGGAGAAGTTCTGGCAGCGGCTCACCGCGGTCATGGGGCGCGCCGACATCGCGGACGACCCGCGCTTCGCGACGTTCGCCGACCGCGACCGGCACCGCGACTTGCTGGTCCCGATGCTCGAGGACGTCTTCCGCACCCGCACCGTCGACGGGTGGCTCGCGCCGCTCTACGCCGCCGCGATCCCGTGCGGGCCGGTCCAGGACGTCGCGGGCGCGCTCGACGACCCGCACACCCTGGCCCGCGCGCTGATCGCCGAGACCGTGCACCCGAGCTTCGGCACCGTCCGCTCGCTGCGCTCGCCGGTGCGCGTCGGCCCGCCGGGCCGTGACACCAACGACACCCCCTTGCCCCGCGGCGGCCCGGCGATGGGGGAGCACACCGACGAGGTCCTGCGCGGCCTCGGCTACGACCAGGAGCGCATGGACGCCCTGCGCGCCGCCGGCGCCTTCGGCTCGTCCTGACCAGCGCGTGACCAGGAGGTACCGGTGGACTTCACCCTGAGCGACGAGCAGCGCCTCTACCGCGACACCCTGCGCGACTTCGTCGACCGCGAGATCGTCCCCGTGGCCCGCGACTGGGAGCACGAGGGCCGCTACCCGACCGAGATCGTCGAGAGCATGAAGGGCATGGGCCTGTTCGGCCTGGCGGTGCCGGAGGCCTACGGCGGGCTCGAGGCCGACACGGTGTCGTTCGCGCTGACCTTCGAGGAGATCGCGCGGGGCTGGATGGGCGTCGCGGGCATCCTCGGCAGCCACTCGGTGTCCTGCTGGATGCTCGCCCGCCACGGCACCGACGAGCAGCGCGGCCGCTACCTGCCCGACCTCGCGACCGGGGCGATGCGCACGGGCATCGCGCTGACCGAGCCCGGCGCCGGCACCGACCTGCAGGGCATCACCACGACCGCGACGCGCGACGGCGACGGCTACGTCGTCCGCGGCACCAAGATGTGGATCACCAACGCGCGCCACGCCGACGTCCTGCCGGTGCTGGTCAAGACCGACCCGACGGCGAGCCCGGCCCACCGCGGCATGAGCATGCTGCTGGTCGACGCCGGCACGCCCGGGCTCGAGGTCACCAAGGACATGGGCAAGCTCGGCTACAAGGGCACCGAGTCGTGCGAGGTGGTGCTCGACGGCGTGCGGGTCCCCGAGTCGGCGCTGCTCGGCGGGGTCGAGGGACGCGGCCTGCAGCAGGCGCTGTCGTCGCTGGAGACCGGGCGGATCAACATCGCCGCCCGCTCGGTGGGCATCGCGCAGCGCGCCTACGACGAGGCGCTGTCCTACGCCCGCGACCGCACGGCGTTCGGGCAGGCGATCGGTGACTTCCAGGCCGTGCAGCTGCGCCTCGCCGAGATCGCGGTCCAGCTCCAGGCCGCCCGCCTGATGACGTACTGGGCGGCGTCACGCATGGACGACGGCGTGCGCATGGACACCGAGTCGGGCATGGCGAAGATCTTCGCGTCGGAGACCGCGCTGCAGTGCGCCACCGACGCCATGCGCATCCACGGCGGCTACGGCTACTCGACCGAGTTCGAGGTCGAGCGGCTCTACCGCGACGCGCCGCTGATGTCGATCGGTGAGGGCACCAACGACGTGCTGCGCTCGGTGGTGGCGAAGTCGTTGCTGGCCGGGAAGGCGAGCATCGGGTGAGCGGGCTCCCCGAATCCGATGGTCGAGCTCCCCTATCGGCGCGCTCCCCTGATCGCTCCGTCTCCCACGAGGTGGCCGAGCCCGCCGCCCTCGCCCGCGAGGTCGCGCGGCTGGGCTACGTCCTGGACGACGAGCAGGTCGGCGCGATGCGCGCGGCCGTCGTCGCGGCCGAGCCGGCGATCGCCGTGCTGCGCGGGCGCCCGGTGCCCATGGACGGCGACGCCGACCCCGCGCACGGCGACCGCTGGGCGCGCGCGGCGACGACGGCCCGCGAGCGGCCGGCGGCCGCGCACGACGGCGGGGACGACAGCGGGGAGATCGGCGCCTTCCTAGCCGCCTTCGCCGCGGGTCGCAGCACGCCCGACCGGGCCGTCGCCGAGGCCCTCGAGCGCCTGCGCACCGCGCACGTCGCGCTGAACTGCACGATCCGCTTCCTCGACGAGCGCGCGACCCGCGCCGCGGCGGAGTCGACGCGGCGCTGGGCCGACGGCCGGCCGCGCCCGCTCGAGGGCGTCCCGTTCGGGGTCAAGGACGTCGTCGACGTGGCGGGCGTGCCGACCACCGCCGGGTCGTGGTGCCACGGGGACGCGCCCGCCGCGGCGTCGGCGACCGTGGTGCGCCGGCTCGAGGAGGCCGGCGCGATCCCGGTCAGCAAGGACGCGACGACGGAGTTCGCGGTCGGCGGACCCCGCCCGCCGCGGTTCGGGGCCGTGCGCAACCCGTGGGACGCCGGCCGGTGGGCCGGCGGCTCGTCGACCGGGTCGGCGGCCGCGGTCGCCGCCCGCGCCGTGCCGTTCGCGCTCGGCACCGACGTCGGCGGCTCGGTGCGCCTGCCCGCGGCGTGGTGCGGGCTCACCGGCCTCAAGCCCACCGCGGGCGCGATCCCGCGCACCGGGATCTTCCCGCTGTCGTGGACCGCCGAGACCGTCGGGCCCCTCACGCGCAGCGCGGCCGACGCGGCGCGGCTGTTCGCGCTGCTCCGCGGCCCCGACGGCGCCGACCCGCGCGGTGTCGACCTCCCGCCCTTCGCGCCCGACGACCGCCCCGACCTCGCCGGACTCCGGGTGGCGGTGATCGGGGGCGAGGTCACCGCGTTCTGCGACGCCGACGTGCGCGCCGGGGTCGACGCCGCCGTCGGGCACCTCGCCGCCGCCGGTGCCGACGTCGTCGAGGCCGAGCTGCCGCACGGGGCCGCGGCACTGCCGATCGGCTACGAGATCGTGTTCGCCGAGGCCGCGACGCTGCACCGCCTCGACCGCGACCGCTGGGACCGCTACGACCCGGTGACCGTGCGCCGGATCAGCCAGGGCATCACCACCCCGGCCGTCGACTACCTGCGCGCCCTGCAGTTCCGCGCCGAGCTGCAGCGCGAGCTCGACGCCGTCCTGACCGACGCCGACCTGCTGGTCATGCCGACCTGCCCGTCGACGGCCCCGTGGCTGCCGGAGAGCGGATCGGAAGCCGTGGTCGTGGTCGACGGCGAGACCTTCCCCCTCTACGCGGCGCAGTCGCGGACGACGATGATCGCCAACCTGACGGGGGCGCCGGCGCTGGCGCTGCCCTCCGGGTTCGCCGCCGACGGCTGCCCGACCTCGGTCCAGTTCGTCGGCCGCCCGCACGACGAGGCCACGCTGTTGCGGGCCGCGCGGGCGGTGCAGGCACGGACCGACCACCACCGGCGGGGCCCTTCCCCCGCCTAAACGTCTGATGTATCTTCGATCACAGCTTCCAGCGGGCGACGTCGTCGTCGCGCTCCGCCGGCTCCCCACTCCCGCGCAGGAAGGCGACTCCCCGTGGACTTCGGTGTCTTCATCCCGATCGGCAACAACGGCTGGCTGATCTCGGAGAACAGCCCCCAGTACATGCCGACCTGGGAGCTCAACAAGAACGTCGTGCAGGAGGCGGAGCGCCAGGGCTTCGCGTTCGCGCTGTCGATGATCAAGCTGCGCGGCTTCGGCGGGAAGACCGAGTTCTGGGACCACAACCTCGAGTCGTTCACGCTGATGGCGGGCCTGGCCGCGGTCACCGACCGCATCAAGCTCTACGCCTCGACGGCGGTGCTGACGCTCCCGCCCGCCCTCGTGGCGCGGATGGCCTCGACCATCGACCAGATCGCCCCGGGCCGCTTCGGGGTCAACATCGTGTCGGGCTGGGCCAAGGGCGAGTACGAGCAGATGGGCCTGTGGCCCGGCGACGACTACTTCGGCTACCGCTACGACTACTCCACCGAGTACGTGAAGGTCCTGCGCGACCTGTGGGACACCGGACGCTGCGACCTCGACGGGAAGTACTTCCAGATGGACGACTGCGTGCTCTCGCCGCGTCCGTCGGGAAAGGTCGACGTGGTCTGCGCCGGGCAGTCGGAGCGCGGGATGCGCTTCTGCGCCGAGTACGGCGACTACAACTTCATCCTCTCGCCGGGGGTGAACGACCCGGAGGTCTACCGCCAGCCCACCGAGCGGCTCGCGTCGTTCGCGAAGGAGACCGGGCGCGACGTGCGGTCGCTGCCGCTGTTCATGGCGATCATGGCGGAGACCGACGAGGAGGCGCAGGCCAAGTGGCGCTCCTACAACGAGGGCGCCGACGCCGGCGCGCTCGGATACATGGCCGACGAGGGCAGCGCCGACACCAGCGCCGACGGCTCGGGCACCGCGCGGACGATCAACCTCCCCGAGGGCGCGGTCAACTTCAACATGGCCACGCTCGTCGGCTCGTACGAGACGGTGGCCCGCCAGATCGACGAGGTCGCGAAGATGCCCGGCGTGCAGGGGCTGATGTTCACCTTCGACGACTTCGAGCAGGGCGTCCACGACTTCGGCACCAAGGTGAAGCCCCTGCTGGGCTGAGCCGCACGACCGGCCGGCCCCTGCCCCCCGGGCGCCGGCCCGCCCGCACCGGCGGGTGGCTGCCCCCCGGCCGCCCGCCGGTGCGGTGCCCTGACCTCGACGGCCTCGCCGGAGGAGACACGTGAGCACCGACAGCCCGCCGCGGACCGGGCTCGCCACCCTGGCCGGACACGTCGGGGAGTTCGCCGCCGCGACCGGCGCCGACGCGGTGCCCGACGAGGTGCTCGACCGCGCCCGCCACCTCGTGCTCGACGCGGTCGGGCTCGCGTTCGCCTCCACCGCCTACCCCTTCGCGGCGATGGCGCGGGACGCGCTGGCGCGCCTGGGCGCGGGCGACCACCCCGTGCTGGGCATGCCCGACCGCCTCGCCGCGCGCGACGCCGCGGTGCTGGGCGGGGTGCTCGTGCACGGCATGGACTTCGACGACACCCACATCCCCGCGGTCACCCACGTCTCGGCGGCGGCGCTGCCCGCGGCGATCTCGGCGGCCACCGCCGCGGGCGCGACCACCCGGGACCTGCTCACCGCCTACGTCCTCGGGGTCGAGGTGTCCGCGCGGGTGGGGCTCGGCGGCGCCGGCGGGTTCCACGACGTCGGCTTCCACCCCACCGCGGTGGCCGGGGCGTTCGGCGCGGCGGTGGCGGCCGGCAAGCTCGCCGGCCTCGACGCCCGCGGGATCACCGCGGCGCAGGGGATCGTCGGCTCGATGGCCTCGGGGCTGCTGGAGTTCCTCGAGGACGGGGCGTGGACCAAGCGCCTGCACCCGGGCTGGGCGGCGATGGCCGGGCTGACCGCCGCGAGCTTCGCCGGCGTCGGGTGGAGCGGGCCCGGCGCGGTGTACGAGGGGCGGTTCGGGCTCTACGCCACGCACCTGGCCGGACGCGAGGCGCACCCCGAGGCCGTCGGCGAGGACCTCGGGACGCGCTGGGAGCTGATGCGCACCGCGGTCAAGCCGTACCCCATCTGCCACTTCAACCACGCCTTCGCCGACGCCGCGCTGCTCCTGCGCGCCGAGCACGACGTGCGCGCCGAGGACGTCGTCGCGGTGCGGGCGGCGATCCACCCCGTGCCCGGCAAGGTCGTCTGCGAGCCGCCGGCGAACAAGTGGGAGCCGCGCGACGAGTACGACGCCAAGTTCTCGCTGCCCTACACCGTCGCCGCCGCGCTGGTCCGTGGGCGCTTCACCCTCGCCGAGCTGGAGGACGACGCGCTGCGCGACCGCGCGATCCTCGACCTCGCGCGCCGGGTCGAGGTCACCGCCGACCACGAGGGCGCGTTCCCCCGCGCCTACTCGGGCCACGTCGAGCTCGAGCTGCGCGACGGGCGCCGCGTCGCCCACCGGGAGCAGGTCAACCGGGGCCACGACGAGCGCCCGCTGGGCAACGACGAGATCGTCGCCAAGTTCCACGACACCATCGGCCGGGTCGCCGACGACGCCACCGCCGAGCGCGTGCGCACCGCGGTGCTGGGGCTCGGTGACGACACCCCGGCGCGGGACTTCGCCGAAGCCTGCCGTGCCTGACGGGCGGGTGCGGGTCGGCGTCTTCCTCACCCACCAGCAGCCGCCCGACCGCGACCCCGTCGTCGCGCTCGACGAGCAGCTGGGCCTCGTGCGCACGGCGCGGGACCACGGGCTGGACTCGGTCTTCGCCGGCCAGCACCACCTCGCCGAGTCGCTGGCGCACATCCAGCCGCTGCCGTGGCTGGCGCGCCTCGCGGCCGAGGCGGGCGACATGGTCGTCGGCACCGGCATCCACCTGCTCGCGCTGCACAACCCCGTCGACACCGCGGAGGCCTACGCCGGGCTCGACGTCGTCGCGCGCGGGCGGTCGGTGTTCGGGGTGGGTCTCGGCTACCGGCAGGTGGAGTACGACGCGTTCGGCGTGCCGCCGGGGGAGAAGGTCCGCCGGTTCACGGCGAACCTGCGCATCGTCGAGTCGCTGTGGGCCGGCGAGGCCGTCACCGCCGACCTGCCCTGGACGCGCCTCGACGGCGTGCGCGCCACCATGCGGCCCGCGGCGACGCCCCGGCCGCCGATCTGGATGGCCGCGAACTCCGACGGCGCGGTGCGGCGGGCGGCCCGGCTCGCCGACACCTGGATGATCAACCCGCACGCCACCGCCGCCACCGTGCGCCGGCAGCTCGCGCTCTTCGCCGACGAGCGGGCCGCGGTCGGGCGCCCGGCGACGCCGGGGGAGCTGCCCCTGATGCGCGAGGTGTTCTGCGCGCCGACCCGGGCGGAGGCGGTGGAACGCGCGCGGCCGCACCTCGGGGCGAAGTACGCCGTCTACGCCGACTGGGGCCAGGACCGCGTGATGCCCGACCGCGAGTCGTTCCGGACGGGCTTCGACGACCTGGCGCGCGACCGGTTCGTCGTGGGGTCACCGGACGACTGCGTCGCCGCCCTGCGACCCTGGCGCGCCGAGTTCGGCGTCGACCACTTCGTGCTGCGCACCGACTGGGCGGGGATGCCGGTCGAGCACGCCCGGGCCTCGCTCGAGCTGCTGGCGGACGAGGTCGCGCCCGCCCTGCGGGAGGCTTGACCGGCACCCCTCGCGGTGCAACAGTGGAACTCACTGGTCCTGATTCTGTACCCGAGGGGGAACCGTGGCCGACACCCGCGTGCTCGAGACGTCCGGCGCCCGGATCACCTACGACGTCCACGGGCCGCTGCCCCCGGCCGACGGGCGGCCGCCGCTGCTCATGATCGGTCAGCCGATGGACGCGAGCGGGTTCCGGGCGCTCGCCGAGCGCTTCGCCGACCGCACCGTCGTCACCTACGACCCCCGTGGCCTCGGGCGCAGCACCCGCAGCGACGGCCGCACCGACAGCGTCCCCGCCACCCAGGCCGAGGACCTCCACGCGCTGATCGCCGAGCTCGCCGCCGGCCCGGTCGACGTGTTCGGCAGCAGCGGGGGAGCGATCGCCGGTCTCGCGCTCGTCACCGCGCACCCCGACGACGTCGTCACGCTCGTGGCCCACGAGCCGCCGATCATCGGGGTGCTGCCCGACGCCGAGGCCGCGCAGCGGGCCACCGACCAGTTCCGCCAGGCCTACCAGGCCAAGGGGTGGGGCCACGGGATGGCGGGCTTCATGGCCATGACGACGTGGCAGGGCGAGTACACCGACGAGTACTTCGCGCAGCCGGCGCCCGACCCGGCGATGTTCGGGATGCCCAGCGAGGACGACGGCTCGCGCGACGACCCGCTGCTCTCGGAGCGCTCGAACGCGGTCACCGACTACCGCCTCGACGTCGAAGCCCTCCGCGCCGCCCCGACGCGCGTCGTCGTCGCGGTGGGCGAGGAGACCACGGGCACCTTCACCGCGCGCACGTCGGTCGCCGCGGCGCAGGCGCTGGGTCAGGAGCCCGTCGTCTTCCCCAGCCACCACGGCGGGTTCCTCGACGGCGAGTTCGGCTGGCCGGGCAAGCCGGACGAGTTCGCGACGACGCTGCGCGAGGCGCTCGAGAGCCGGTGACCCCGCGCGTCCGGCGGAAAGGTCACCGCGCACCGGGACCAACGGGCTGCGTCAGGATGTACGGCTGCGGACCGTCCGGCGCGCGAGGGACACCGGTGGTGCGCGACGTCGCCGTGACCAGGCACAATGTCCCCGCCACGACACGCGACGCCACGGAGTCCGCACGGTGAGTGCCGAACGCGACGAAGGACGGCACCACCTCGGTGCCGCGGGCGCGCTCGTGCACCCGGCGTTGTTCTACGCCGACGACGAGACCTACCTCGCCGGCACGGTCCCGTTCCTGCGCGAGGGGACCGACGCCGGCGAGCCGGTGATGATGGCGGCGCCGCCGACCAAGCTCGACCTCGTCCGGGCGGCACTCGGCCCGGTCGCGTCCGACGTGGTCTTCCACGACATGACGGTCGCCGGGCGCAATCCCGGGCGCATCATCGCCGGGGTCCTGCGGGCGTTCGTGGACGAGCGCGCCGGCGACGGCCGGGTGCGCATCATCGGCGAGCCGATCTGGGCGGGGCGCAGCCCGCAGGAGTACGCGGCCGCGGTCCAGCACGAGGCGCTGATCAACGTGGCGCTGGCGGAACGTCCGGCGACGGTCCTGTGCCCGTACGACACCACCGCGCTGGACCCCGCGGCGGTCGCCGAGGCGGCGCGGACGCACCCCGTCCTGGTCGAGCGCGGGACCACGCGGTCCAGCACGCAGTACGCCGACCCCGCGCTGTTCGCGCAACACGTCGGCGGGCTGCTGGCCGAGCCCGACGAGGTCGGCGAGACGCTCGTCTTCAGCGCCCCGGACGGGCCGCGGGCGGTCCGGACCGCGGTCGCCGAGCACGCGCTGCGGGCGGGCCTCGACGAGGACCGGGTCGCCGACCTGTGCCTCGCCGCGTACGAGGTCGCCGTGAACACGGTCGTGCACACCGGGCGGCCGGGCCTGCTCACGCTCTGGACGCGCGACCCGGCCACCGCGTCGGGGTGGGAGGCGGCGGAACCGGCCGCGGTCGTGTGCGAGGTGCAGGACAGCGGCTGGATCGCCGACCCCCTCGTGGGCCGGCACCGGTGCGGCCCCGCCGAGGGCCGCGGCTACGGCCTGCGCCTCGCCCACCAGCTGTGCGACCTCGTCCAGGTGCACAGCGACCCGTGCGACGGGACGAGGGTGCGGCTGCACGCGTACCTCTGAGGGCGCGACGGCTCAGGGGGTGTGGGCGAGGCTCAGCCCGGAGTGGCCCGGGTCGTCGCCCGGGGGTTCGAGGGACACGTCGAGCGGGGGCATGCCGCCCGCCGCCGGCGCCGCGAGGTCGCCGACCCAGTGCGTCCCGCCGTCGGTGGGCTGCAGCACGCCGAGCGAACGCGGGGTGCCGGTGGCCATGTCCCACACCTCGAGCGCGCTGCCGGCCGGGGCCGGGCGCGGCAGCGTGACCTCGACGTGCATCGTGGCCGGCCCGCCGACCACCTCGCCGGCGACCCCGGGACGCGCGGCCACGAGGGCGATCCGGTCCGTGGCGGGCGGGGCGGCGGGGGTGCTGGTCAGGACGGCGGCGATCACGGCGATCACCGCGGCCGCGGCGACGAGAGCGCCCGTCGCGGCGCGGAGCGCGCGCT
>JAQSWW010000098.1 GCA_029266415.1 Actinomycetospora sp. | reverse complement strand
CGTCCCGGCGCGAGGAGATCCGCAGCTCGTCGTCACGCTCCTCCCGGTCGTCAGGAGCCGCCCCGTCGGGGTCGAGGTAGGCCACCAGCCGGGCCGCGAGCCGGGTCAACGCGTCCGGTGAGAGCCGGGTCGCGGCCTCGGCCAACGTAGCCTCCGCCTCCGCCCGGACCGCCGCGTCGACCCGGTCGAGGGTGTCGATGCGGGCCATGGTCCGGCGGATGATCGCCACATGACCCGGGCCGATCTCACCGGCCGCGAACACGGTCGCCGTGGCCGGCAACCGCGCCGGCAACGGTTCACCGGACAGCGACAGCTGCGGCACCAGGTCGGCGGACTCGTCGACCAGCCGGTCGGCGTCGCGGCGATTGAGCCGACCCAGCTCCTGCAGCAGCCGCTCGGTGAACCGGTCCCCGGTCTGCTGCGCCACCCCCAACCGCTGGAGATCGGCGATGTCCTCCAACAACCGGTACTGAGCAGCGCGCAGCGCGGCGAAGCGCTCCCGGACACGGTCGAGCGCCTCCCGCTCGACCGGCCCGACAGCACCACCTTCGCTCATGTGTTCGAAGATAGACCCGACCCCCGACAGCCCCGCCCTGCAGCGCGAACGAGGAGGGCGGCAGTCTCGACGCGATCTTGAGCGTAGATCGCCCTGACCGGTTCGCCCGGCCTCACGACGGGCAGTCAAGCCCGTGAACGTGGTGTAGCGCGGTTGGCCGCGTGATCCCGTTGTGGGTCAGGCGCTGAGCGCCGGGACGATGTCGGTACTGGCCTCCTCGGTGGTGTCGGGGGCGATCGTGGCACGAGCTCGGGCCAGGACCTCGAGGCCGAGATAGCGGCGGGCTTCGGTCCATTCGTCGAGCCGTTGCGGTGATTGGTGCGGTGCTCGCTGCGTTCGCCGTGGCCGGCGCCGCAGACCGCGTCGGCCTCGGCCGACATCAGGGTGTCGATCATGGTGGTCAGCGGCGAACGCAGCAGGTTCGGACTCGCCTGGGCCAAGTGCTCGTGCAGGAAACGGGCGGGGTCGACACTCCCCCGTGCTCGCCGGTCGGCCCGATGCCGGCTCCGGCGGCGATCTCGACGCGATCTCGACCCCAGGTCGCCGACCACGCCGGACGACCGCTACGGCCGCGGCTCCCGGCCCTTGCTCTCCCAGTACCCCGGACCCGGGGTGTCGACGGTGTGGCGCCCGCTCTTCGCGTTCCACGACCAGCGGCCGGCACCGAGCCCCCAGCTGACGCCCTCGGGGCCGAGGTGCAGGCGCACCGGGCCGAAGCGATAGGTCTTGCGCAGGTGGTGGCGCGGGTGGACCCGGGGCAGCAGACGGAATCCCATGGGGAGCCTCCTTCGTCGTCTCGACAACGGCTGCCCCGGGCCCGGGGTTCCCGAACGGGGCCGACCGGACGAATCGGTCAGGCCACCGGCGAGCCCGCCGTGTGCCTTCGTGCGCGCCTCGACGGCATCGCCACGAGCGCCGCACGAGGGACGCTGACGGCGCCGTCAGCCCGGCACGGTCGCCGTGAACAGGTAGTAGCCGACGGCCCCGAAGAGCTCGCCGCGGCGGTGCCGGTCCTCGACGATCGCGCGCCACCGCTCCCCGGCGGCGGCGTCGATCACGCCGTCGCGGGCGGCCGTGGCGCCGATGCCGCCGAAGTACTGGGCGGCGAGCTCCGGGTCGAACACCACCATCCGGCTCGCGATCTCCACGTCGACCAGGCCGAGCCCGGCGAGCCGTGCGGTCAGGTCGCGCACGAGCCGCGCGTTCACCACGGCCGTGTCGGCCTCGTGGGCCAGCACGGCACGGACCAGCGCCACGTCGGGGACGTTGACGGTGTTGGTGTCGAAGTCGGGCTCGATGATCGCGATCCGGCCGCCGGGGCGGGTCACGCGCACCATCTCGGCCAGCGCCCGCTCCGGGTCGTCGAGGTAGATCAGCACGCGCTCGGCTCGCGTCACGTCGGCGGCGTCGTCGGGGACCGGCAGCTGCTGCGCGTCGCCCTGCTCGAAGACGACGTCCAGCCCGGCGGCGGCCGCGCGCCGGCGGCCCTCGTCGAGGAAGTCCGCGGAGAGGTCGACACCGGTCACCGTCCCGCCGGGCCGGACGAGCGGGGCGAGACGCAGCGTCTCCAGCCCGAACCCGCAGCCGACGTCGACCACCCGGCACCCCGGCCCCGTGGCGGTGCGCTCCACCGCCAGGGCCTTGAGCTCGCGCAGCAGCGGGAGCCGGTCGAACGCCTCGAGGGCGGCGACGTAGGTCGGCTCGACCGCGTGGTCGATGTCGGTGAAGTCGTGCAGCGAGATCGCCGGCTCACCGGACGGGGACGACGGCGTCACGCCGGTGATCGTGGCCGATCGGCGGCCGGGTGACCAGCGGTGGTCCGGACGCTCGTGGCGCGCGTACCCCGTACGGTCGCGTCATGGACCCCGACGACGCGACGTCCGACCTGCGCGAGGCGATCGAGGCGGCCATCGAGCCCCGGGCGCAGGTGCCCGCGCCGGAGTTCTCCGACGACGGGGGCGTGACGGTGTTCGACGAGTGGGGGCGGTCGGCCCGCCTCCAGCCGCTCGGGCAACGGGTGCGCGTCACCCTCGTCGAGGATGAGCACCTGGTCGCCGAGGGCGAGGTGGACAACGACGCGCTCGTCGCGGGCATCGGGGCCCGCGGGTCGACCTACGAGGCCGTGGCCGCGTCCCTCGATCTCGAGAACGGGCCCGGCCACCGGTCGGGCTAGGGAATGTGAGTGGAGAGGGAAGGCTGTGGCCCCACGGGTATGAGGCGCGGGACCACAGCCCGGCAGACCGAGCGCGCACCCTGACGGCGGCGCTCCGGTCAAGCTCCTCCGAGCGAAGCGGTGGAGACCAGTGCCGAGATCAGATGGCGCGCACCGAGTCCGCCTGGGGGCCCTTGGCGCCCTGGCTGGACTCGAAGCTCACCCGCTGGTTCTCCTCGAGCGAGCGGAAACCGCCGCCCTCGATGGCGGAGTAGTGGACGAAGATGTCCTTGCCCCCGTCATCAGGAGCAATGAAGCCGAAACCCTTTTCGGCGTTGAACCACTTGACCGTGCCGTCGGACATGCATCCTCATTCGTGTCGGGATCGAACGGGTCTGGACCCGCCCCATACTGTTGCCCGATCCCACGGCGACACGCGTCGGCGACGCGCTGTGCGAGCGGGGTCGATGTCACATGATCCACACAGCTCTGACACAGCGAGGAAGACGAGACGCAACTGACGTGACCGTAGCACGGAGCCCCTGGCCCTCCCCCGGACGTACCTGACGAGGCAGCCGAGCGGAGGAATCAGGCGGTCTGGACCACCTGCAGGCGGTAGCTCTCGGCGACCGGGATCAGGACGTCGCGGCGACCGCGACCCGGTCGTCGACCGCCGCCCGGTGGCGCACCAGCATGTGCCGCCCCACCAGCACGCCCGCCCCGGCGACGACCATCGCGATCGCGGCGACGACCCAGGCGGCGGCGAAGGACAGCTGCGTGGCCAGGAGCCCGAACCCGACCGGGCCGAGGCACCCGCCCGCGTACACGCCCACCTGCACGATCGCCGTCGCCGCCGCCGGGGCCGCGGGATTGAGACGCACCACCGCGAACTGGAGCAGCCCCGGCCACGACCAGCCCAGCCCGAAGCCCAGCACCGTCCCCACGACCAGGGCCACCGACCCGGGCACGGCGAGCAGGACGACCCCGGCCCCGCCCAGGATCAGCGACCCGGCGACCACCGCGACGTGCCCGCCGCTGCGCCGGTCGGCGAGCCACCCGTGCAGCATCCGCACGAGCACCGCGACGACGCTGCCCAGCGTGAGCACGAGCCCGGCGAGCCCCGGCGCGACGCCCTGGTCGACCGCGGAGGCGACGAGGAAGATGCTCAGCCCGGTCGAGCTCGCCGCGCCGAGCCCCGCGGCGACGCCGATCACGGCGAGCGCGGTCGTCGCCCGGTCCGCGGTGCGGTCGGCCGCGCGCGACTCCGGACCGGCGCCGCGCGGCGCGACGGCGAGGGCCGCCAGCGCCAGGACGGCGGCGATCACGTAGGCCCAGCGCCACCCGACGGTCAGACCGACCGCCGGCACCGCGAGCCCGGCGAGGAGCGTCGCCAGCGGGACGCAGGCCTGCTTGACCCCGAAGGAGAGCCCGAGACGGCCCGGTGGCATCGCCCGGGCGAGCGTGAGGTTGGTGCTGAGCTGGCCCATCACGTTGGTCCACGCCCCACAGAGCACGATCGCGACGACGGCGGCGTAGCTGCGGGCGAAGGCGGCGGTCAGGAGCATGGCGATCGCGGCGCCGACCAGGGCGATCCGGCTGGTCGTGCGCGAGCCGAGGCGCTCCACCACCTTGCCGACGGGTAGCGACACCAGCGCCGACACCCCGAAGTACGCGGAGACCACGAGGCCCAGCGCGGCCGGGTCGAAGCCGAGCTCGGCGCCGACCTGCACCGACAGCGCGCCGAGCAGGAACACCGGGAGCACCGTCGCGGTGGTGATCGCGACAGCGCCCGTGCCCACGCGCAGGGCCGACTGTTCCGGCTGCTCCGTCATCGTGAGCAACGCTAAACGACGGTCGGGCGTCGGCGGGCCCGGCGCGACTCAGACCACGGCGGTACCGATGAGGCCCTTGCGCGT
Source organism: Actinomycetospora sp. (assembly GCA_029266415.1). Lineage (GTDB taxonomy): Bacteria > Actinomycetota > Actinomycetes > Mycobacteriales > Pseudonocardiaceae > Actinomycetospora. The sequence continues at coordinate 9,872 of JAQSWW010000098.1, read as the reverse complement.
CACGAGCCCGGCGAGCGCGGTCTCGTCGAGTCCCTCGGTGGCGTCCGGCCGCCGCGGCAGCACCATGTAGCGCGACTCGGCGCTGGCGTCCCAGACGGTGATGCGGGTCGTGGCCGGCAGCTCGACCCCGAAGTCGCGCAGGACCGCACGGGGTTCACGGACGACGCGCGAGCGGTAGGCCTCGCTCCTGTACCAGCCCGGCGACGGCCCGAGCAGCGCGATCGGGTAGCAGGAGCACAGGGTGCACACCACGACGTGGTGCTCGTCCTCGCTGTTCGCGACGACGGTCAGCTGCTGCTCCTGCAGGCCGCCCGCCATCGAGTACCCGAGCTCGCCGATCGCGGTGTTCGCGTCGGCGAGCAACCGCGCGCGAAACCCCGGGTCGACCCAGGCCCGCGCGGTGATCGCCGCCCCGTGCGCGGGCGACCCGCCGGCCGCGAAGGCGTCGATGCGCTCGTCGATCTCGCCGGGCGCGAGCCACCCGCGCTGCTCGAGCAGCGCCTCGACGTGGCGCACGCGCGCGGCGACCGGCGCGTCGTCGTGGGTGGCGCTCATGGTCGTGTCTCCTCCCCCGTGGGCTCGAGGTAGTCCTCCCAGAGCTCGAGGACGACGGCGTGGTCGCCCTCGCCGAACAGGTCGGCCGCGCGGAACCGCACGTGGTAGACCGCCCGCGGCGCCGAGGCGAGCCCGCGGGCGCGCTCGTCGGCCAGCGGGTGGTGCCCCGCCGTGCCGACCACCTCGCCGTGCGCGCCGCGGGCGTAGCGGGGCAGGCGGGTGTGGTGCGGCGGATCGGCGATGCGGGTGCGCACCCGGTCGCCCGGCGCGAAGCGGTCAGCCACCGGCCAGCTCCCCGGCCAGCTCTGCGGGCGTCGCGATCCCCTTCTCGGCGAGCAGCGTCGTGATCGCGCGGAACCACTTCTCGTAGTACGAGGACGCGAGGTACTCCTGCGGAGGCATGCGCTCGATCGCGTCGCGGAACTCGTCGAGGTCGTAGACGCCCCGGCGCAGCAGCGCGGCGTTGAGCGCGACGACGTGCGCCTCCCAGTCGGCGTGGAACGCCGGCTCGTCCGGCTCCTCGACCACGGCCGGGAAGCCGAGCATCCCGCCGACATCGTTGATGCGGCTCACGAGGCCGTTCCTACCGCTGCCCGGCCGCCTCGACCAGGGCCAGGACGCGGTCGGTGGAGCGGGTGACGTCGGCCGGGGTCGTCGACCAGTTCGACACCGACAGCCGCAGGGCCGGACGGCCGTCCCAGACGCTGGTGCCGATCCAGCAGGTGCCGTCGCGCTGGACGGCGTCCGCGAGCTCGCGGGCGTCGCCGTGACGGGGGCGGAACAGGACCTGGTTGAGCTCGACGGCGTTGAGCACCTCGATCTCCGGGTGCCGCCCGAGCTCGTCGGCGGCCTGGCGGGCCAGGGTGCAGCAGCGCTCGACGAGGTCGGCGACGCCCCGGCGCCCGAGGCTGCGCAACGCCGCGTACACCGGGGTCGCGCGGGCCCGCCGGGAGCTCTCGGGGACGCGGCTCGACGGGTCGAGCTCGCCGAAGCCGATGTAGGCCGCCGAGGTCGTCAGCGCGCCGGCCAGCGCGGCCCGGTCGCGGACGACGGCCATGCCGCAGTCGTAGGGGACGTTGAGCCACTTGTGCGCGTCGACCGCCCACGAGTCCGCCCGCTCGACACCCGCGACGAGGTGCCGCCGGCCCGGCGCCGCGGCGGCCCACAGCCCGAAGGCGCCGTCGACGTGCAACCAGGCCTCGCCACCCCGGGCCGCCAGCGCGTCGGCGATCGCGGCGAACGGGTCGCTGGCCCCGGTGTCGACGTTGCCGGCCTGCGCGCACACGAGGACGGGGCCGGTGACCCCGTCGAGGCGGGCGCGCAGCGCGTCGGCGCGCATCCGGCCCTGGTCGTCCACGGGCACCCGCACCGCGCGCCCCGAGCCCAGCCCGAGCAGGCGCAGCGCCTGGAGCAGGGTCGCGTGCGCCTGCTCGCCGATCACCACCGTCGGCACGGGCGCGTCCGCCAGCCCGTCGGACTCGACGTCCCAGCCGCGGGTGAGCAGCAGCGCGCGGCGGGCCGCGGCCAGGCACGACACGTTGGCCATCTGGGCGCCGGTGCCGAACCCGACCGTCGCGTCGCCCGGCAGCCCGAGCAGGTCGAGCACCCACCGCCCGGCCGTCTCCTCGACCACCGCGGCGGCCGGTGACATGGCGTAGACGGCAGCGTTCTGGTCGGCGGCCGTGACCATCCAGTCGGCGCCGAGCGCGGCGGGCAGCGCCCCGCCGGTGACGAAGCCGAAGTAGCGCGGGCCGGCGCTCGCCACCAGGCCGGGCTCGACGGCCGCGGCGAGGTCCTCGAGCACCTGGCTCGCCGGTTCGCCCTCCTCGGGGAGCTCGCCGTCGAGGCGCGCGCGCATCGCCGCCGGCGCGAGGGGCACGCCGACCGGCCGCTCGCCCAGGCCCGCGAGCCAGTCGCCTACCCACCGCCGCGCCCGGTCCAGGACGTCGTCGAACACGCTCAACGCGGCCGGACCCACCCCGTGACGAAGGCGAAGTGGTCGTCGAAGCGGATCACGGGCTCGTCGCGGTAGGCGTGGCGGAACTGCGCGATGCCCGCCTGCAGCTCGTCCTCGCTGAACTCCCCCAGCACCGAGAGGTACCGCGACTCGAGCAGGTGGACGTAGCGTTCGCGGTCGACGGTGGTGTGGAAGGTGCGGTAGCTGACCGAGGTACGCAGCCCGGTCTCGGCGAGCACGTCGACGATCTCCTGGGGCTCGGGCTGCAGTTCCCGGAACCGCTCGTGGGCCTCCTGGAACAGGGGGTGGCGCAGCGTGCGCGGCAGCATCGCCACCAGCAGCCGCCCGTGCGGTGAGAGCAGCCCGGCCAGCCCCTGCAGGGTCGCGCGGCGGTTCGCCAGGTGGTGGATCGACTCCTTGAGCACGATCGCGTCGAGCGGGACGTCGTCGGGCAGCGCGACGCGCCCGGCCGCGAGGTCCTCCGCCCCGGCGAGCAGCGGGCGCAGGCCCGGCAGGCGCGGGAGCTGGTCGAGCATCGCGGGCACGGGGTCGACGCAGAGGATCGGCCGCTCGGGGCGGACCTCCTCGTACAGCCGGCGGGTGTAGAGGCCGGTGCCGCAGCCGACGTCGGCGATGGTGTCCGAGCCGCTCAACCGCAGCGCGCCGACGATCGCCTGCGCGAAACCGCGGACGTACTCGGGGTCGTAGTTCCAGTGGTCGTCGTAGCCCGGCGCGACGCGCTCGTAGTGCTCGGCGATCCGATCACTCATGACGGCTCCCTGGCGCGCGGCGTCCGGCCCCGACGACTGCGGGCGCGGGCGGGCCAGGGTGGCAGATCGGGAGCACGTCGGGCGAGATCTGGTGCCGGGGCGGCCGACGTGGCAGCGTTCCCGTCGTGGACATCGGACCCGTGCGTCGACGCTTCACCGCCGAACCCGCCAGCTCGCCCGTGCCCGGCGAGGAGCCCGCCGTGCACGAGCCCTCGGCGCTCGAGCGCGCCGCGACCCGACCCACCGAGCCGGCCCCGCACGACGTCGCGCCGAGCACCGGGACCCTGCGCTCCCCGTGAGCCTCCCGCTCGATCCCCCTCGCCGGGACCGGGCGGCCCTCGCGTCGCTGCCCGTCCCGGACCTCCCCCACCCCGTCCTCGGCTGGCGCACGTGGCGGGTGGGCCGGCGGGCCCAGCGGCGCACCGAACTCGTCGCCCCCCTGGCCGGCGTCACCTGGCCGTCGCGGCACCCGATGGTCGCGTCGTGCGGGTCGGCGCGGCACACGCCGCCCGGTGACCGCTGCCGGTGTGGCCTGTACGCGGTCGCCGACCCGGGCACGCTGGAGTGGGGCATCTCCGACCACGAGGTGCTGGGCGTCGTCGCGCTGTGGGGGCAGATCGTCGAGGGCGGGCGCGGCTGGCGTGCCTCGCACGCCTACCCGCGCTTCGTGCTCACCGGACCGAGCATCGCCGGCGAGCAGCGCGCCGCGCTCTCCCGGCGCTACGGCGTGCCCGTGCACCGCTCCGAGGTGCCCCCGCGCGACCTCGCCGCGCTCCTGAGCGACGAGCCCGCGGTCGCCGACCGGCTCCGGCACGGGAAGGACGGCGAGGTCGAGACCGTCCTGGGCGAGCGGATGCCGGTGTGGACGCAGCGCTCGCAGGAGCGGCGGGCCCGCGCCGAGACCGCCGCGGGGCGACGACCGCGCGCGGTCCTCGCCGGGCTGTGGCGACGCGGCTGACGTCACGGGGAGTATCATCGGAGCTACCGAGGATCTCCTGCACGACGGTGAACGCACCGTCGTCGTCGTCGGCGCAGTCCTTGCCCGGTCACCGGACCGGAGACGGGAGTGCCGGCATGAGCCCGGCCTCGATCTCCCCCACCGCCCCTGCCACCGCTGATCGCGACGGGTCCGCCCGCGGCTCGCACGCCGTGCGCCTGCGGCTCAAGCCCGACGCCCCGGTCTCGGGCCACGTCGACGGCGCGTGGTGGCCGCGCTCGCGCGACCTGCCCGCCGAGCTGCCCGCGGTGTTCGCCGAGCTCGGCGACCGCGTCGGGCCGGTGGCGCGCATCGCCTACCACCTCGACGGCTGGGACCCCGCGCCGCGGCGCATGCCGGCGCGGGCGGCCCGGCTCGAGGGGTTCCGCACGACCGACCCCCGGACCCTGACCGTCGTCGGCCGGAACGGGACGCGGCTCGTCCTGCTCGTGGTGCCCTCCTCGACGGCGGCCGCCTCCGCGGAGGCGGCCCTCGACACGGCATCGCGCGCGGGCGACGCGCACTCCACCGCCGACCTGCTCGCGGGCGCCGGCTCCTGAGCCCGGCACCCCGACCCCTCGACCTCTCCACGGAGGACCCCATGAGCTCCACCCCGGCCCCGGCCACCACCGAGCCCGTCCAGGACGAGCACGCCGACCCGTCGTGCAGCGTCTGCCCGCACACCTGGTCGGAGCACGACGCGCTCGGACGGCGCTTCTGCACCGCCACCCGCGACGTGGGCTGGTCGCGGGGCTGCATCTGTCCCGCCGGCACGACCTGACGGGAGCCGGCGGCCGTTCGGCGATCCCGAGAAATGTCGCCGTCGTTCGGCCGCCGTACCGCGGAGTAGTGCCGTACGGTGCGCCGCCGCCGTTCCCGCCCGCCGAGGTCGGTCGCGTACGACCAACCGGCCCAACAATGGACGACCTGTTCCCGTTACCGCAGTTCGTGTGAACTGCGGTAGCGCTTCTCCGTCCATTTCGACGAACTGGCGGAAATGGCGGGCCGCACGCATTCTCGGGGCATGAGAGCGGCACAGCGGTACGACGACGTGGTGATCACCGGGCTGGCGCACGTCGACGCGCCGCACGTGGTCACGTCCACCGAGCTCGAGGACCGGCTCGCCGGCACGCTGGCGCGCCTGCGCATCACGCCCGGCCTGCTGGAGAAGCTGTCGGGCATCGCCGAGCGCCGCGTGTGGGACGAGGGGACGATGCCCAGCGAGGTCGCCGCGCTGGCCGGCGAGCGGGCCCTGGCGCAGAGCGGCGTCGACCGGGACGACATCGGCGCACTGATCAACACCTCGGTGAGCCGGGACCACCTCGAACCGTCGACGGCGAGCATCGTCCACGGGCGGATGGAACTGTCGCCGGACGCGACGAACTTCGACCTCGGCAACGCGTGCCTCGGATTCCTCAACGGCATGAACACCGTGTCGACGATGATCTCGGCCGGCGAGATCGACCACGGACTCGTCGTGGCCGGCGAGACGAGCCGATTCGCGATGGAATCCACGATCGCGCGCCTGGCGGGCGACGACGCGACCCGCGCGATGTTCCACGAGCAGTTCGCCACCCTGACCGTCGGGTCGGGCGCGGTGGGCATGGTGCTCTCGCGCGCCGACGGCCCCGGCGGCCACCGCTACCTCGGCGGGCTCGGGCGCGCCAGCACGATGGGCAACGCCGAGCTCTGCGTCGGGCAGGCCGACGAGATGCGCACCGACTCCAAGGGCCTGCTGATGGCGGGCATGGAGCTCGCCGGGCGCGCCTGGAAGGACGCCGTCGCCGCGTTCGACTGGGACACCGAGAGCTACGACGTGTACTGCCTGCACCAGGTCAGCAAGGTGCACACCCGTGCCGTGTGCGCGCAGCTCGGGCTCGACCAGGACCGCTTCCCGTCGCTGTACCCGCGCTTCGGCAACACCGGCCCGGCCGGCGTGCCCACCGTGCTGTCCAAGGCGGTGGAGGACGGCACGGTCGTCGACGGCTCGCGCGTGATGCTCATGGGCGTCGGCAGCGGGATCAACGCCGCGGCGGCCGAGGTGATCTGGTGACCACAGCAGTGCTCCCGGGCTTCGACTTCGCGACACACACCGTCGAGATCGACGGCCACACGATGGCCTACGTCGACGAGGGGCCCCCGGGGAATCCCGCAGCACCGCCGGTGCTGCACGTCCACGGCAACCCGACCTGGTCGTTCTACTTCCGGTCGCTGCTCGCGACGCTGCCCGGCGACGGCTTCCGCGCGATCGCGCCCGACCACATCGGCATGGGCCGCTCCGACAAGCCCGCCCTGGCCGACTACCCGCACACGTTGGCCCGCCGGGTCTCCGACCTCACCGCCTTCGTCGACTCCCTCGACCTGCACGAGCCGCTCTCGCTCGTCGTCCACGACTGGGGCGGGCCGATCGGGCTGTCCTGGGCCGTCGACCACCTCGACCGGGTGGACAAGGTCGTCGTCCTCAACACCGGCGCGTTCCCGCTGCCCGCCGACAAGCGCATCCCGTGGTCGCTGCAGGCCGCGCGGATGCCGGTGATCGGCGACGTCGCCGTGCGCCGGTTCAACGCGTTCTCCCTCGGGGCGCTCGCGATGGGCAGCGGCCGCTGGCTGCTCGGCGCCGAGGCCCGCCGCGGCCTGCTCGCGCCCTACGACAGCCCGGCGCACCGCGTCGCCGTGCACGCGTTCGTCCAGGACATCCCCACCGGTCCGGACGACCCGGCGCAGCCGGTGCTCGAGCACCTCGCCGAGCGGCTGCCGCTGCTCGACACCCGCCCGGTGCAGGTCCACTGGGGCATGAAGGACCCGGTGTTCGACGGCACGATCCTGCGCCACCTCGAGGGCCGGCTCCCGCACGCCGACGTGCACCGCTACCCCGACGCCGGCCACTACGTCCTCGAGGACGCCGCGGACCGGATCGTGCCGTCCGTCCGCGCGTTCCTGGCCGGTCGATGAGCACGGCCGCCCCCGCGACCACCCTCGACGGGCTCCTCGCCGCGCACGCCGCCGAGCGGCCCGGCGACCCCGCACTCGTGCTGCCCACCCCGGTGCTGTCCCTGGTCGGTCCCGCCACCCGCACGGTGACCTTCGGGGCGCTGCAGCGCCGGGTCGAGGCCGCCGCCGCGGGCCTGCTCGCCGCCGGCGTCGGACCGGGCACCCGCACCGCGCTGCTCGTCCCGCCCACCGCCGACTTCTTCGTGCTGGCCTACGCGTTGCTGCGGGTGCGCGCGGTCCCCGTGGTCGTCGACCCCGGGATCGGGCTGGACCGGGTCCGCTCCTGCCTCGGCGAGGTCGCCCCGGAGGCGTTCGTCGGGGTCGCCAAGGCACACCTCGCGCGCCGGGCCCTGGGCTGGTGCCCGAGCGCCGGGATCGCGGTCACCGCCGGCCCCGTTCCCGTCCCGGGCACGACGTCGCTGCGCCGCCTGGAGCGCGAGGGCGCCCGACGCCACCCCCGCACCCCGGAACCGCGCCGCGACGGGACCCCCGCCGCGATCCTGTTCACCAGTGGCAGCACCGGCCCGCCGAAGGGCGTCGAGCACCACGAGGACGGGCTCCTGGCGCAGGCCGGCCTCGTCCGCGACCTCTACGGGCTCGGCCCCGGCGACGTCAGCCTCGCCACCTTCCCGCCGTTCGCGCTGTTCGGCCCGGCGCTGGGCATGACGACGGTGGTGCCGCGGATGGACCCGACCCGGCCGGCCAAGGTCGTGCCGTCGCGGCTGGTCGCGGCCGCCCGGCGCACCGGCGCGACGGTCATGTTCGGCTCGCCCGCCGTCCTCGACCGGCTGGGCCGCGGCGCCCCCGCCGGCACGCACCTCCCGGCGCTGCGCCAGGTGATCTCGGCCGGCGCGCCGGTGCCCCGCGACACCCAACGGCGCGTGCTCGCCCTGCTCGGGCCCGAGGCGCAGGTCCACACGCCCTACGGGGCCACCGAGGCGCTGCCCGTCGCGTCCATCGGCAGCGACGAGCTGCTCGCCCTGCCCGAGGACGGCATCTGCGTGGGACGCCCGGTACCCGGCGTCGACGTGGCCCTCATGCGCGTCGCCGACGGGCCGGTGGACGTCCTCACCCCGGACCGGCACGTCGTGCCGGGCGAGATCGGCGAGGTCGTCGTGCGCGGCCCCGTCGTGAGCCCCGCCTACGCCGACCGCCCGGACGCCACCGCCGCGGCCAAGGTGACGTGGGACGGCGTGCTCGCGCACCGCACGGGCGACCTGGCGAGCACCGACGACGAGGGCCGGCTGTGGTTCGCCGGCCGCGTCGCGCACGTCGTCCACACCGCGGCCGGTCCCCTCTACAGCGTCCCGTGCGAGGAGATCCTCAACCGCCACGCGGCCGTACGCCGCACCGCGCTGGTGGGCGTCGGGCCCGAGGGCGACCGCACCCCGGTGGGCGTCGTCGAGATGCTCGGCGATGCCCGCCTCACCCCCGAGGTCGTCGAGGAGCTGCGCGCCCTGGCCGCCGCGGACGCCCGCACGCGGACGATCACGACCTTCCTCGAGCACCGGTCGCTGCCCGTCGACCCGCGGCACAACTCCAAGATCGACCGTGAGGCGCTGGGGCACTGGGCCGCGCGGGAGCTGGCGTGAAGGCGTTGGTCACCGGGGGTGGCGGTTTCCTCGGCGGCGCGGTCGTCGACGCCCTGCTCGCCCGCGGCGACGAGGTCGTCAGCCTCGCCCGCGGCGACTACCCGGCGCTGCGCGAGCGCGGCGTCACCACGCTGCGCGGCGACCTGGCCGACCCGGCGTCCTCGCGGGCGGCCGTCGAGGGCTGCGACGTCGTCTTCCACGTCGCCGCGAAGGCCGGCGTCTGGGGCAGCACGGCGGCGTTCCGGCGCAGCAACGTCGACGGCACCCGCGTGCTGCTCGACGCCTGCCGCGACGCCCGGGTGCGGCGCTTCGTCTTCACCAGCACGCCCAGCGTGGTGCACACCGGGCACGACATCGCCGGCGGCGACGAGTCGCTGCCCTACGCCACCGGATTCGACTCCGCCTACCCCGAGACGAAGGCCGAGGCCGAGCGCCTGGTGCTCGCCGCGGACGGCCCCGACCTGGCGACGGTCGCGCTGCGCCCGCACCTCGTGTGGGGCCCGGGCGACACCCAGCTCGTCCCGCGCATCCTCGACCGCGCCCGCCGCGGCCGGCTGCGCTTCGTCGGGGACGGGTCCGCACTCATCGACACCACCTACGTCGACGACGCCGCCCGGGCCCACCTCGACGCCGCCGACCGGCTCGGGCCGGGCTCGGCGTGCGCCGGCCGGCCCTACTTCATCACCTCGGGCGACCCGCGCCCGGTGCGCGAGCTGGTCAACGGGATCGTCGTCGCCGGCGGGCTGGAACCGGTGCACGGCACCGTCCCGCTGCCCGTCGCCGTCGCGGCCGGCGCGGCGGTGGAGACGGTGTGGCGGGCGCTGGAGCGGGTCCCCGTCCTCGGCGCCGTCGGCGACCCGCCCATGACCCGCTTCCTGGCCCGCCAGCTGGCCACCGCGCACTGGTTCGACATCGGCGCCGCCCGGCGCGACCTCGGCTACGTCCCGCAGGTGCCGCTGGACGAGGGGTTCGCCCGGCTCGCGGCCTCGCTGCGCGTCGGCACCTGAGCACGTCAGCCCGCGTCGACCGGG
>JAQSWW010000097.1 GCA_029266415.1 Actinomycetospora sp. | reverse complement strand
GGGTCGGGGACGAGGGTGCTCATGCCGAGTGGTGCCCGGACAGGTGCTCGCCCAGCAGGTCCAGGCCGAAGTCGTGGCCGGGGTCGCGCCACACCGAGTGGGCGTGGTTCACCGCGCGCTGGGTGTTGTCCCACTCGGCGAGCAGGTGCGGGCCCTGCAGCCGGTAGTAGTGCGGCTCGCCGCGCTCGGCGCCGCCGGCCCACGCGAACCCCACGCCGTCGAGCCCGTCACCCTCGAACCGGGCCCGCTCGCGCTCGACGAGGCCGGGCGGCATCCGCCCGACGTAGGTCTCGAGCACCTCGCGCAGCTGCGCGCGCTGGCGCTCGTCCATCTCGGTGGCGAGGAGCCCGCGGGGCGCCGCGGTCAGCTCGGTGGCCGCGCGGTCGGCCTCGTCGACGCCGAGCTGGTGCTCCAGCCCGTCGTGCATCGCCCACATCCGGTCCTCGAGCTCCTGGCCGAAGTGGCCGCGCCAGAGGTCGGGCAGGGGGATCACGCGGTCGCCCGCGCGGGGGTGCACGCGGTTGCCGCCGACGATGTCCGGGGCCGCGGTGGGCGTGAGCACCGCGCGGGCGCGCTGGTCGGCGTCGAGGGCGTGCAGCAGGTCGCGGGCGGTGTCCTCGACGGCGCCGAGCGGGCGCAGCTCCCGCCCGCCGAGCAGCGGCGAGGACATCGGGTCGGCGCCGAGGAAGCACGGGCTGCCGGCGACGGCCTCGCCACCGAGGACCAGGTGGTGGACCGACACGTGGTGGCCGCCGAACCGCCACGACCAGGGCCCGTCGCCGGCCGGGTCGCCGAACACGCGCAGGTAGTACATGCCGGGATCGCGGCCACGGTCGCGGTCGAACGCGGCGACGAAGCCCTCGGTGCGGTCGAGGACGTTCTCCAGCCCCATGATCGTCGAGGCGGAGACGTAGCCGGCTTCCGACAGCCCGGTCGCGAGCAGGCGCATCGCCGCGCGCTGCTGGTGGGGCAGCTGCTCGTGCAGCGTGAGCCCGCCGTGGTCGGTGGGGGTGTAGTACCAGCGCACCCGCTCGACGTCGGCGGCCTTCGAGCCGGGCCAGACCCAGACGCCCTCGGCGCGCTGCTCGTCGTCGAGGGTCTCGCGCCACGCGACCGCCGCCTCCGCCATGGCGGAGGCGACGGTCGCGGGGGAGGGCGTGGTCACTTGATGCGCCGGAGCTGCGTGATCACCAGCCCGTCGGCCCCGCCGACGAGGAACTCGTCGAGACGGCCCGCGAAGGCGACCAGGTGGTCGGTGGCGAGGTGCGCCTGCAGCTTGTCCGCACTCGTCCAGTTCTCGTAGAAGAAGAACGTGGCCGGGTCGTCCGTCGCCTGGTGCAGGTCGTAGTTGACGCAGCCGTCCTCGGCCAGGGTCGGCTCGACGAGCGACTCCAGCGCCTCGCGGAGCTCCTGCTCCTTGCCGGGCAGCGCCTTCATGTGGGCGATGACCGTGAGCAGGCTGCGGTCGTCGTCGGTGGGGGTGGCCACGGTGCCTCCAAGAGGGTTCGACGGCACTTCCGGTCGTGCACTACCCATCGCTCCGGACGGGCACGCTCGTCGTTCTCAGCCACGCCGCCCGCCCGCGGCCTCGTCGTCGGAGACCGGCCCGGTGCCGTCGTCCTCCTCCGAGGTCGACGGCTCGTCCTCGACGACGACCGCCTCGTCGTCGTCGCGCGTGTCGTCCTGCGCGCCGTCGCCATGGTCGTCCGTGCTCCCGCCGGGCGACCCCACGTCGGCCTCCGCGGCGCCGCCACCCACGGTGCGCGAACCCCCGGAGGGATCCGAGGCCGTCGGCGGGCCCGGGGTCGGGCCGCCCGAGACCCACCGGGGCGGACCGGGCGTCGTCATCGGTGGGTCCCCGGGCGGGGCTGGCGCGTTGGTCAGCGTGCGCGAGGCCCGGACCGCCGACTTCGCCCGCAGGTTCTGCAGCGCGACGATCGCGGCCCCGAGCACGGCGGCCAGCGCCCCGAAGATCACCACGGCGGCGACCGTCGCGACGATGCCCCCGATGATCGCCAGCACGCCGACCACCACCCAGACCATGCCGATCGAGCGCATGGTCGCGATGTTGGGTGGCGGGTCCGGCGGCTCGGTCACGTCGCCGACCCCGGGGCGCGGGCCGTCACGTCGTGTAGCCCTCCTTCTCGGCGCGCTCGAGGGAGGCCCGGACCTCCTTCTCGGCGTCCGCGCGGCCCACCCAGGAGTGGCCCTCGACCTTCTTGTCGGGCTCGAGCGCCTTGTACACCTCGAAGAAGTGCTGGATCTCCATGCGGTGGTACTCGTCGAGGTGGTGGATGTCGCGCAGGTGCTCGAGGCGCGGGTCGTCGCTGGGGACGCACAGCACCTTGTCGTCCCCGCCGGCCTCGTCCGTCATCCGGAACATCCCGATGGCCCGGCTGCGCACGAGGCACCCGGGGAACGTCGGCTGCTGGACGAGCACCAGCGCGTCGAGGGGGTCACCGTCGTTGCCGAGGGTGTTCTCGATGTAGCCGTAGTCGGCCGGGTAGCGCGTCGCCGTGAACAGGGTCCGGTCCAGGCGCAGGCGCCCGGATTCATGATCCATCTCGTACTTGTTGCGGCTGCCTTGCGGCACCTCGACCAGCACGTCGAACTCCACCCGCTGCTCCTCCCGCTGATCGCCCGTGTCGGGGCGCCAGTGTGGCGGTCCCCGCCGACCCGAGCCAGACCGGCCCGCCCGGGTGCTCCGGCTCCGGTACGGGGTACCCGTTCCGCACGCGGTCGGGCGGGAGGTGACGCGGTGGGCTTCTCGGGACGCGTCGACGCGTTCCAGCGCCGTCACGCCTGGGCCGCCCTGCCGGTCGCCGTCGTCTACAAGTTCATCGACGACCAGGGCACGTACCTCGCCGCGCTGCTCGCCTACTACGGCTTCGTCTCCCTCTTCCCGTTGCTGCTGCTCGCGGTGACGACGCTCGGGTTCGTGCTGCAGGACGACCCGGACGCCCAGCAGGCCGTGCTGGCCTCCGCGCTGCGCAACGTGCCGGTGATCGGTGACCAGATCCGCGACAACGTGCACACCCTGGGCGGGAGCGTCACCGGCCTCGTCATCGGCGTCGTGGTGGCCGTGTACGGCGCTCTGGGGGTCACCCACGCCGCGCAGCACGCGCTCGACGAGGTGTGGGCGGTGCCGAAGGCCGAGCGCGCGAGCATCGGCGTCGCCTACGGCAAGGGCGCGCTCATCGTCGTCCTGGTCGGCATCGGGGTGCTGCTCACCGCCGTGCTCTCGGGCCTGGTGACCACCGCCGGCGCGGTCACGGGGCTCGGGGCGTTCTCGCGCGGTCTCGCGACGATCCTCGCCACCGCGATCAACATCGGCATGTTCCTCATCGCCTACCACCTGCTCTCGGCGCGACGGACCCGCCTGCGCGACCGGTGGGTGGCCGCGGTGGCGGCCGGCGTCACGTGGCAGGTGCTGCTCTCGATCGGCACGTTCCTCGTCGGCACGCGGCTGCAGGGCGCGAGCGCGACCTACGGGTTCTTCGGGATCGTGCTGGGCCTGCTCGGGTGGCTCTACCTCGCCGCGTCGGTGTTCGTGCTCTGCGCCGAGCTCGACGCCGTCCTCACCCGGCGGCTGCACCCCCGCAGCCTCATGAGCATGTACCCCGACGACCGGGACACCACGTCCGCCGACCGCCGCGCCTACGCCTCCTACGCCGAGTCCGAACGGCAGAAGGACTTCCAGTCGGTCGACGTCAACTTCTCCGACGAGGAGCCGCGGCCGTCGTCGGGACCGGTCGCGTGACCAGGGCGCGTCGGCGGGCGACCGCCACCACGACGAGCACGACGACCTCCGCGAGCGGCGCCGGGAAGCCGACCGCCACGGTCAGCCCGACGTCGACGACCGGCGCGACGACGCCCGCGGCCACCAGCGGCCACTCCGCGCGCGGCGGCCGGGTCCGCGACCGGCGGGCCACCGGCGTCGGACCCCACGGCTTCGCCACCGAGAGGAAGGCCTGCACCGCCACCGCGCCGGCCATCGCCACCGTCCCCGCCACCAGGGCGGACGGCGCGGGCCCGGCGCCGCGGGCCAGGTCGTCGAGCACCGGCGACAGGATCGCGATGCCGGCGTAGAGCTGGCCCAGCGTGATCACCGCCTTGGCCGCCACCCACCAGTGGCGCACGAGGCCCCACGGCGTCGTCCACGCCAGGACGACGCCGGTGGTGGCCGAGGCGTTGGCCGTGACGGCGAGCAGGTAGAGGTCGAGGTGGTGGGCCATGGCCACCGCCGCCGTGGTCGCGCCCGTGTCGGCGCGCGAGAGCCCGAGCAGGATCGCGAGCGCGGTGGCCGCGGTCATCCACGACACCGAGCTGATCACGTGCAGGAACACCAGGGCGTGTCGCCATCGCGTCGTCACGTCCTCAGCCTCGGGAACGCGGCAGACCGGGACATCGGGGACGACCCGGACCGCGGCTGATCACGCCTACGTCCAGAGACGTAGTCGTGATCTCGAGGGTGTGTGTCACCCGTCCGTGGGTGGTACACGGCGCTGTCGCGGCCCGCCCGGCTGCCCCCGCTGCACACCCGCGGCGTCCCGCTCCCGTCTCGTCCCAAGGAGCCCGTGTGGTGCCGCCCCACCCCTCCGTCATCGCCGACCGCTACCGGATCGACGCGGTCCTCGGGGGCGCCGCGAGCCGGGTCCACCGGGCCCACGACCTGCTCCTGCAGCGCGACGTGGCGATCAAGTCCTTCCCCGGCGACGACGGCCCGCTGCGGTGGCGGCGCGACGGGCGCCTGCGGGAGCGGCTCGGCAGCGGGCAGGCCATGGAGGTCCTCGACGGCGACCCGGACGGCGACGACGGACCATTCATCGTCATGCCGCTCGCCCGCGACGGCAGCGTCGACCGGGCCGCGGCGGCGTGGGAGCCGTGGCCGGCGGCCGTGCTCGTCGCCCGCCTGGCCGTCGGACTGCGCCGGCTGCACGGCCTCGGCGCCGTCCACGGCGCGGTGGCCGCCGACGCGGTGCTGCTCGACCCCCAGCACGGACCCCGCTGGACGGGCCACGGCGGCGTCCCGCCGGAGGGCGCGACGGCGGAGGACGACGTCCTCGCGTTCGCCGGCGTCGCCGCGGCCGCGGTGGCCGACCTGCCCGCCGGCGGCGAGGTGTCCGAGGAGCTCGTCGACGCCGTGCGCGACCTCGTGCGCGGACCGGCGGACGTCGCGGGCATCGAGCGGGTGCGCGCGGGCCTCGCGGCCGAGGTCGCGCGCCTCGGACCCCGCCCGTCGACGCTCCCGGTCATGGTGCCGGTGCTCGCCGCGGCCCGGGCCGGGCGTCTCCGGCGCACGGTCGTCGCGGCCTGCACCGCGGTCGCCGTGGCCGGCGCTGTCGTCGGGGTCGGGGCAGGCGCCGTCGGGGGCGATGGGGCCACGGCCGCCGCGGCCGACGTCGCCGGGTCGATCCCGGTCCTCCCGGCGCCCGTGGCCGGTGGCGACGCCGCGCCCCCGTCGGCGGAGGCGCGCCCCGCCGCCGGGTCGGCCACGAGGGACCGCGCGGAGCCGGCCCCGACCGCCGCGTCCGCCCGCGTCACGGCGCGGACCGCGGACAGCGACGCCGCCCCAGCCGCCCCCCGACCCGCTCGCGGCGACGGGGACGCGCGCGGCGGGAGGCTCGCCGAGCGGGGCACGACCGGTACGGCCGACGACGCCGACGAGGTCCGGGACGACGGGCGGGGGCGCGAGGGCGGGCGCGGCGGCGAAGCGGACGAGGACGCGGCGCGCGGCGCGGACGAGGGCCGCGGCGGCGATGGCGGCGGTGATGCCGGCGACGGTGCCGAGGGTGGCTCCGGCGACGGCTCCGATGGCGGCTCGGACGGCGGCTCCGATGGCGGCTCGGACGGCTCCGGCGGCGGCTCCGGCGAGGGTGCCGAGGGTGGCTCCGGCGACGGCTCGGACGGCTCGGACGGTTCGGCCGGGGCCGCGTCGGCCTGATCCGGACGCGCGACGGCCCGCGTCCCCGTCGGGGGCGCGAGCCGTGTCGGGCGCTGGGTCGCTCGCGAGCGGTCAGGCCTGCTTGATGGCGGAGATGTCGAACTCGAGGCCGACCTTCTCCGAGACGAGCACGCCGCCGGTCTCCAGGGCGGCGTTGAAGCTGATGCCCCAGTCCTTGCGGTTGATCGTGGTGGAGCCCTCGAAGCCGGCGCGGACGTTGCCGAACGGGTCCTTGGCCAGGCCGGTGAACTCGAAGGGGATGGTCACGGGCCTGGTGGTGTCGCGGATCGTCAGGTCGCCGGTGATCCGGTAGACGTCGCCGTCCTGCTCGACGGACGTCGAGCGGAAGGTGATCTCCGGGTAGACGTTCACGGCGAGGAAGTCGTCGCCCTGGACGTGGCCGTCGCGCTGCTCCTGGCCGGTGGTGAAGCTGTTGGTCGCGATGACGATCTCGGTCGACGACTTGGCGGGGTCGGCGTCGATGTGCGCCGCGCCCCGGAACTCGCCGAAGGTGCCGCGGACCTTGGTGACCATGGCGTGGCGGGCGGTGAAGCCGATGCGGGTGTGCGCGGGATCGAGCTGGTAGTCGCCGACGAGCTCGAGGGCCGGGGCGGCGGTCTCGGTGGTCATGTCGTCCTCCGTGGGACTTGAAGCATCAACTGTCATGGCAGAGCCTAGCACCATCACTTGAGGCGTCAACTATTGGCTCGGTGACGACCGTCGCCCGGTCCCGGGGAATGCGCTACGGCGCGACGAGTGCGTGCAGACCGGCATCGCCGATGACGACCGGACCCGCCCACTGCCGGCCCACGGCGAGGGCGAACGCGCCGGCCCCGGGGCCGACCACCTGCAGCACGAGCCGGTCGCCCGCGAGGCCCGACGCGCTGCGCGCGAAGCGGACGAGGGCGGCGGGCTCCCACGCCACGGGGTGCACGCCGACGGCCACGCGCACCGAGGTGGTGGCGAGCAGGACGGCGAGCGCCTGGGCCGTGCTGGGCCAGTGGTGGCCGGCGGGGACCTCACGGGGCCCGGCGGGGACGACGACCAGCGCGGCACCGTCGGTCTCGGCGGCGCGGGCCCGCTCGAGCATGGTGTCGAGGTCGCGGGAGCCGCCCGTGGGGTCGACCAGGCCGTGGTCGACGGGGTCCAGGTGGACGATGCGGGGCGGGGCGAGGACGGTCACGGCTGGGGCTCCAGGGGTCGCGGCGTGCGGGCACGGAGTCCACGCGCGGGCGGTGCTCCCCGGGAGGGGGCTCAGCGGCGCGCGGTGGCGCGACGACAGAGCTCGTCGTAGGCGTCGGGGCGGCGGCTCGGCCAGAACCGCTCGATCGTCTCCCCGGACACGGCGCCCGAGTCTGCCCGGACCTCCGGGGAGGGACAAGCGTTACCTTCGCCCCATGGAGTCCGCCGACCTCAAGCCCCGCAGCCGCGACGTCACCGACGGGTTGGAGCGGGCCGCCGCCCGCGGGATGCTCCGCGCGGTCGGGATGACCGATGACGACTTCGGCAAGCCACAGATCGGCATCGCGTCGTCCTGGAACGAGATCACCCCGTGCAACCTCTCGCTGGACCGGCTCGCGGCGGCCAGCAAGGAGGGCGTGCACCACGGCGGCGGCTTCCCCATGGAGTTCGGCACGATCTCGGTGTCCGACGGGATCTCGATGGGCCACGTCGGGATGCACTACTCGCTGGTCAGCCGCGAGATCATCGCCGACTCGGTGGAGACCGTGGTGTCCGCCGAGCGTCTCGACGGCACGGTCACACTGGCCGGCTGCGACAAGTCGCTGCCCGGGATGCTGATGGCCGCCGCGCGGCTCGACCTCGCGTCGGTCTTCCTCTACGCCGGCTCGATCATGCCCGGCACCGTGGACGGCAAGGAGGTGTCGATCATCGACGCCTTCGAGGCCGTCGGTGCCTGCGCGCGCGGCCTGATCACCCGCGAGGAGGTCGACCGCATCGAGCGCGCGATCTGCCCGGGCGAGGGCGCGTGCGGCGGCATGTACACCGCCAACACCATGGCCTGCGCGGCCGAGGCGATGGGCATGTCGCTGCCCGGCTCGGCCTCGCCGCCCTCGGCCGACCGACGCCGCGACGGCTTCGCCCGCGCGTCCGGCGACGCCGTGGTCGGAATGCTGCGCCGCGGCCACACCGCCCGCGACATCATGACCCGCGAGGCCTTCGAGAACGCGATCGCCATCGTCATGGCGTTCGGCGGGTCGACCAACGCCGTGCTGCACCTGCTCGCGATCGCCCGCGAGGCCGAGGTCGACCTCGAGCTCGACGACTTCAACCGCATCGGCGACCGCGTTCCGCACCTCGCCGACGTCAAGCCGTTCGGCCGGCACATGATGACGACGGTCGACAAGGTCGGCGGGGTCCCGGTGGTCATGCGCGCGCTGCTCGACGCCGGGCTGCTGCACGGCGACGCGCTCACCGTCACCGGGAAGACCGTCGCGGAGAACCTCGACGAGCTGGCCCCCGAGCCGCTGGACGGCGACATCCTGCGGCGGCTCGACAACCCGATCCACCCCACCGGTGGGCTGACGATCCTGCGCGGCTCGCTCGCCCCCGACGGCGCCGTGGTCAAGTCCGCGGGCTTCGACGCGTCGTCGTTCGAGGGCACCGCGCGCGTGTTCGAGGGCGAGCAGGGCGCGATGGACGCCGTGTCGTCGAACAGCCTGCAGCCCGGCGACGTGCTGGTCATCCGCGACGAGGGCCCGCGCGGCGGACCCGGGATGCGCGAGATGCTGGCCGTCACCGGGGCGATCAAGGGCGCCGGGCTGGGCAAGGACGTCCTGCTCCTCACCGACGGGCGGTTCTCGGGCGGCACCACCGGGCTCTGCGTCGGGCACGTCGCGCCCGAGGCCGCGCACGGCGGGCCGATCGCGTTCGTGCGCGAGGGCGACCGCATCCGGCTCGACCTCGCCGCCCGCACCCTCGACCTGCTCGTCTCCGACGAGGAGCTCGCCGAGCGCTCGCAGGGGTGGACCGCCCCGCCGCTCAAGCACCGCACCGGTGTGCTCGGCAAGTACTCCCGGCTCGTCGGGTCGGCGGCGCAGGGTGCCGTCGTCGGCTTCGACTGAACGTGCGCCGGGTGCACTTCGGCGAGCTGACGCCCGCCGAGCTCTACGAGCTGCTCGCCCTGCGGGTGCGGGTGTTCGTCGTCGAGCAGGAGTGCGCCTACCAGGAGCTCGACGGCCTCGACGCCCGTGCCGAGCACGTCTGGACATGCGGCCCGTCCGGGGAGATGGCGGCGTACCTGCGGGTGGTCGACGAGGGTGGCGGTGTGACGCGGCTCGGGCGGATCGTCACCGCGCCCGAGCACCGCGGCACCGGCGCCGGCGCGGCGCTTGTGCGGGCGGTGCTGGCCGGGACCGCGGGCCCGGTCGTGATCGGCGCGCAGGTGCAGGCGCAGGCGTTCTACGAGCGGCTCGGTTTCGCCGTCAGCGGACCCGGCTACGACGAGGACGGCATCCCGCACGTGCCGATGCGGCGCGGCTGAGGCGCGCCCCGTTCCGAGCGAAGGGCACCGTCGCTCGAACGGACGGGCCAGGGGCGCCCGTCGCCGGAACAGGACCCCGGCGCCCAGCCTCCTCACAGCGCCTTCTCAGGGCCCGCGCGGAGCATGGAGGGCGTGGAGATCCTTCTCATCCTGCTCGTCGTCGGCGGCCTGCTCGCCCTCGTGCTCACGCGCGGACGCGGGCGCGGCACCACCGCGGCGGGGCAGCTGTCCGACGCCGAGGCCGAGGCCCGTCGCTGGTACGACCGCCTCGGCGGGCAGGTCCTGAACCTGACCGGCAGCGACGAGCCCAGCAAGCAGGCCCTCGCCGACGCCGCCGAGCGGTACACGGCCGCGGGCGCCCAGCTCGACCAGGCGTCGACCGCGCCGCAGTACCGCCTCGTCGCCGACACCGCGCTCGAGGGCCTCTACTACGTGCGCGCCGCGCGCACCGCGATGGGCATGGACCCCGGCCCCGCGCTGCCCGACTCCGCCGAGCGGGCCCGCGCCGGCGAGCTGGCCGGCGCGCGGACCGTCGACGTCCAGGGTCGCAGCGTCAGCGGCTCGCCCCACCCGTCGGCGCAGAACGACCACTACTACCCGGGCGGTGTGGTCGGCGGGCGCCCCGTGCCCGCTGGCTGGTACTCCGAGCCCTGGTGGAAGCCGATGCTCCTCGGCGGCGTCGGCGCCGTCGGCGGGGTGATGGTGGCGAGCGCGCTGGTGTCCGGCTTCGGCGCGGCTGCGGTCGGCGGCGACGCGTTCGCCGCGGACGCAGGCGTAGTCGACGGTGGTGGGCTCGACGGCTTCGACGGCGGCGGGTTCGACGGCGGCGGGCTCTTCGGCGACTGGTGACGTCCAGCTCCCCGCCGGGCCCTCAGCGCAGGCCCGGCGCGTCCCACCAGGCGACGCCGTCGGCGAGTGCGTCCGGGTCGGACGGGTCGAGCTCGGCCGCGAGCAGCGCGTCGAGGTGGGCGCCGACTCCGGGGGCCAGCACGCGCCGCTCGTCCTCGTCCGGCCCGGCGACGATCACCTGGCCGACCGTCCCGCCGGGCGCCGGGTCGCGGTCGACCATGAGGTGGTTTGCCGCCGCCGTCCTCGGCCAGCGGCCACCACCCGGCGCGGGTGGAGGAGCGGTGGACGGGGTCGTCGCCGCGCACGGTGATCATGTCGTCGAGGTCCTCGGGCCGGTACTCCGCCCGGATGTCCGCCCACCCCCGCCACGCCAGGCGGCCGCCGGCCAGCGACAGGAACTCGTGGCCGGGGAAGAGGTCGGTGGTCGGGCCGCGGGCGTCGCGCGACGCGATCTGGCCGCCGGCGAGCCGGTAGAGCGCCGGGAGCCGGTGGACCCGGCGCGACCAGCGATCCGCGATCGTCATCGCCCCGCCCTCCGGTGCCCGTACGGCCCGTCGATCACCCACGACGCGAGCGCCCCGGCTCCCGGTGGCGCCCCGCCCTGTCCGAAGCGCGACCGCTCGACGGTCCCGTCGTCGCGCTCGACCGCGACCTCGTAGCCGAACCCGTCCGCGATCGCGCTCGGGGGACCGTCGCCGAACTCGCAGGCGTCGACCAGCCCGCGCAGCTGCGCCGCGGCGTCGGCGTCGAGCTCGGCGGCGTCGACCTCGACGGTGAGCACCATCCCCGCCACGCCCCCCGAGCGCACCACGGTCACCTTCATCGCCGATCCACCGGCAGCCGCACCTTGACCGCTTCCCACCCGCCGCGCACCGCGTCCTGCTCCGCCGAGCCCTCGCCGTAGCGCTCGCCGGCCACCGCGACGGTGAGCGCGGCGCAGTCCTCGAAGTCGGCCACGCGCGACAGGCGCCCCCTGGTGAGCACCTCATACCAGACCGGCCCGACCGTCTCCCACGCGTTGCCGCCGAGGGAGCGCGCGGCCTCGGCGAAGGCGCGGTTGGGGATGCCGGAGTTGACGTGCACGCCGCCGTTGTCGTTGCGCGGGTCGTCGTCGACGGGGAGGTCGGCGTACGCGTCCATGTCGGCGGGCTGGTCGTCGCCCGCGTACGCCGTGCCCGGGGCGATCATGCTGCGCAGCGCCCGGCCGAGCGACGGCTCGAGCGTGCCCTCGCCGACCAGCCACGACGCCGCCGCCGCGTCGGCGCCCGCCGCCCGCTGCGCCACGAGCACGCCGAACACGTCGGAGAACGACTCGTTGAGCGCCCCGCTCTGCCCCCGGTACTCGAGACCCGCGCTGAACTGCACCACGCCGTGGGTCAGCTCGTGGGCGACGACGTCGAGCGCACGGGTCAGCCCGCCGGCGACGAACACCCCGCCGCCCCCGTCGCCGTAGACCATCTGGTCGCCGGTCCAGAACGCGTTGTCGTAGCGCTGCCCGAAGTGCACCGACGAGACGAGGTCCAGCCCGCGGCCGTCCACCGAGTCGCGGCCGAACTCCTCGCGGTAGAACGCCGCGGTGGCCGCCGCGCCGTCGAAGGCCTCGTCGACGGCGGTGTCGCCCGACGGCGGATCGGTGGTGCCACGGACGCGCCGGCCGGGCAGCGCGGCCTCGTCGCCCCCGGCGACGTCGTACACCGTGTTCTCCGGCCCGGTGTCCGGCGCCTGCGCCGGGAGGAAGGCGAGATCGGCCGGCGACAGGCCGAACCGGCGCAGCGTCGGACCGAGCGTCGAGCGCCGTGCGCGCAGCGCCGCCGAGGTCAGCAGCGTGCGCAGGGCCGCGTCGCGCACCTCGGCGTCGCCCGCCTCCGCCACGGCGAGCAGGAGGGTGGGCGGGGCGATCTCGCAGCGGCAGCCGATCACACCGGGAGTGTGCCGCAGCCCACCGACAGGCCCCGTCGCGCACACGGACGCAGGCTTTCTGGGAGACTGATCTCGTACACGGCGCCGTTCCGGCGCCCGGGTCGTCAGCCACCGCGCTCTCCGCGCGGTCTCCCCACACCCCTCTCAGGACGGGTCGGCGCTCTCGGCCCCCTGATCCCCCGTGGAGAGGTCCCCGACATCCCGACGACCACCGTGTCCCGCCCTGCAGCCACCTTCTCCGACCTCGGCGTCAGCGACGCCGTCGTCGAGGTGCTGGCCGCGCGCGGGATCACCGAGCCCACCCCCATCCAGGCCGCCGCGGTCCCCGACGCCCTCGGCGGCCGCGACGTCCTCGGCCGCGGCCGCACCGGCAGCGGCAAGACCCTCGCCTTCGGCCTCCCGGTGCTCACGCGCCTGTCCGGCGGCCGCACCGTCCCGAAGCGCCCGCGGGGACTCGTCCTGCTCCCCACACGCGAGCTCGCGAGCCAGGTCCGCGACGCGCTCGCCCCGATCACCGAGGCCCTCGGCCTGCGCCAGACCGTCGTCTACGGCGGCGTCGGCCAAGGGCGTCAGGTCGACGAGCTGCGTCGCGGCGTCGACCTCCTCATCGCCTGCCCCGGCCGGCTCGAGGACCTCATCGGCCAGGGCCTGGTCGACCTCGACCGTGTCGAGGTCACCGTCCTCGACGAGGCCGACCACATGGCCGATCTCGGCTTCCTCCCCGCGGTCCGGCGCCTGCTGCGCCGCACGGCGAGCGACGGCCAGCGGCTGCTGTTCTCGGCGACGCTCGACGGCGAGGTCGACCGGCTGGTGCGGGAGTTCCTGCACGACGCCGTGACCCACAGCGTCGACACGGCGTCCGAGCCGGTCCCGGACATGACGCACCACGTCTTCACCGTCCAGCCCGCCGACCGCACCGCGGTCGTGCAGGAGCTGGCCGGCGGGCAGGGGCGCACCATGCTGTTCACCCGCACCAAGCACGCGGCCCGCAAGCTCTCCCGCGCGCTCACCGCGGCCGGCATCCCCGCCGCCGAGCTGCACGGCAACCTCAGCCAGCCGCAGCGCGACCGCAACCTCGCCGGGTTCTCCTCGGGCGACGTGCGGGTGCTCGTGGCCACCGACATCGCCGCCCGCGGCATCCACGTCGACGACGTGGCCATCGTCGTGCACGTCGACCCGCCCGCGGAGCACAAGGCCTACACCCATCGCTCGGGGCGCACGGCGCGCGCCGGCGCCTCGGGTGACGTCGTGACCCTCGTGCCGCCGGCCGAGCGGGCCGAGGTCGCGTCGATGACCCGCAAGGCCGGCATCCGCCCGAGGACGGCGGACGTGCGGCCGGGCGCGCGGGAGATCACCGCGCTGGTCGGCGAGCCCGCGGCACGCGTCGACCCGGAGGACGGTCCCGCCGCCGCCGCTCGCAAGCCCCCGCCGCAGCCGCCGGCCGGTTCCGGCGGCGGTCGGTCGCGCGGTGCCGGGGGCTCCGGCTCCGGCGCGGGTCGACGCGGCGGTGGACGCGGGCAGGGACGCCGCGGCGGGACGGGCTCCGGCGGCGGCGCCACCGAGGTGCGCGGCACGGGGCAGTCGCGCAGCGGGCAGTCCGCGCCGACCACGTACTCGACGTCCACGCACTCGGCGTCCACGCACTCGGCCGCGGCGCACTCGTCGCGTGCCGGCGCCGGGCGCGGCCGGGGTCGCGCCCGCTGACCGGTTCTCACCCGCTGTAGCCGAAAGCTAGGCTACTCGGGCGAGGTTGCTTGCTCTCCGCGGTCGGCGACGGGAAAAGTACGAGCGCGCACTCCCGTGCGTGATCGGATCGCGCTCCCGGAGGTCGTCGTGGGTGACACCTGGGGCATCCCGGGCCCGGTGTTCCTCGGGCTGTTCGTGGTGCTCGTCGTCGTGGCCTGGCTGGTCGGTCCGCTCACCCGGCGGAACCTCGACCGCCGGGCCGCCCGCGCGGCACGGGGAACGCCGGTGGCGCCGTCGGTGGAGGAGCTCGCGCTGCTCGCCGGCGGCCGCAGGCGGCTGGTCGAGACGGCGATCGCCCGGCTCGTCGACGGGGGCGTCCTGCGGATCTCCCACCAGCGCCACCTGGCCTTCACCGGCCGTCCGCCGGTCGGGGACCTGGACGATGCGGTCGTCGGCGCGGTGGAGTCCCACCCGGCGATGAGCACCAACGGGGTCCTGCTGCGGGTCCACGACAGCGCTGCGGTGCGCGCGATCGAGGACGGTGCGCGGGTCAAGGGCCTCCTGCACGACCCGGCCGCCGTGCGCCACAGCAAGTACCTCGCCGTGAGCGCCCTCGGGCTCGTCGAGCTGCTCGGCGTCCTGCGCCTCGCGGCGGGGATCGCCCGGGGCGCCTCGGTGGCGTTCCTGGTCGTGCTGGTCGT
>JAQSWW010000096.1 GCA_029266415.1 Actinomycetospora sp. | reverse complement strand
CGACGGGGCGGCGACGAGGCCGGAGAGCCGGCGGTAGAGGGCGACGAGGCCGCGCGGGCCGGCCGCGTCGGGCGCGCCGCCGGTCGGGGGCACCGGGCGCACCGTGCCCTCCCGCGTCGTCACCGGCCCATTCTGCGCCGTCGCGGCCCGGTGTGCGGGGCGCGCCGCCGGCTCGTCATGATCGGGGTCCGGACACCGACCCGGGAGGCCCCGTGACCGCACCGCCCACCAGACCGCCGCGGATCGTCGTCGTCTTCTACTCCGCGACCGGCAACGTGGCCGCGCTGGCCGAGGCCCTCGCGGAGGGCGCCCGGGAGGCGGGCGCCGAGACTCGGGTGCGGCCCGTGGCCGAACGCGCGCCGGCGGAGGCGATCGAGGCCAACCGTCGGTGGAAGGCGTGGGTCGAGGACAACCCGTACGACACGGAGGCGTCGCTCGACGACCTCGAGTGGGCCGACGGCATGGCGTTCGGCAGCCCGACGCGGTTCGGCAACTCCGCCGAGCAGCTCAAGGCGTTCCTGGACACCACCGGCGGGCTGTGGGCGCAGGGCAAGCTCGCCTCCAAGGTGGGCACGGCGTTCACCAGCGCGTCCACCGGCCACGGCGGGCTGGAGGCGACGATCCTGTCGATGAACAACGTGCTCTACCACTGGGGCGCGCTGGTGATGCCCCTCGGCTACGCCGCCGACCCGTCGCTGATGTCGTCGGGCAACCCGTACGGCGCGTCGTGGGTGTCGCGGAAGTCGGCGGCGCCGGACGACGACGCCCTGCAGGCCGCGCGCGTCCAGGGCACTCGCCTCGCGCAGGTGGCGGCGAAGCTCATCGCTTGACCCTTTATGTGAGTGAAATTCGCGGTCATAGCCGCGAACATCGCTCACGTGCTGGACGCCTACGCCGACGCCGCCCGGACCGTGACCGCGCTCGTGGAGCGCATCCCGCCCGACGCGTGGGAGGCGCCCGCGCTCGGAGAGTGGGACCTGCGCTCGCTCGTCGGGCACACGAGCCGCGCGTTCGTCACCGTGCTGACCTACCTGGAGCGGCCCGCGGCGCGCGAGGACGTCCCCGACGCCGAGGGCTACTACGCCCTGTTGCCCTCGTCCACCGGCGAGGGCGTCGACCAGGGCGCCGTCGCGCAGCGCGGGCGCGACGCCGGCGTGGCCCTGGGCGACGACCCGGCGGCCGCGTTCCGCGACCTCGCCGCCCGCGCGGTGGCCGCGGCGCGCGCCGCCGACCCCGACGCGCTCATCGAGACCATCGCGGGCGGGCTGCGCGTCGCGTCCTACCTGCCCACGCGGACCGTCGAGCTCGTGGTGCACGGCCACGACATCGCCACGGCGACCGGGCTCGACGTCGCCTTCTCCGAGCCCACCCTGGCCGGTGTCGCGGCCCTGCTCGCCCGCACCGGGGTCCGGCTGGGCCACGGCCCCGCGATCCTCGACGCCTTGACCGGGCGAGCCCCCCTGCCGCCCGGGTTCAGCGTCGTCTGATCGCTCAGGGAGGGTCAGCCGGCCGAGCCCACGGAGGCGACGATGACGTCGAAGCGCTCGGCGAGGTCGAGGTCGAGGGCCGCGACGGCCTGCATGCTCTCGGTGCGCGCGCGCACGGTCAGCGAGGTCGGCGTGCGCTCGACGGTGCGCAGCCGCGCCCCGATCTCGCTCTCGGCGGCCCGCAGGCGCTCGAGGACGAGGTCGATGTGCTCGGACGGCAGCTCGACGGTGCGCTCGATGCCCGAGACGTCGCCCGACCAGTCGGTGAGCCGGTCGAGCACGCGCTGCAGCTCGTCGGGATCGACCGGCTGCGGGCGGCCCTGCGCGCCCTCGGACGCGGCGTCGGGCGGCAGCGTCGGCCCGCTGCCGCGCAGGTCCTCCGGCACGACCCGCCCGATGCGCTCGCCGAGGTCGGCGTCCTCCGCGTGCAGCTGCCCGATCACCGCGGTGAGGGCGTAGCGGGCCCGCTCGGGCGCCCACCCGCTGCGGCGGGCGACCTCGTCGACGAGGCCGGCCTCGGTCGGCGTCCCGCCGCCCCCGGCCCGGTCGACGCCGGACTCCTGCTCGAGGAGGTTCGGCAGCGCCTGCGCGAGCGCGTCGCGATCGTCGCCGGGCAGGTGCTCGGCCAGCGTGGCCAGCACGGCGTCGGCGGCCCGGCGCGCGTCGTCGGTCTCGGCGAAGCCACCCCGGGTGGCGACGCCGGCGAGGAACTCCTGGTGTCGCATGATCGGGGCCTACCCGGAGCTCGGGGCCCTCACGCCCGTCAGCAGAACGCGGACGGGGTGCCCACCTCGCCGGTCCAGACCCAGGCCAGCAGTACCGGGCGCTCGTCGGTCAGGAGGGCGTGCGGCTGCCACGGCGCGTGGTGGAGCAGGACACCGGCCGGCTCCCGGACGGGCGCGTCGTCCGTGGCGTGCGTCCAGCGGATCGTCCCCGCGGGCAGGTAGAACTCCTCGGCGGGGTGGTGATGGCGCGGGTAGTGCACGTCGGGCCCGAGCAGCAGCAGGCCGAGCGTGAGGTCGTCGCTGCCCGCGACCGCGGCGTGCCCGTAGCGGTCCAGGAACGACGCGTCGGGCGGGTGCTCGACGTACGACGCCGTCTGCTGCCACCGGACCGACCGGGCCACCGCGCCGAGGGCGCCGGCGAGGTCGGCGTCGACCGCCTCGGCGGCCCGGGCGAGGGCGTCGTCGAGCCACGCGAGCACGGGCAGACCCGTCCCGCCGGCCTCGGCCGGGTGCCCGAGCCGCGCCACCGCGCGGGCCGTCGCCACGTCACCCCACGCGGACACGGCGCCCGCGAGCCGCTCGCGCAGCACCGCGAACCCCTCGTCGTGGCTTATCATCGCCACCCCTCGGCATCACCGGTGTGGGGGAAGGGTAGAGACGGACATGCGCATCGGCTCGAGCATCGCCCTCATCGCGATCGGCCTCATCCTGGCCCTCGCGGTCAACTTCTCCCTGAGCGGGATCGATGTCCAGCTCGTCGGCTGGATCCTCGTCGTCGTCGGGATCATCGGTCTCGTCGTGAGCATCGCCGTGGCCCGCCGCGCCCGGCCCGTCGTCCCCCGCGACGACGGCCTCCCCCCGCGCGCCCGCGGCCTCTGAGCGGCCGTCAGTCCAGCGCGCGGCGCACGAAGCCCCGGAGGCCGACGTAGCCGAAGATCGCGCAGGACGCGACGAGCGCGAGCAGGCAGACCCACCCGGGCAGGTGCGGCACCGACGGCGTGAGCGCGCCGCGCAGGCCCTCGGACACGTAGGTGATCGGGTTGAACGCGCACACGACCTGGAACCAGCGCAGGTTCTCGAGCTGGAGGAAGGGGAACTGCGTCGAGCCGGTGAACAGCAGCGGCGTGATCACCACGGCGAAGACCACGTTGATGCGCCGCGGCGAGACCAGCGTGCCGATGACGAGACCCGCCGCCCCGCCCGCCAGCGACCCGAGCACCAGCAGCAGCGCCGCGAACGGCAGCCCGGCGAGGTCCCAGTCGACGCGGTCGAGCACGAGGTAGCCGACCGGGATCATCACCAGCGACCCGAACAGCCCGCGCATCGCCCCGAACACGATCTTCTCGACGGCGACCAGGCGCGTGGACAACGGCGCGAGCAGCCGGTCCTCGATCTCCTTGGTGTACGAGAAGTCGATGACCAGCGGCAGCGCCGTCGCCTGCACGGCCACGAAGAACGCGTTGAGGGCCAGCAGCCCGGGCAGCAGGAGCTGCGCGTAGCCCGGCGTCACGTAGCCGAGCTGGCCCAGCACCACGCCGAAGACGAACAGCAGGAAGAACGGCTGCACCAGCACCTGGCTGATGAAGCTGCCGAACTCCTTGCCCGTGACCGCGAGGTCGCGGCCCAGCACCCCCAGGAACGCGCGCCCCTGGCTGACGGTCCGCGCCGGTGCCGTCACCGCAACCCCCTCCCCGTCAGGTCGATGAACACGTCCTCGAGCGTCGGCTCGCCGAGCTCGACCTGGTGCACGGTGGCGCCGGTGGCGGCCACCGCGCCGAGCACCGGGGGCAGCGCCGCCCCGGCCTCGCCGTCGCAGCGCACCCGCAGGCGCACGGTCTCGTCGGTCTCGCCGGTGCGGTCGTCGACGCCGGCCACCCCACGGAGCTCGCCGACCCGCCCGCGCACCGTCGCCGCGTCGGCGCCGGTGAGCACGAGGTCGATGGTGGCCTCGCCGGGCAGGGCCGCGACCAGGGCCGACGGGGAGTCGAGCGCCAGCAGCTTGCCGTGGTCGACGATGCCGACCCGGTCGGCGAGCTTGGCCGCCTCGTCCATGTCGTGGGTGGTGAGCACGATCGTCACGCCGGACGCGGCGAGGTCGGCCACGCGGTCGTGCACGAACAGGCGCGCCTGCGGGTCGAGCCCCGTCGAGGGCTCGTCGAGGAACAGCACCTGCGGGTCGTGCATGAGGCCCCGGGCGATGATCAGCCGCTGCGCCTGGCCCCCGGAGAGCTCGTCGGGACTGGTGGTCGCCTGCGACCGGTCGAGGTTCGGGCGCTGGGGCACGACCCCGAGCACCGCGCGCGCCGCGACGGGGTCGGTGGCGACGTCGATGCCCGCGACGGTGGCGTGCCCGGAGGTGGGCGTGACCCGCGTGGTCAGCACCCCCACCGTGGTGGTCTTGCCCGCGCCGTTGGGACCCAGCAGCCCGAAGACCTCGCCGCGGCGGACGGCGAAGCCCAGCCCGTCGACGGCGGGCCGGCCGCTGCGGCCGTAGCGCTTGACGAGGTCGACGACCTCGACGGCGGGGCCCGCATCGCTGCGTGCCGGTGGTGACGGCCGTGTGGTCGCCTGCGTGCTCACGCGTGGTCCTCCCCGTCGCGCCGACCCGGACGTCGGCGCCCGTTCGACGCTACGCCGGGGGTCCGACGACCCTCATGGCGAATTCCGGTGCGTGCGATCACGCGGACCACGGTGGAGCCTCGAGGAAGGTCGAGGTCAAGGGACGCGATCAGTACTCCGACGGGGGCACCGGGACGTGCACCAGCCGCGGTCCCGGGCCGGCGAACCCGCGGCGCAGCGCCGCGCGCAGCTCGTCGACGCTGCCCACGCTCTCGGCCGGCACGCCGTAGGCCTGCGCGAGCCCGACGTGGTCGATCGCGGGCAGGTCCAGCCCGGGCACCTTCGGCGTCTGCTCCCGGGCCGCGAACCACTTGAGGATCGCGTACTCGCGGTTGTCCAGGACGAGCACGGTGACCGGCACCTGCAGCGACGCCGCCGACGCGAGCGCCTGCACGGTGTACTGCAGCGAGCCGTCGCCGATCGCGGCGAGCACGGGACGCTGCGGGTCGGCGAGCGCCACGCCCACCGCGGCCGAGAGCCCGAACCCGAGCCCGCCCGAGGCGGTGAAGTACGAGCTACCCGGGCGGGCCAGCGGGACGCGGGCCTGCGCGATCGCCCGGTGCGACGGCGCCTCGTTGATGAGCACTCCGCCCTCGGGCCACTCCTGGGCGAGGGTGGCGAACACCTCCTCGGCCGAGACCCGCCCGTCCCCGCCCGGCTGCGGCGCGGCGAGGTCCTGCGCGCGCGGCGGGGCGGCCCGGTCGTCGGGGCCGGGGCCGACGCGCTCGAGCAGTGCCCGGATCGTGAGCGTCGGGTCGGCGACGACCGCGTCGCCCACCGGGGCCCGCGCGGCCTGGTCGGCGTCGGCGGTGACGTGCAGCAACCGCGTGCCCTCGGGCAGGAAGCGCCCGGGCACGTAGGGGTAGTAGCGGAACACCGCGGTGCCGAGGACGAGCACGACGTCGTACGGGGCCAGCGCCTCGGTGACCGGCGCGATGGCCATCGGCAGCGCGCCGCGGAACTGCGGGTGGTCGGTGGGGAAGCCGACCCGCCCGTCCGAGGGCGGGGCGAACGCCGTCGCACCGAGGCGCTCGGCGAGGGCCACCGCGTCGTGGAAGCCGCCGGAGGCGTCGACGTCGCCCCCGACGATCATCGCCGGGGCCCGGGCGCCGTCGAGAGCGGCCACGAACGCGTCGAGGGCCTCGGGGTCGGGCCCCGCGCGGTGGTGCACCCGGCGGGCGGCGACGAGGGCGGCCGCCTCCGTCTCGGGGTCGAGGACGGCGTCCCAGTCGTCCATCGGGATCGAGACGAACACCGGGCCGCGCGGCGGCGCCATCGCGACGTGGACGGCGCGGGCCAGCACGGCGGGCACGTCGGCCGGGCGCGCGGGCTCCATCGAGAGCTTGACCGCGGGGCGCGGCAGGGTCGTCGCGTCCACGTTGGTCAGCAGCGCCTCGAGGTTGATCATCGGGCGGACCTGCTGCCCGGCCGTGACCACCAGCGGCGCCCCGTTGGCCGCCGCGTTCACGAGCGCACCGAGCGCGTTGCCGACGCCGGGCGCGGTGTGCAGGTTGACCAGCGCGGGACGGCCGGTCGCCTGCGCGTAGCCGTCGGCCATGCCGACGACGACGGCCTCCTGCAGGCCGAGGACGTAGCGGAAGTCGTCGGGCAGGTCGGCGAGCATCGGCAGCTCGGTGGAGCCGGGGTTGCCGAACACGGTCGTCATGCCGTGCGCGCGGAACACCTCGAGGGAGGCCTCCCGCACCGTCGGTCCGCTCGCCATCCGCGATCTCCTCCGCGCCGTCGATCAGCGCGGTCGGTGCAGCCGCGAGACGCGGATGATGACGTCGCGCAGGCCGTCCTCGTCGAACTCGCGCCGCATCTCCTCGGCGCGGAGTGTCGCCTCGACCCCCTCGTAGGGACCGTGGGCGTCGAGCTCCCCGGTCTCGGGGTCGAACACGAGCACGACGTAGCCGTCGCACTCGTCCAGGTCCGCCGCCGCCGCGAGCAGGACCGCCGAACGATCATCGAGCACGCTGATCACCTCCGCTCCGTGCATCGCCACCATGAGGCCTCGTGTGACACCTCGGCGCCAAGTTGGCTCGTTCGGGTCATGAACACCAGCCGTCGGCGTGTCGCGCTGGTCCGGACCGACCACTCCATCCGGGCGCACCGCTCGGCACGTGCGCGCGTGTCTGCCTAGGGTCTCCAGCCGTGGCCTCCCCCGCCCCGGTGCCGACCGGCGACCCGTCCGTCGAGGTGGTCCCCTTCGTCCTCGACGTGCCCGAGGAACAGCTCCAGGACCTGCGCGAACGCCTGCGCCGGGTCCGGCTGCCCGAGCCGGCGACGGACCCGTCGCAGGGCCTGGGCCTGGAGGCGGTCACCGAGCTGTGCCGCGCGTGGCTCGAGGAGCACGACTGGCGCCGGGTGGAGGACGAGCTCAACCGGCGGGGGCAGTACCGCACCGCGATCGATGGTCTCGGTATCCACTTCCTGCACGTTCGGTCACCTCGCGGTGACGCACAGCCACTGATCCTCACCCACGGGTGGCCCGGCTCGGTGATCGAGTTCCTGGACGTGCTGGACGCGCTCACCGACCCCGGCGACGAGGCGCTCCCGGCCTTCCACGTGGTCGCGCCGTCCCTGCCCGGCTACGGGTTCAGCGACAAGCCGACCGGTCCCGGCTGGGGCGTGGACCGCATCGCCGACGCCTGGGCCGAGCTGATGAGCCGCCTGGGCTACGACCGGTTCCTCGCCCAGGGCGGCGACTGGGGCGCGATGATCACGACCGCGCTGGCGGTCCGCCACCCCGACCGCGTGGCGATGATGCACACGACCATGCCGCGCGCCCCGCGCCCGGAGGGCTTCGACGACGCGACGCTCACCGAGACCGAGCGCCGCTGGCTCGCCGAGTCCGAGGACTTCCGGCGCGCCGGCTCGGGCTACTCCGCGCAGCAGCGCACGCGCCCCCAGACGCTGGGCTACGGCCTGGTCGACTCGCCGGCCGGCCAGCTCGCGTGGATCGCCGAGAAGTTCGTCGCGTGGACCGACGGGGACGGCTTCGGCGGCGTTCCGCGCGACCGCGTGCTCGACAACGTGTCGCTCTACTGGCTCACCGGGTCCGGGGCGTCCTCGGCGCGGCTGTACTGGGAGAGCTTCGGCGGCGTCGACAGCACGTCGCCGGTGACCGTGCCCAGCGCGGTGTCGTACTTCCCGGCCGAGATGGTGAAGCTGCCGCGCGCGTGGGTCGAGGCCCGCTACGTCGACCTCCGCCGCTGGAACGCCCTGCCCACCGGCGGGCACTTCGCCTCGCTCGAGGTCCCCGGCGACTTCGTCGACGAGCTGCGGTTGGCCTTCGGCTCGTGAGTGCTCGTCCGTGCCGGAGCACGGACGAGCACTCACGGCCGGACCACGATCTTCCCGACCCGCTCGGCGCGGGAGAACTCCTCCTGCGCGGTGTGGATCGCCGCGAGGTCGTGGCGGGCGGCGATCACCGGGTGGACGCGCCCGGCGACCGCGTCGGTGACGAGCTCGGCGAAGTGCGCCGGGGTGTGCATCGACGAGCCGACGAGGGCGACGTTGTGCAGGTAGAGCCGGCGCAGGTCCAGGGCCACCGACGGGCCGCCGACGGCGCCGGCGATCACCCAGCGCCCGCCGTCGCGCACCCGCGGGAGCAGCGCCGGGAGCAGCGGCCCGCCGACGACGTCGACCACGGCGTCGAGCGGGACGCCCGCAGCGTCGGCGACCGCCGCGGCGACGGCCTCCGGGTCGGGCCCGCGGTGCACGACGGCGGCGGCACCCGCCTCCCGCAGGACGTCGTCCTTCCCGGGGGCGGTCACCGCCACGACCCGCGCACCCCGGGCCACGCCGAGCTGCACCGCGGCGAGACCGACGCCGCCCGAGGCCCCGGTGACCAGCACGGTCTCGCCCGCCCCGATCCGCCCGCGCGCGAGCATGCCCGCGGCCGTGCCGTAGGCGACCGGGAGGCACGCGAGCTCGTCGTCGTCCAGCGGTGACGAGGACACGTCGTGGGCGCGGTCGGCGGCCGCGACGACGTACTCGGCGAAGCCGCCGTCGGCCTCGCTGCCGAGCAGCCCGACCGGGCTCGCGTCGGGGCCGGGACCGTCGTAGAACGCGGGGTCGACCAGCACCCGCTCGCCCACCCGGGCCGCGTCGACGCCCGCCCCCACGGCCACGACCTCCCCGGCGATGTCGCCGCCCTGGATGCGCGGGAACGCGACCGGACCCCGCCAGCCGGCGAGGGCGTCCGGGTCGCCGGGCAGCCCGTAGGCGCCGCGGCGGGTCCAGAGGTCGGTGTTGTTGAGCGCGGCCGCCGCGACCCGCACGAGCACCTCGCCGTCCCCGGGCCGCGGCACCGCGACCGTGCGCAGCTCCAGGACCTCCGGCCCGCCGAAGGCCGTGATCACCGCGGCCCGCATGGTGTCCGGCACCGTCATGAACGTCTCCTCACTTCACAGGTCTGTGAACTCCCTCGGCACCGTATGGTTCACAGGTCGGTGAAGGCAAGGGAGGCGGGATGGCGACGCGGTTGACCCCCGGAGCCCGGCGCATCCTCGACGTGGCGTCCGTGCTGTTCTACGAGCACGGGATCCACGCGGTCGGGGTGGACACGATTGCGGCCGAGTCCGGGGTCACCAAGCGCACGCTCTACGACCGCTTCGGGTCGAAGGACGAGCTCGTGGCCGCCTACCTGCGCGCCCGCGACGAACGGTGGCGCGCCCGGGTCGTCGCCGCCGTCGAGGCGGAGTCCGACCCGGTACGCCGCACCCTCGCCCCGTTCGCGGCGCTCGAGGGCTGGGTGGCCGAGGGCGCGCGCCGGGGGTGCGCGTTCGTCAACGCCTTCGCCGAGCTCGACCGGCCCGACCACCCCGGCCGCGCGGTCATCGACGACGAGAAGCGGTGGCTGCGGGCGCTGTTCGCCGCCGAGCTCGAGGGCGCGGGGGTCGCCGACGCGCCGGGCCTGGCGCTGCAGCTGCTCCTGCTGCACGAGGGCGCGCTGGTGACCCACGCCGTGGCCGCGGAGCCGGCGGCCCTGCGCGCGGCCGGGGATGCGGCGGCGCTGCTGGTGGGGGGTGCGCGGCCGCACCTGTGAGCGCGGGGTCGTCGGCGCGGAACGTGATCGCGCGGCCGGGTCCGGTCGACGCCGTCTCGAACCGCACGGTCACGCGCCCGTGCCCGGCGCCCTGGACCCACCCGTGACCGTGCTCGGGGTGGGCGACGTCGTCGCCGGTGCGCCACTCGCGGCGGGGCTCCGGTTCGGTCTCCGGGAGGTCCGCGACGGGCGCGGGCGCCGCCGGCGCGGCGGGGGCGCCGGGGAACAGCGCCTCCTGCACCGCGGTGGTCAGCCCGGAGAACGAGACGCCGACCAGCCGCACGCCGGCGTCGGGCAGGGCGGCGACGGCGAGGCGCTGGGCGGTGTCGGTGAGCGTCGCGAGGTCGGTGGTGGCGTCGGCGTGGGTCTCGGCGCGGCTCGTCGTCCCGAACGACGCGCTGCGGATCTTCACGCTCACGGTGCGGGCGGCCCGGTGCGAGGACACCAGGCGCCGGTGCGCGCCCTCGGCGAGCTCGGCGACCGCGGTCCGCACCGCACCGAGGTCCGAGAGGTCCTCGTCGAACGTCGTCTCCGCGCTGACCTGCTTGGCCTCGCCGCGCTCGACGAGCGCGCGGTCGTCGATCCCGCGGGCGAGCCGGTGCAGCCCCGTGCCGACTGCGGCACCGAGCAGCGCGGTCACCTCGCCGGGCTCGAGCGCCGCGAGCGCGGCCACGGTCTCGACGCCGGCGCGGTGCAGCGTCTGCTCCGCGACCGGCCCGATGCCCCACAGCGCGCGCACCGGCAGCGGGTCGAGCAGCGCCCGCTCGCCGCCCTGGGGCACGACGTGCACGCCGTCCGGCTTGGCCCGTCCCGACGCGATCTTCGCGACCTGCTTGCCGGAGCCCGCACCCACCGACACCGCGAGACCCGTGACCTCCCGGACCTCGGCGCGCAGCCGCTCGGCGAAGGCGGCCACGTCGTCCGCGTCGGCGTCGGCGAGCGCCTCGGGCTCGGCGAAGGTCTCGTCGTAGGCGATCTGCTCGAGCACCGGCGCCCAGGCCCGCACGACGCCGAAGAACCGGTCGGAGAGCACCCGGTAGAGCGCGGTGCGCGGCGGCAGCGCCACGGCGTGCGGGGACAGCCGCCGCGCCTGGCCCATCGGCATCGCCGAGCGCGCGCCGTGGCCCTTCGCCTCGCCGCTGGCCCCGGCGACGATCCCGCGCGGCCCGAGCCCGCCCACGAGCACCGGCCGCCCGCGCAGCGTCGGGCGGGTCAGCTGCTCGGCGGAGGCGAAGAACGAGTCGAGGTCGAGGTGCAGGACCCAGCGGGGCACGGGTCGATGATGCCGGGTCAGGACGCCCGGACCGACCACAGCTCGTCCGGGTGCTCGAGCACCACGCGCGCCCCCGCCGCGCGCAGCGCCGCCGGCGACCCGCCGCCCCAGGCCACGCCGACCGGCACCAGTCCGTGGGCGATCGCGGCCTCGACGTCGGCCGGGCTGTCCCCGACCAGCACGCTCCCGGGCGCGGCGGCGGTGATCCCGAGCCCGAGCAGCGCCTCGCCGACCACGGCGTCCTTGCCCGCGAGGACGCCGTCGGCACCGCGACCGGCGACGCTGGAGAAGGTCCCGAGCAGGCCGAGGTCGTCGAGCACCCGGCGGGCGGTGGCCGTGCCGGCCGAGGTCGCGAGGGCCAGCGGCACCCCGCGGGCGTGCAGCGCCTCCACCAGCGCGACCACGCCCGAGGCGGGGCGCGTGGTGCCGGGCGAGGTCAGGGTGCCGTCGA
Source organism: Actinomycetospora sp. (assembly GCA_029266415.1). Lineage (GTDB taxonomy): Bacteria > Actinomycetota > Actinomycetes > Mycobacteriales > Pseudonocardiaceae > Actinomycetospora. The sequence goes on along the minus strand of JAQSWW010000096.1, from coordinate 7,483 downwards.
GGTCGAACACCACGGCCGGGAACGGGGGCGCCACGGCGGCGAGTCTCTCAGCGCGCCGTGCGGGTGCGGGCGCCGCGCCACAGCCAGACGACCGACACCCCGAACGACCAGACCAGCGCCGCGAGGGCGACCGCGATCGCCCCCCGCTCGACGACCGGGGGCAGCACGTCGGCGGCCGCGACGATGAGGACGACACCCTGCAGCGCGGCGACCACCTTGGCCGACCGGCGCACCGGCAGCTCCCCGCGCAGCCAGGGCAGGACCCGACCGGCCGCGACGAACACGTAGCGCAGCAGGCCCACCGCGAGCACCCACGGGTCGCCGCCGGTCAGCGCGACGTGCACGGAGAGCACCACCAGCAGGAACGCGTCGAACTCGACGTCGAGGCGCGCGCCGAGGGCCGACGCGGTACCGGTCCGTCGGGCGACGGGGCCGTCGACGGCGTCGAGGGCGAGCGCGACGACGGCCAGCCCCACGAGGACGAGCGACGCGTCCGCCCGCCCGACCAGGGTGACCGTGCCCATGACCAGCACGCCGCGGGCGAGCGTGACGGCGCCGGCCGGGCCGAGGCTCGTCGCCCCGGTGCGGCGGGCCGCCCGCGCCACGAGCGCGCCGGCGACGACGGCCGCCAGGACGCCGGCCAGGACGCGCAGGACGCCGACGCCGACCGTGACCACGAGGAGCGCGAGGACCCCGGCGAGCAGCGCGCCCGCCGCCGCCAGCTGCTGCGCGGTCGACGGGGCGGCGCGGGACCAGCGGCTCATCACCGTCCAGGATGCCGGAGCCCGCGACCGCCGGCACCGGCCGTCACACCGTGGTGCGCCGGGCGTAGACGTCGCCGGAGCGCCCCGCCGGGCGGCGCCGACCCAGCAGGGCCTCGAGCTCGCCGGCGTCGAGCCAGCGGTCGGGGGCGGTCGGGTCCCAGCGCATCGTCTCGATCGGCGAGTAGCGGTACTCGTAGCTCCCCAGCGCCTCGACCCGGGCGAGCGCGTCCAGGGCGGCGTCGTGCGCGGCGGGCAGGTACTCGAAGGACAGGGCGGGCAGTGGCCGCGACAGGCCGGCGAGGACCTCCGGCTCGTAGCCCTCCACGTCGATCTTGCAGAAGGCGGGGACGCCGTGCTCGACCACGAGCGCGTCGAGGGTCGTCAGCGGCACGGGCACCGGGTCCTCCCAACGCACCGCGGCGAAGCCCTCGTCGTCCGCGACGGCCGCGCGCCAGTCCGCCGACACCGTGGACACCGTGGGCGTGGCCCGGGAGATGCCCAGCCGCGCGACGCCGGGCTCCGCGCCGAGGGCGGCGGGGAGCACGGTCACGTCCGCGTCGCGCCCGAAGAACAGCCGCAGGAGGCGGACGAAGTCGGGCTGGGGCTCGACCGCCACCACCCGCGCGCCCAGCCCGCGCCAGGCCCGCACCCGGTTCCCGGCGTGCGCGCCGACGTCGAAGGCGAGGTCGCCGGGGCCGAGGAACCTCCCGTAGAACCGGCGCATGCGGCGCTGGCGCCCCGGGATGCCGTGGTACATCGCCAGGGAGCGGGCGATGCCGAACGCGCGGGTCAGCACACGGGCGAGCGTAGGGCTCGCCGCGGTCAGCCGGGTCGCGGTTGTCGGCCGGGCCCGGTGGTTAACCGGGCGCCATGGGTTACGACGTCACGCAGGTGCAGAAGACGCTCGCCGGGTTCGACTACCCGGGGGGTCCGCAGGAGCTCGCCGACCACGCGAGCTCGAACGGGGCCGACCAGCAGCTCGTCGACACGCTCAAGGGTCTCGACAAGCAGCAGTTCGACGGCCCCAACGCCGTCATGGCCGAGCTCGGCGAGGCCGGGGTGCTCGGCGGCAGCTGAGCCCCGCGCCGGGAGCACGAACGGCGCTCTCGTGGCACCCGGTGCGACGAGGGCGCCGTCCGTCCGTCCGGCGAGGCGTCAGTGCGGCAGCGTCGGCAGCCCGCGCTCGACCATCTCCCGCGCGCCCTCGAGCGTCCCGTCGCCGACCCAGGTGTGCGGGTCGAGCTGCGAGACGTTCCAGCCGCCCGGGCGCACGCGGGTCGAGTACAGGAACACGTCCTTGGTTCTCGACCCACTGGATCTCGTAGTCGATCGGGGTGGGGCCCGCCGAGCTCCACTTCCACGCGGCGCCCGATGCCCGTGACGTCTCGTTGATCGCGACGCCGTCCACCTCGATGGCCATGCCCACCCCCTCCGGCTCCACTGAGCCGATCGGAGTAACAACCTACCGCCGGCGGGACCTTCGTCACGATCCCGGGCAGCCTCGAGGGGGCAGGATGTCCGCCATGGCCACAGCGAAGGGGCCGGCGGCCGGCTGGACCGTCGAGCTCGACACGACGCCGGGACGGCGCCAGGCGCAGGAGGAGTTCGTCCTCCACCACACCGACGGCAGCGACGAGCGGATCGTGCTGCACGACTACGCCCGGGTGTACGCGGTGCCCGGGCTCTACGAGGAGGTGGTCCAGCACCGGCTGCAGTGCGCCTCCCCCGCGACCGTCGCCGGCGCGCTGGTCGAGGCCGCCGAGGCCGAGGGGCGGACGGCCGACGGGCTGCGCGCCTTCGACCTGGGCGCGGGCAACGGCGTGGTCGGCGAGGAGCTGCGCGCCCGCGGGGTCACCGTCGTCGCGGGCGCGGACGGCGTCGCCGAGGCCCGCGACGCCGCGCACCGCGACCGGCCCGGGCTCTACGCGCACTACCTGGTGGGCGAGCGGCTGGACGTCGCCGAGGTCAGCGCGCTCGTGCGCGACGAGGGGCTGACCGCGCTGGTCGCCGCGGGCGCGGTCGGCGAGGGGCACGTCCCGGTCGACTCCCTCGCGCAGCTGTGGGACGCGTTCCCGCCCGGCTCGTTCCTCGCGCTCACCCTCGCGGGCGGCGAGGACGGCCAGGACGCCACCGACATCGAGAAGATGATCGCCGACACCACGGGGTCCGAGCACGCCTCGCGCACCGTGGTGCGCCGCCGCTTCCGGCACCGCGTGAGCATGGCCGGCGACGAGTTGTACTACCTCGTGCTCGTCGCGGTGAAGGACTAGCGGGTCAGGACTGGCCGCCGCGCACGAGCGTCAGCCGCGGGCGCCCGGCGGGCGGGCTGGCCGCGGGGCGGCTGGGCTGGGGTCCGGGGCGTCCGCCGGGGTGGGGGCCGGTCGGTGCGCGACGGGTGCGGCGGGGCCGCGGACCGGCGACCAGCTCGTTGACGAGGTCGTCGGCGAGCTCCTCGGACAGCACGCCACCACCGGCGTAGTCGTCGAACAGGTCGAGCCCGCGCCGCCACGGGGTCCCCCCCGTGGTCGGCTGCGCGTCGCCGAGCCTCTCGTTGATCATCGCTGGGGACGTTAGCCCTGCTCCAGGCCACATCTCGCGCTCGGTGATCCCATGGAGTGACCACTCGACCGAGGCGGGAACCGGCCACGCCCCGGCTCGGGATCACCCTGTCGTCGGCGTGTCGCACCCGGGCGTGGCGGCGGTCACCGCGGCCGCGGTCGACTGCGGTCGGCAGCGGCCACCCCGGCGGACGGGTGCGGGCTGCGGCCGGGTGGGCCACGATGCGTGGGTGGAGAATCACTCGACGCGACCCCACCACGTCGCCGTCGTCGGTTCCGGGCCGTCGGGCTTCTACGCCGCGGCCTCGCTCCTGGACGCGGGAGCGGCTGGTGGGCCCGACGTGCGGGTGGACATGTACGACCGGCTCGCCACCCCGTGGGGCCTGGTCCGCGCGGGTGTCGCCCCGGACCACCCCAAGATCAAGTCCGTGAGCTCGCAGTACGACAAGACCGCCGCGCGCGAGGGCTTCCGCTTCTTCGGCCACGTGCACCTCGGCGAGGACGTGACGCGCGAGGAGCTGCTGGAGCGCTACGACGCGATCGTCTACGCGGTGGGCTCGCAGACCGAGCGCCGCCTGGGCATCCCCGGCGAGGACCTGCGCGGCAGCGTCGCCTCGGTCGACTTCGTCGGTTGGTACAACGGCCACCCCGACTTCGTGGACCTCTCCCCGCCGCTGGACACCGAGCGCGCGGTGGTGATCGGCGCCGGCAACGTGGCGCTCGACGTGGCGCGGATGCTGCTGCTGCCCGAGGCCGACCTGCGCACCACCGACACCGCCGACCACGCCGTCGAGGCCCTCGCCGCGTCCTCGGTGCGCGAGGCGCTCGTGTGCGGGCGGCGCGGGCCGCGTGAGGCGTCGTTCACCACCACCGAGCTGCGCGAGCTCGCCGACATCGACGACCTGGCCGTCGTGGTCGATCCCGAGCAGGTGCCCGCGGGGATCGCCGAGGACGACACGCTGAGCAAGGGCACGCGGCGCAACCTCGAGATCCTGCGGCGCTTCGCCGAGCAGGGCCCCGACGCCGCGGCGCGCCACCGCATGGCGTTCCGGTTCCTGCGCTCGCCGGTGGAGATCCGCGGCGACGGGCGGGTCGAGGAGATCGTGCTGGGGATCAACCGGCTCGAGACCGGTGACGACGGGCGCGTGCGCGCGATGGACACGGGCGAGCGCGAGACCGTGGCGACCGGGCTGGTGCTGCGGGCCGTGGGCTACCGCGGCGTGGAGCTCCCCGGCCTGCCCTTCGACGAGGCGTCGGGCACCGTGCCGAACACCGAGGGCCGGGTGGCCGGCCGCGACCGCGAGTACGTCGTCGGCTGGATCAAGCGCGGGCCGACCGGGATCATCGGCACCAACAAGAAGGACGCCAACGAGACCGTGCGCCACATCGTGGCGGACCTCGCGGCGCGGGAGCCGCGCGAGCACTCCCCCGACGAGGTCGAGGCGTGGCTGCGCGACCGCTGCCCCGATCTCGTCGACCAGGAGGGCTGGGCGGCCATCGACGCCCACGAGCGCGGGCGCGGCGAACCCCACGGGCGCCCGCGGGTCAAGGTCGTCGACCGCGACGAGCTGGTGAAGCTCTCCCGCCCCTGACCACGTGAGCGATCCTTGGGCCCATGGGTCCGAAGGTCGCTCACGGAGGGGTCAGATCGCGATCCGGCACTCCTCGATGGCCTCGGGCGTCGCCAGCAGCGTCGAGGCCCAGACCCCGACGTGGTGGCGCACCTCGGCGTCGAGGTCGCCGAGCCGGCGCAGGAACACCCCGCCGACACCGCGCGTGCGGATGTCGGCGTCGATGTCCTCGGGCGCGATCGGGTCGACGTCGATCTCCACCGCCCCCGCGACGGCCCGGCCCGCGAGGCCCACGCGGACCACGAGGTCGACCTCGGCGGGGATGCGCCGCGACCCGATGGTGACCGTGAGGTCGAGGGCCACGGGCACGCGGACCACGACCTGCGTGACGCCCTCGCGGCGCGCTGTCAGCCTCCCCACGCTGCCGGTGGCCTCGGCGCTGGCCATGTCGTGCGGTCCCGCGGGCACCGGCCCGAAGGCCACCGTGGCACCGAGCAGGTCGGAGATCACGCGCACCGCGCGTTCCGGTGTGGCGACGGCGAGGACGGTGTCGAGGGAGAGACCGTGGGCCGCGGCCTCGCGCTCGGCCTCCGCCCGCGCGTAGCGCCCGCCTCCGGCGGCGGGCATCAGAGCGCCCCGACGGTGTCGGTCGCGGGCATCGCGGCCGACCCCACCGCGAACGGCGGCGTCGAGACGCCCGCGAGCCGGTAGCGGCCCCACGGGTCGACGTCGGAGAGCTCGCCGTCGGCGGCCCCCACCGGCGTCGTCACCCGGCCCGGACGCTTCGCCCCGCCCAGCGCGGCGTCGAGCCCGGGGTGGGCGGCCACGCGGCCGTACCAGTGGTAGCGCCCGTCGAGCGGCTCGAAGTGGCCGACGAGCACCACGTCGACGGCGTACGCCGTGCCGTCGACGTCGAGGGTCGCCGCGCCCCGGTACCCGTCCTCGTCGTGGTGTTCGTGCTGGTCGTGCGTCCCGTCGTGCTCGGGTGTTGCCGCTGGCGTCATCGCTCGGGGCTCCTCACTGCTCGATCGGTGTTCGCTCCCTGACCGACACGGCCGCCTGCTCGACCGTCCCCGGGCCGCACCACGGCGCCCCGGTCGTCGCCCGACCGCAACTGGACCACCTTGTTGATCTCCAGTGGCACGTTGGGGTCGATGGTCACCCCGTGCTCGCGGGCGAAGCCGTCGATGGCCGCCCACACCAGCACGGTGAGGTACTCGGTGACGCTCTCACGGCTCATCGAGCGGCGGTCCAGCCACCACTCCGCCGTGTTCTGGACGAAGCCGACCACCCCGTAGGCCCACGGTTCCGCCGGGCCGGAGTCGAGCCCGAAGGCCCGTAGGTAGTCGCCCAGCAGCGCCGAGAGCGCCGTCGCGATGATCTCCTTGTCCTCGCGCACGACGTCGGAGCCGCGGCCGTCGATCGGGGTGTGCCGGGCCAGGACCCAGTACAGGTTCGGGTAGTCGTCGAGCGTCCCGAAGAAGGCGTCGATCGACTTGCGGATGCGCGGGAGCGGCGCCTCCTCGCTGTTGAGCGCGGGGATCAGCCGGTCGAGCAGGATCTCCGTGGCCCGCTCGCCCATCGCCTCGACGAGGTCGGCCTTGTCGGAGAAGTGCCGGTAGAGCACCGGCTTGGTGACCCCGGCCTCGACCGCCACCTGCTCGATGCCGAAGTCGGGCCCCACGTCGGCGAGCACGCGCATCGCCGCCTCGACGAACTCGGCGCGCCGCTCGGCCCGGTGCTTCTCCCACCGCGTGCGACGCCCGTCACGCACGGGGGCGGTTCCAGGGCGGTTCGGCTTGACATCGTCCGGCACGGCTCCGCAGGCTACCACCAGTTACAGTTACCAACGGTAAGACGTACACGAGGTCTGTCCTACCGTGAGTACGCCCCGCCGGTGCCGACGCAGGAAGGACCACCAGCCATGAGCGCCCCCACGGCAGAGTCGACGATCGGGCGGACGGGCCCGGACCGTCACGCCACGGCCCAGCGGCTCCTCAAGTCCTCGGCGAAGAAGGCCTACGACCCGTCGGTGGACATCGACTGGGACGCCCCGCTCGTCGAGGACGCGATCTGGGTGCCCGAGCACCGGGTCTCGCTCTACGGCACCGGGCTCTGGGAGCGCCTCACGCCCGAGCAGCGGGTGGAGCTGGGCAAGCACGAGGCCTGCAGCGTCGCCAGCGTCGGGCTGTGGTTCGAGGTGCTGCTCATGCAGCGCCTGCTCAAGGACTTCTACGCCGAGGACCCGACCACGCCGCGCGCCCAGTACGCACTCACCGAGGTCGCCGACGAGTGCCGCCACTCCCAGATGTTCGCGCGCATGGTGGCCACCGCCGGCGTCGACCCCTACGGCCCGCGCGAGTCGGTCCGCCAGCTCGGCAAGCTCTTCTCGGTGGTGAGCCGCGGCCCGGCCGCCTACGGCGCGATCCTCGTCGCCGAGGAGGTGCTCGACCGGCTGCAGCGCGAGCAGGCGAACGACGAGCGCATCCAGCCGCTCATGCGCCAGGTCAACCGCATCCACATCATGGAGGAGGCGCGCCACGTCTCCTTCGCCCGCGACGAGGTCGTCCGCGGGATGGCGGAGATCTCG
>JAQSWW010000264.1 GCA_029266415.1 Actinomycetospora sp. | reverse complement strand
AGGGCGAGGGCGCGACCGGGCGGCACGAGGGCGGTGGCGGTCCCGTAGGTGGTCGCGGGACTCGTCCCCGACGCGAGGGGCACGACCTCCCCGCGGCAGCGGTCGACGACGACGAGCGTCCACGGCGTCGGCACCGCGACGGCACCGCGGCGCCGGTCGACCCCGACGAGGACGGTGCAGGTGGCGCCCGCGGGGCACGGGGGATCGACCACCCGGAGCCGCACGGCGTCGACGTCCCCGGCGGCCGGGGGCGCGATCACCGGCACCGGGGGCAGCGCCGGGAGCGGGACGGTGTCGGTCGCGGCCGGGGCGCCGCCCGCGGCGTGGAGTCGCGCGAGGTCGGCCTCGATGCGGTCCTGCAGGAGACCGAGCTCGACCCCGACGACGAGCACGACCGCGGCCACCGCGGCGAGCCACGGCCAGGCCCGGCGCCAGAGGCGGGCGCCGGTGGCGCGGACGTCACGGGGCGGGCGCGGGGGTGGGAACGACGGGGCGGCCACCACCCGGTCCGCCGGGGTCGCGGAGGTGGGGCGGTCGACGTCGGGGTGGTCGACGTCGGGGCCGGCGGGCAGGGGTGGGGCGGGAGGGCGGCCGGGGGCGGGGGTCACCGTGGCGTCCGGGAGCTCGGTCGGTGGATCACGCGGGGTGGGAGCGCCGTGCGGGGCCCCCACCGGGCAGGGTCAGGCCCTCGGCGACGCAGGTCCGCGGCCGCTCGGGCACCTTGACCGGGACGCCGAACGCGGCCTCGAGGTCGTCACGCACGTGGGGCGCGAGCGCGCTGCCACCGGCGAGCACCACGCCACCGGCGAGGAGGTCCGGGACACCGGCGACGGGGAGGTCCTCGAGGAAGCCGCCCAGGGCGGCCACCGTCCGGCGCACGACGGGCGCCACGGCCGCCTCGACCTCGGCGACCTCGACCGTGACCACCCGGGGTCGCCCGGTCGCCACGTCCCGCCCCTCGGCGGCGAGGGGCTCGCGGGTCGACGAGGCCCGGACCTTCAGCGTGTCGGCGGCCGCCTCGTGGAGGTCCAGTCCGTGGTGCTCGCGCAGGTGCGTCCGCACGGCGGCCGTCATCTCGTCGCCGGCGTGGCGGCAGGACCGCCGGGTCAGCACGGTGCCGCGGCAGAACACCGCGATCTCCGCGGTGCCCGCGCCGACGTCGGCCACGGCCTGGATGCGGGCGTCGGTGAGGTCGAGCCCGCAGCCGAGGGCGGCGGCGAGCGGCGCCGGGAGGAGGTCGACGTGCCCGAGCCCGGCCTCCTCGGCCGACTCGACGAGCGCCCGGCGCTCCAGCGGTGTCGCGTCCACCGGGCAGCTCAGCACGGCGTGCGGGCGCCGGACGCGCCACCGGCTCCGGGACGTGCGCCGCAGGAGCTCGTGCAGGTAGGTCCGGACGAGCGAGAGATCGGTGACCGCTCCGCCACGGACCGGCCGGCCGACCCGGGCGCCGGGAGGCGTCCGCCCCTCGAGGGCCGCGGCGTCGGTGCCGAGGATCAATTCCCGTCCCCGGCGCGTCGGCCACTCCACGAGCAGCGACGGTTCGTCGTACAGCACCCCGTCCCGCGGGTGGCACACCACCGTCGTCCCCGTCCCCAGATCGATGCCGATGTCCGCCACCCCGACCCCCCTCGCGCTGCACCCGCGCTGCCCGCGGCGCTCGACGCTAGGAGCGGTCAGGGCGCTCCGGCAGGGTCGATGTCCCTCCGGGAGGGACCCGAAGGTCCTGCACGCCGTGACCTCCCGGTGTCCGGCCGCGGGGACCTCACCCACCACACGGTCGGCCGCGCGCCCGAGCGCCCTGAGCCCGAGCGCCCGTCGGTCCCGGCTGACACGATGGTGGTGCCGGGGAGACGACGTTCGGGGGACGCATGGGTCGGGCGCTGGTCGCTGCGCTGCTGCTGGTGCTCGTGGCGGCGTGCGGGTCGGGGTCCGCGCCGGCCGGCGCGCCGGCCACCCCGCCGCCTGCCCCGGTGCCGATCGCGGTGGAGCCCGCGGCGAGCGCCACCGACGTGGCGCCGCGCGCCCCGGTCGCGGCGACGACGGAGGGCACGTTCACCGAGGTCACGCTCACGGCGTCCACCGGCGGGACGGTGGCGGGCACGCTCTCGCCCGACCGCAGGCGGTGGACGTCGAACGGGCCGCTGGCCTACGGCGCCACCTACACCTGGAGCGGCACCGCCACCGGGCCCGACGGGGGGTCCTCGCCGGTCACCGGGTCGTTCACCACGGTGGCGCCGGGCGAGACGGTGCGCGCGACGCTGAACATCGGCGACGGTCGCGAGGTCGGGGTGGCCGCCCCGATCACCCTGCAGTTCGCGGCGCCCGTGGCGGACAAGGCGGCGGTCGAGCGGGCGTTGCAGGTGCGCACCTCGGTGCCCACCGAGGGATCGTGGGCCTGGCTGCCCGACCAGGACGGCGGCTCGCGCGTGCACTGGCGCCCGAAGGAGTACTGGCGCTCCGGCACCCAGGTCGACGTCGCGGCGAACCTGCTCGGCGTCCCGTACGGCGGGGGCGCGTGGGGCCGCGAGGACCTCACCACCTCGTTCCGCATCGGGCGCTCGCAGATCGTGCGCGCCGACGTCAACAGCTTCCGCATGGTGGTCGAGCGCGACGGCCAGCAGGTGATGGACGTCCCGGCGAGCTACGGCACCGACTCCGACCCCGACCGGACGACGCGCTCGGGCATCCACGTCGTCACCGAGAAGTTCGAGCGCAAGCGGATGGTCAGCCCGCAGTTCGGCTACGACGTCGAGATGGGCTGGGCCGTCCGCATCAGCAACAACGGGGAGTTCATCCACGCCAATCCCGGATCGGTGGGTTCGCAGGGGTCGGCGAACGTCACCCACGGCTGCGTCAACCTCTCGACGGCCGATGCGCAGACGTTCTTCGACTCCGCCCTCTACGGCGACCCCGTCGAGGTCACCGGCTCCGGGGTCGACTACTCGCCCCGCGACGGCGACATCTACGACTGGGCCGTCCCCTGGGACCGGTGGCAGGCGATGTCAGCCCTGTGACCTGCGGTGGAACCGCATCCCCGAGGCCTGGTCGCGGGGCTTGAGCACGATCGTGTCCAGGTTGACGTGCGACGGGCGGCTCATCGCGAACGCCACGACCTCGGCGACGTCGTCGGCCACGAGCGGCGTGATGCCCTCGTAGACCTTGGCCGCGCGGGCGGGGTCGCCACCGAAGCGCACCAGGGAGAACTCGGTCTCCACCGCGCCCGGGGCGATCTCGGTGAGGCGCACGGGCTGCCCGAGCAGCTCCCCGCGCAGCGTGCGGTGCAGCGCGCCCTCGGCGTGCTTGGCCGACGTGTAGCCCGAGCCGCCGTCGTAGACCTCGAGCCCGGCGATCGAGGTGATCGTCACGATGTGCCCGTCGCCGGAGTCCAGCAGCAGCGGCAGCAGCGCCTTGGTCACGCGCAGCGTGCCGAGGACGTTGGACTCCCACATCCAGCGCCACTTGTCCTCGTCGGCCTCGAGCACGGTCTCGGTGCCCTGGGCCCCGCCGGCGTTGTTCACAAGGCCGCGCAGCGGCCGGGTCGGGCCGGCGAGGTCGCGCACGCCCGCGGCGAAGGCCGCGACCGAGTCGGCGTCGGTCACGTCGAGCTCGAGCGGGGTACCGCCGGTCTCCTCGGCGACCTGCTCGAGGCGCTCGACGCGGCGCGCGCCGAGCACCGGGTGCCAGCCGTCGGCGGCCAGGGCGCGGGCGGACGCGGCGCCGATGCCCGAGCTGGCGCCCGTGACGACGACGAGGGGGCGGTCGGATCCGGGGTCAGGCGTGGTCACACCCCGCACCCTAGGTCCGTGGCTCACACGTGCTCGTTGCGGCTGCGGGGACCTTCCGGACCTAAGCTGGCGGCGTGACACCGGCGGCGACGACGGCGACGGCTTCCCCGGCGACCCGTTCCCGCCCCCCGGATCCGGTCATCCGCCACCATCCCGGACGTCCGCGACGCGTCGCCGTGATCTCGCTGCACACC
>JAQSWW010000095.1 GCA_029266415.1 Actinomycetospora sp. | reverse complement strand
CACGCTGATCGGCGCGACGCTGGTCGGCGACGTCTCCAAGGTCGCGGCGCTCACCCAGGCCTTCGACAGCCGCTCGGCGCTGCCCGAGGAGCGGGTCAAGCTGCTGTTCGACCTCGGGTCCGCGGGGGACGCCGCGTCCGCCGCCGACCTGCCCGACGAGACGCAGGTCTGCAACTGCAACGGCGTGTCCAAGGGCGAGCTCGTCGCGTGCGTGCACGGCGGGGCACAGTCGGTCTCGGCCTGCATGGCGGCCACGCGCGCAGGCAAGGGCTGCGGGTCGTGCAAGGGGCTGGTCACGGAGGTCGTCGAGGCGGCGCTGGGCGGCGCCGGCGCCGAGGACCCCGCCGACTCCTGGTACGTGCCCGGCATCCCGCTGGACAAGCCGACGCTCATGGCCGAGATCCGGGCGCGGGGCCTCACGAGCGTGTCCGCGGTCTTCGCCGAGCTCGCGCCCGAGGGCCGGGAGCACGTCGGCTCGAAGATGGGGATCACCGCGCTGCTGCGGATGATGTGGCCCGACGAGTTCGTCGACGAGCGCGACGGGCGCTTCATCAACGACCGGGTGCACGCCAACATCCAGCGCGACGGGACGTTCTCGGTGGTGCCGCGGATGTCGGGCGGGGTGACCTCGCCGGAGCAGCTGCGCCGGATCGCCGACGTCGCCGAGAAGCACGCGATCCCGATGGTCAAGCTGACCGGCGGCCAGCGGATCGACCTGCTCGGCGTGCCGAAGGAGAAGCTGCAGGAGGTGTGGGCGGACCTCGACATGCCCTCGGGCTGGGCCTACGGCAAGAGCTTCCGCACCGTGAAGACCTGCGCGGGCACCGACTTCTGCCGGTTCGGCCTCGGCGACTCCACGAAGCTCGGCATCGACCTGGAGGAGCGCTACAAGGGCATCGAGGGGCCGGCGAAGATGAAGCTCGCCGTCTCCGGCTGCCCGCGCAACTGCGCCGAGTCGATGGTCAAGGACGTGGGGCTGGTGGCCGTCGAGGGCGGCCGGTGGCAGATCTACGTCGGCGGCGCCGCCGGGGCGACGATCCGCCAGGGCGACGTCCTGGCGACGGTCGACACCCACGAGGAGGCGATGCGGCTCACCGGGCGGTTCCTCCAGTACTACCGCGAGAACGCGAACTGGCTGGAGCGCACGTACGACTTCGTGCCGCGGATGGGCCTGGACCACGTCATCGGCGTGGTGGTCGAGGACACCGAGGGCATCGCGGCGGAGCTCGACGCGCGGATGCAGGAGTCGGTCGACCGCTACGTCGACCCGTGGGCCGCCGACCAGAGCGAGGCGACGCCGGGCCAGTTCCACGACGCGTTGCCGCTGGTGCCGCTGCCCCAGGTCCCCGTCCGGGAGGGAGCGTCGTGAGCAGCACCGAGCAGGCCGTCGAGGCCCGCCTGGGCCCGGTCGAGCAGATCCCGCTCGGCGAGGGCCGCGCGTTCCTCGTCGGCGACGAGCCGGTCGCCGTGTTCCGGCCGCGCTCGGGCGGGCTCCACGCGCTGCGGGCGATCTGCCCGCACCGCGGCGGCCCGCTCGCCGACGGCCTCACCGACGGCGAGGTGGTGATGTGCCCGCTGCACCACCACCAGTTCTCCCTGACCGACGGCTCCTGCGCGACCGGCGCCGACGACGTCCCCGCGTACTCCGCCACCGACGACGACGGCGAGCTGGTGGTGACTTTGCGCTAAGCGCCCTATCGGCGTGCTCCTCTCTTCAGCGCTTGTCCGTGCCCTGGCACGGACAAGCGCGCACGAGCCCGGGGGGCAAAGATGGCGGCCATGCCGCTGAGCACCGAGCGCTACCTCGACGAGGTCGTCCTGCACACGGCCGCGTGCGCCGACGCCGTGCACGCCGCCGGGCAGGAGGCGCGGGTGCCGTCGTGCCCGGAGTGGACGGTGCGCGACCTCGCCGAGCACCTCGGCGGCGTGCACCGCTGGTGCGCCGGGACCGTGTCGCGGCCGGGCGAGAAGCTCGTCCGGCGCGGCGCCACCGACGCGCCGATGCCCGAGTCCGTCGACGAGGTGTCGACCTGGCTGCTGGAGGGCGCCGCCACGCTGACGCAGGCGATCCGCGCCGCCGGCGAGGACACGCTGGTCGGCGGCTTCGGCGCGTTGGTCCCGGTGTCGTTCTGGGCCCGGCGGCAGTGCCACGAGACGCTGGTGCACCGCGCCGACGCCGAGCTCGCAGCGGGCGTCCCGGTGCTCGCCGACCTGGACCCGGAGATTGCCACCGACGCCGTCGACGAGCACCTGGAGATGGTCGTGCGGAGCGCCGCGCGCCGGCCCGGGCTCGGCGGCGACGGCGCGACCCTGCACCTGCACGCCACGGACGAGGGGCTCGACGGCACCGGCGAGTGGGTCGTGACCCTGGACCCCGAGGGGCCCCGGATCGAGCACGCGCACCGCAAGAGCGACGCCGCCGTGCGCGGACCCGCCCGGGCCCTGCTCCTCGTGCTCACCAGCCGCGAACGCCCCGAGGACGTCGGGGTCGACGTCCTCGGGGCGGCGGAGCTGCTCGACCGGTGGCGCGAGCACGGCGCGGTGTGACCTAGAGGGTCCCGGTGAAGACGGCGTGGTCGTGGGAGAACGACGGCACGACGTCGACCTGGGCCTCGCCGCTGTTCGCGGTGGTGGAGAAGGCCACCTCGTAGGTCAGGCTGCGGCCGGGCTGGAGCTGGCTCTGCGGAGGCATGCCCGACTCGCCGTCGAAGATCTGGGAGGCCGGGGCGCCGCCGGTGGTCATCATGACCCGCAGCAGCGTCGGGTCGAAGGCCACGCCGGTGTTGTTCGTGACGCGGACGGTGACGCTGTGCGCGTAGGCGTTGGTGTTGCCCGCGGCGTAGCTCGACGGGTCGTAGGGCGTCGGCGCGTCGACGGTGACGGCCAGGCCGTCGGCGTAGGTGAAGGTCCGGCCGAACGCGACGGCGGCGCTCGCCGGGGCGGAGGAGCCGGCGGACGGGGCGGACCCGGCGGACGGGGTGGTCGCGCCGATGGCCGACAGGTCCTCGCCGAGCTGGGTGAAGGCGTTGGCGACGATGACCATCCCCGTGATGCCCAGCGCGATCGCGAGCACGCAGGCGATCACTCCGCTGACCGCGGTCCTGGTGTTGGTCGCGACGCGGCGGCGGGCGCGGGCGACCCCGACGAGGCCGAGCACGAGGCCGACGACGCCGAGGAGGATCGCGCCGACGCCGAAGAGCGGGATCAGGCCGACGACCAGGCCGCACAGGCCGAGCACCAGACCGGCGATGCCGAGGCCGTTGCGCGGCGGCACCGGTGGGGCCATCGGGCCAGGCGCCACCGGGCCGGCCGGGGGTGCCGGAGCCATCGCCGCGGGGCTCATCGGCGCCATCGGCACCGGACCCCGCCCGGCGCGGGCGGCGTCGAGCGCGGCCCGCGGGATCGGCATGGTCAGCGACTCGTCGGCCGGCGACGCCGCGGTCGGCGCGGGGGTCGGCGCGGCGGTCGGCGCGGGGGTCGACGCGGCGGCCCGGGACGACGCGGAGCTGCACATCCGCACGAAGCGCGGCGACACCGTGATCGGCCCCGACGGGTGCGGCTCGCGGCCGAAGCCCTGGGCTCCGGCGGGTGCGCGGTGACGCGGCGGCTGGACAGCGGTCATGACAGTGATCCCCCGACGAGATGTGTGTGGGCCCCCGTTCGGCGGACCTGCCGCCCATGTCGTCGGGGTGCGCGATCCGTTAGCACCCGTCACCGGAACGAGTGAACGGCGACCGCGACGAACCGGCCGCTCAGAGCGTGAGCACGAGCTTGCCGAACGTCGAACCCTTCTCGAGCTCGCGGTGCGCGGCGGCCGCGTCCTCCAGGGCGAAGGTGCCGGCGATGCGGACGGTCAGCACGTCCTCGGCGAGCAGCCGCGCGAGGCCCGTGAGGGCGACGCCGTCGGGCTCGACGAGGAAGTCCGTCACGCGTTTGCCCTCGGCGTGCGCCTGCTCGGTCAGCCCCTCGGGCACACCCGACGGCACACAGACCAGCAGGCCACCGCGGCGCATCACGGCCAGCGACGCCGGCCCGTTGACCTCGGTGAGGTCGACGGCGACGTCGATGTCCCCGGTCGCCTCGGCGATCTCCTCGCTGTGGTGGTCGATCGCCTCGTCGAGCCCGAGGGCCACGAGGTCGGCGTGCTTGCCGGCCGAGGCGGTGCCGACGACGTGCGCACCGCGCGTCTTCGCGATCTGCACGGCGAGGTGCCCGACGCCCCCGCCCGCGGCGTGGAGCAGCACCCGCTGGTCGCGCTGGACGTCGGCGGTGTCGACGAGGATCTGCCAGGCGGTGAGCCCCGCGAGCGGGGTGGCCGCGGCGACGACGTCGGAGACGCCCTCGGGGATGTGCGCGAACTGCCGCGACGGCGCGGTGACGTACTCGGCGTAGGCGCCGGCCTGGCGCGGGAACCACGGCATGCCGAAGACGCGGTCGCCGACCGCGAAGCGCGTGACGCCCATCCCGACGGCGTCGACGACCCCGGCCACGTCCCAGCCGACGGTGAACGGCGGGGCGGTCATGTCGTCGCCGAGCCCCGCTCCGCCGGCGCGGACCTTGGTGTCCACCGGGTTCACGCCCGCCGCCGTGACCCGCACCCGGATCTCGGTGGGGATGGGCTCGGGGACGAGCGCCTCTTCGAGGTGCAGGACCTCGGGCCCGCCCGGGGCGTCCTGGGTGATCCGGCGCATGGTCGTCGGGGTCGCACTGCTCATGCCGGGGACGTGCCCGGGGGCCGCCGGACGCACACCCTGAGCAGGCCGGAAGTGCCTCGCGACCCGTCGGTAAACTGGGTGTCATGCTGCCGTCCGACCCCGCTACGCGTGTGCCCGAGAAGCCGACCCTCGACGGCCTCGAGGACCGGTGGGCGGGCGTGTGGGAGGACGAGGCCACCTACGCGTTCGACCGGTCCGCCACCCGCGAGCAGGTGTTCTCCGTGGACACCCCGCCGCCGACGGTGTCCGGGTCGCTGCACGTCGGGCACGTGTTCAGCTACACCCACACCGACATCGTCGCCCGCTTCCAGCGCATGCGCGGCAAGCAGGTCTTCTACCCGATGGGATGGGACGACAACGGCCTGCCCACCGAGCGCCGCGTCCAGAACTACTACGGCGTGCGCTGCGAGCCGAGCCTGCCGTACGACCCCGACTTCACCCCGCCGGAGAAGCCCGGCAAGCAGCAGATCGCGATCTCGCGCAAGAACTTCGTCGAGCTCTGCGAGACGCTGACCGCCGAGGACGAGAAGGCGTTCGAGGCGCTGTGGCGGCGCAACGGCCTGTCGGTCGACTGGTCGCACGGCTACCAGACCATCGACGCCCGGGCCCGCGCGATCAGCCAGCGCGCCTTCCTGCGCAACGTCGAGCGCGGCCAGGCCTACGTCTCGATGGCCCCGACGCTGTGGGACGTCACGTTCCGCACCGCGGTCGCGCAGGCCGAGCTCGAGGACCGCGAGCACACCGGCGCCTGGCACCGGATCGCCTACCACGGGGCCGACGGGCCGATCCACATCGAGACGACGCGTCCCGAGCTCATCCCGGCCTGCGTGGCGCTGATCGCGCACCCCGACGACGAGCGCTACCAGCCGTTGTTCGGCACGACCGTGCGCTCGCCGCTGTTCGACGTCGAGGTCCCCGTCCTCGCGCACCCGGCCGCGGAGATGGAGCGCGGCGCCGGCATCGCGATGTGCTGCACCTTCGGGGACCTCACCGACGTCCAGTGGTGGCGCGAGCTCGACCTGCCCAACCGCACGGTGATCAACCGCGACGGCCGGCTGCTGCGCGAGGTCCCCGAGTGGATCACCTCGGAGCAGGGCCGCCGGCGCTACGAGGAGCTGGCCGGCGCGACGGTGCACACCGCCAAGGAGCGGGTCGTCGCGATGCTGCAGGAGACCGGCGAGCTGGTCGGCGACGTCCGCCCGGTCACGCGCCCGGTGAAGTTCTACGAGAAGGGCGACAAGCCGCTCGAGATCGTCTCCAGCCGCCAGTGGTACATCCGCAACGGTGGCCGGGACGCGGCCGTGCGCGACGAGATGATCGCCCGGGGCCAGGAGCTGCAGTGGCACCCGGGCTACATGCGCCACCGCTACGAGGACTGGGTGCGCGGCCTCAACGGCGACTGGCTGGTCAGCCGCCAGCGCTTCTTCGGGGTGCCGGTGCCGGTCTGGTACCGGCTCGACGCCGACGGCGAGGTCCTGCCCGACGAGGTGCTGACGCCGTCGGACGACGCCCTGCCCGTCGACCCCTCGACCGACCTCCCGCCCGGCTTCACCGCCGACCAGCGCGACGTCCCGGGCGGCTTCACCGGCGACCGCGACATCCTCGACACCTGGGCCACCTCGTCGCTGACGCCGCAGATCGCCGGGCTCTGGAGCGTCGACGACGACCTGTTCGCGCGCGTGTTCCCGATGGACCTGCGCCCCCAGGGCCACGACATCATCCGCACCTGGCTGTTCTCGACGGTGCTGCGCAGCCACCTCGAGCACGACAGCCTGCCGTGGGCGCACACCGCGCTGTCCGGGTGGATCCTCGACCCGGACCGCAAGAAGATGTCGAAGTCCAAGGGCAACGTCCTCACGCCCATGGACCTGCTCGTCGAGTTCGGCTCCGACGCCGTGCGCTACTGGGCGGCCAGCGGGCGCCCGGGCGTCGACACGGCGTTCGACCGCGGGCAGATGAAGGTCGGCCGGCGCCTGGCGATGAAGCTGCTCAACGCGTCGAAGTTCATCCTCGGGGTCGGCGTGCCCGCCGGCGTCCCGTCGGTGGACGCGGTGTCGACGCCGCTCGACCGTGCGCTGCTCGCCCGCCTCGCCGAGGTCGTGCACAAGGCCACCGAGGCGCTGGAGAACTACGACTACGCGGTCGCGCTCGAGGTCACCGAGCAGTTCTTCTGGTTCTTCTGCGACGACTACCTCGAGCTGGTCAAGTCCCGCGCCTACGGCGAGTTCGACGAGGCCGGCCGCGACTCGGCCCGCGCGACGCTCGCGGTCGCCCTGCGCGTGCTGCAGCGCCTGTTCGCGCCGGTGCTGCCGTTCGTCGCCGAGGAGGTCTGGTCGTGGTGGCAGGAGGGCTCGGTGCACCGCGCGCCGTGGCCCGAGCCGGCCGAGGCCGCCACCGGCGAGGAGGTCGACCCGCAGGTCCTGTCGATCGCCTCCGACGTCATCGGCGGCATCCGCCGCGCCAAGTCGGAGCAGAAGCTCTCGATCCGCACCGAGGTCGAGACGCTCTCGGTGCAGGCCGCGCCGGCGGCGCTCGAGGCCCTGCGCTCGGCGCTGTCGGACGTCCTGGCCGCCGGACGGGTGCGCGACGTCGAGCTCGTCGCGTCGCCCGACGGCGAGCTCGTCACCACCGTCGGCGCGCCCACCGCCTGAGCAGCCCCGCATGGAGGACCTGCTCGACGGGGTCGCCGACCCGGACGCCGGCTGGAGCGTCGGCACGTTCGGCGCCCTGGCCGAGTTCCTCCGCGACGCCGACGAGCCCGCCGAGGTCCGGCGCACGCCCGGCCGGGCGTCGGTCGTCACGCCGCGCGGCGGCCTCGAGGTGCGGGTGGTCGACGACGTCCTGCCGGTGGCCTGGGAGCGCCGGTCCGGTGACAGCTGGAGCCAGGCCGTCGCGCTCTGCCTCCTGCTGCCCTCCGGCGGACGCTCGGTGATCACCGAGCTCGGGCCCGACACGACGGCACTGCGGGACGACGACCGCGACGCCGTGCTGGTCGACCTCGGGGTCGGCGCGCCGCACCTCGAGGCCTGCGTCCGCACCCGCGACGCGACGTTGCTGGCGGCGCTGCGGGCGGCCGAGGGGCGGCCCCTGGCGGAGGCCGGTCACCTCGCGCCCGCGCTGGTCGAGGCGGGGCCGCACCGGGTGTTCCGCACCGCCGTCGCGCGGCTCGAGGTGTTCACGCCGATCCCCCCGCCCACGGGCGCGAGCCCCGACGGACCGCACACCCACCTGCTGCCGCGGCTGCTCGCCCGGGGCCGGACACACGCGGCCACCGACCCGATCCCGGCCGGCCACGTGCCGGCGGCGACGCTGCACCTGCCGCACCCGACCCGCACCGTCGACGGGCGGCGCACCACCCCGCGCCCCGACCGTCACCGGCGGGCGCAGGAGGTGCTGGCGCGCTTCGGCGACCCGGCGACCGTGGCGGAGAAGGCGGCGGTGACCGAGGCGCTGGCGACCTCGGCCGTCCCGCCGGCCTGGGTGCTGGCACGCGATCACCGGGGAACGGTGGAGCTGGCGTTGCGACAGTGCGAGGAGCTGGAGCCCGACCACCCCCACCTCGCGGCGTGGCGGGCCCGGGTGCCGCGGGACCGGGCGGTGGGCTCCGGGGACGACGAGCAGCCCCTCACCCACGACCCGGCGCAGTGAGGCGCCGGGTGGACCGGTGCCGGTCGCTCAGTCCTGGAGCTCGGACTGCGGCGTGATGGCGAAGCGGAACTCGTCGCCGTCACCCCGCTCGGCGTCCGGCACGCGCTCGACGTCGAGCACCTTGTCGTCCAGGGCCGACGCGGCCTGGGGCTCGAGGAAGATCACGGCGCCGCCGCCCTCGAGGACGGTGTCGTCCGCCGCGGGCGTCGGGGCCACGGAGAGCTCGAGGCCCTCCTCGGCCATGTTGGGGGTCGCCGCGATGCGCAGTCCGGACCCCTCGGGCATCTCGTTGGACTCGAGGATGGTCGAGATGGCTTCGGCCGCCGTCTCCGTCAATGCCAGCATGCCTCGTTACCATACGGGTCACGGATTGGTCACGCACGTGGGTGCGCGTGCCGTCACGCGACGGAAATCCCCAGCTCCACGCCCGATCACGGAGGGGAACGACACGATGGCCCTCCCGGTGAGCCCGGACCCCACCGATCGGCGCGCTGCGGTGGTCCGATTGCTCACCGCGTCACCTGACGGTCTCTCCGATGCCGCCCTCGCTAGGGCACTCGGAGGACCCGAGGCCGGTGTGCGTCCGCAGACGGTCAACCACCTCTGCCGCCGGATGGTCGCCGACGGCGAGCTCGAGCGTGTCGGCACCCGGCCGATCCTCAACCGCCTGCCGGCCCGCGCCCGTCGCCGGCGCCGCGCGCCCGCCGTCGAGGTAGTGCCCGACGCGTCGACCACGACCCGCGGCTCTGCGCGGTCCCGGCGGCAGCGGACGCAGGAGCCCGCGCCCGAGGTCGCGCGGGATGCTTCGGAAACCGAAGCATCTGCAGCGGTCGAGAGCGACCCGGGTCCTCCGGACACCGACGCACCTCCGGCCGGGGTCGGGGTCGTGTCGGGCGCTTCGGGGACCGAAGCATCTCCCGCCGTCGAGACCGCGACCGAGCCCGACGTGGCGCCGAGGCGTCCGGAGGGGCCCACGTGCGGACCGCCGTCCTACGACGCGCTGCAGGCGTGGTCGCGGGTGGTGAACGTCCAGGCGCGGGTGGCGAGCTGGCTGGTGCGCCGCGGCGCGACGCTGCGCTGGGCGACGGTCGACGGCGACGGCCCCGCACGCGACCTCGTCGCGTCGATGGACGGCGACGACGTGCACGTGGAGGTCACGGGCTGGCCCGCCGACGGGGCGCGCACGCACCCGACGACGATCGCGGGCGACTGGTTCGCCGCGGCGGAGCAGGCGGCCGCACAGCGGCGGCGTGCGCACCCGCGGGCGCGGATCGTCATCGCCCTGCCCGACACCCGCCGCTACCGCAGCCTCACCGAGCAGCGCTCGGCGTCGCTGGCCGGCGCGCAGGCCGAGGTGTGGTTCGTCGATCCGGCGGGCGCCGTCCACGCGCGCTGACGTTCGGGTGAGGGTCGCCTATCGGTTGGCCCCTCGGGGGCCGGGGTACGCGCGGAACGCCACCACGCGAACGGAAGGTCCCGCATGTCCGCCGACATCACCGAGATGATCCTCGACGACCACGACTGGTTCCGCCGCCAGTTCCTGCGCCTCGCCGACCTGCGCGAGCAGCCCCAGGAGGCCCAGAAGGTGTGGGACGCGCTGGCGATCCAGCTCGAGATCCACGCCTCCGCCGAGGAGCAGCACTTCTACCCGTCGATGGCCCGTCGCGCCGACGACGAGGAGGCGTCGGCCACCGAGGACGCCGTCGGCGACCACGACGAGATCCGCGAGGGCACCGAGAAGGCGCGCCACGCCGAGGTCGGCAGCCAGGAGTGGTGGGACGCCATCGACGAGACCGACCAGGCGAACAACCACCACATGGCCGAGGAGGAGCGCGACGACCTCGAGCCGTTCCGCCGGGTCACCTCGCTCGCGTTCCGTCAGGAGCTGGGCGCGAAGTTCGAGCAGTTCAAGGTGGAGCACGCCGAGGGCCGCGGCCTGTCGTTCGAGGAGAAGGACCCCGAGCAGTACGTCGAGGCCGTCACCTCCTGATGTCCGGTCAGGGCTGACCGAAGCCGACGGGGACGATCGGCGACACGGCCGGCTCTCCGTCGCGCGGCCCCGGCACGGGCACGGGCACCGAGGGGAGCGCCGTCAGCGGGGCGCCGCAGGTGGGCGTGTCGTCGAGGGCCGCGCCGGACCGCGGCAGGACCAGCGCCGCGTCCCCGTCGAGTGAGCTCTCGCCCGGGGCCGCCCAGATGACGGTGGCGCCGGGTGCGACGGCGAGGTGCTCGGCGATGGCCGTCGGGCGGTCGGCGACGACGATCGTCCGCACGCCCGGGTCTTCGTGGCCGAGCGCGTCGGCGACGGCCTCGCACAGGGCGTCGTCGGCGAGCTGGGTGAACTCGGCGCGGGTCAGGTAGGCCTCCGCCTCGCCGGCCGACACCACGAGCTCCTCGCCCTCCGAGGAGCACATCAGCCGACGGGCCTCGCGCAGCTCGCGGTCCAGGTGCTCGGCGTCGCGGCGGGCGGCCGCGTCGACGCGGCGGCGCAGGGCGTCGGCGAGCTCGGGCTCGACGACGGCGAGCTTCGCGCGCACCACCCCGCCCAGCAGCGTGTCGAGTCGGCCGCCGAGGTCGACGGGCCCGCCCCGTCCGACCTGGACACCGTCGTCGGCGGTGCACACCGACCAGAGGGCGAGGTCGTCGTCGCGGGCGTCGACGACGACGGCGCGCGTACCGGCCACCCAGGTCGCGAGCTGCGCCCCCGCCCACGCCACGGCGTCGGGGAGCCACGACGGGTCAGGCAGCCCGGCGAGGCTGACGGCCTCGGTGAGGGCGGCGAAGCGCTCGACGTCGAGGTCGCCGGGGACGATCATCACGAGGTGCTCGGGGTGCCCGCCCTGCGCACACGCGAGCGCGGCGAGGGACGTGCTCAGCTCCTCGACGTCGCCGTCGACCAGCTCCGTGTCGACGGGCCGGTGGCCCGCCTCGTCGATCCGCACCGCCGCGAGGGAACCCGGAACCGCCTCGAGCGCCAATATCCACCGGTCCATCTCTCCCCCTCCGGATGCCGCTGTACTCCGATCAGGTGTGCTGACACTGACCTGTTCGGACTACGGTAGCGCTGCGTCAGCTTTTCCCGGGATCGTCATCCACGAGTGGGGCCGAGCGGTAGGCCGTTGGGCGATCGGACCTCGCCCGAGGTGGCGGAGCGGGGTGGGGACACCGGTGTCGCCGGTGGGTGCGGTTCCGCGCAGTTGGCCTAGGCTCGCGTTGCCCGTTCCGGGAGGTGCCGTGACCGTGGACGCCGCGCGCGCCCGCGCCCACCCCGAGCTCGTCCCGCTCTGGCGCGGCCTCGTCGTCTACCGGGTGGTGGCGCTCGTGGCGGCCGTGGTCAACCTCGTGCGCGCGCTCGACGCGTGGGCCCGCCCGGCGCTCGGGATCGCGGTCGTCGTCGCCATGGCCGTGTGGACGGCGTACTCGTCGTGGCGCTACCTGCGCACCGGCGACCCCGCGACCGCCGTCGCCGACCTCGTGGTCACCGCGCTCGCCACCGCCTCGACGCTGCTGGTGGACACCCCCGCCCGGATCGCCGCGGGCGGTGCGGTGATCACCACCGTGTGGTCGGCGGGTCGCGGGCCTCGCGGTCGGCCTGGCCGCGGACACCATGCGCCGCTCCACCGAACGGCTGCGCGCCGCCGTCGCCCGGGAGGCGGCCACCGCCGAGCGCGAGCGCCTGGCCCGCGACATCCACGACGGCGTGCTGCAGGTGCTGGCCCTGGTCCGCCGGCGCGGCGGCGAGCTCCCCCGCGACGAGCTCGCCCACCTCGCCGGGGAGCAGGAGGTGGCGCTGCGCCGCCTGATCACCTCGACCCCGGAGCCCCGCCCGGACGGCACCGTCGACCTGTCCTCGCGTCTCGCCGGCGCGCTGCCCGCCCGCGCCTCCCTGGCGGTACCCGCCGAGCCCGTGCTGCTGCCCGCGGCCGACGCCGACGAGCTGGTGGCGGTGTTGCGCGAGGCCGCGACGAACGCGGCGACCCACGCCGGGGCGGGCTCGGGGCTGTGGGTGCTCGTCGAGGACGACGACGCCGGCGTCACCGTCAGCGTGCGCGACGACGGCGTCGGCATCGCCACCGGGCGCCTGGACGAGGCCGCCGCGGAGGGACACCTCGGGGTCGCGTCGTCGATGCGGGGCCGCGTGGCGGCGCTCGGCGGCACCATCACCCTGCACACCGCGCCCGGCGAGGGCACCGAGTGGGAGATCGCCATCCCCCGGGGGAGGGGCCTGACGTGGTCCGCGTGATGGTCGTCGACGACCACCCGATCTGGCGCGAGGGCGTGGCGCGCGACCTCGCCGAGCGCGGCCTCGAGGTCGTGGCCACCGCGCCCGACGGCGCGGCCGCGGTGCGCATCGCGCCGGCCGTGCGGCCGGACGTCGTGCTCATGGACCTGCAGCTCCCGGAGCTCTCTGGCGCCGAGGCCACCGCGCGCATCCGTGCGGAGCTGCCCGGGACCCGGGTGCTCGTGCTGTCGGCGAGCACCGAGCACGGCGACGTCCTGGGCGCCGTGCGGGCGGGGGCGTCGGGCTACCTCCTCAAGTCGGCCGGGCCCGACGAGCTCGTCGACGCCGTCGAGCGCACCGCCGGTGGGCACGCCGTGTTCTCTCCCGGGCTCGCGGGGCTGGTGCTCGGCGAGTACCGGCGCCTCGGGACCACCGGGCCCGACGCGCCGGCGCTGACCCCGCGCGAGACCGAGGTCCTCCGGCTCGTGGCCAAGGGCCTGACCGCCCGGGCCATCGCCGCGCGGCTGACGCTGTCGCACCGGACCGTCGAGAACCACGTCCAGAACTCCCTGCGCAAGCTTCACCTGACCAACCGCGTCGAGCTGACCCGGTACGCGATCGAGCAGGGTCTCGACGCGGAGGACTGACATGTCATGATCGACATGTCGGACTGGACAGGTGTCAGCCCGGCACGGTCGCGCCGAGCCGCTCCAGGCTCCACAGCGCCCAGCCGTGCACGGCCTCGTACTGGCGCAGCCCGTACTCGCCGGCCAGCCGGCCGAACGGCACGGGCTCGTGCGGGTCGTGCTCGGCGTCCACCTCGTCCATCACCGACCGGAGCTTCGCCAGCTCCGCCGCGCAGTGCTCGGCGATGCCCTCGAGCAGGCGGCGGGCGTCGTCGGGCTCGAGCGACTGGACGAGGAACATGCGCAGGACCGTCTCGTCGCGCACGGTGGTGCGCTCGGGCCGGTGCAGCATCCAGCGGCGCAGCTCGGTGCGGCCCTCGTCGGTGAGCGCGTAGCTCTTGCGCCCGCGCGGACCGGTCTCGTCGACGACCACGAGGCCCGCGTCGGCCATCTTGCCCAGCTCGGGGTAGATGCGGCTGTGGCCCGCCTGCCAGGCGTACTGCCCGATGCCGCCGTCGTCACCGGCGAAGGCTCGCGTGAGGTCGTACCCGCTGGCCGGGCCCTGGGCGAGCAGCCCCAGCAGGGCGTGGCGCAGCGACATGCGGCGACGCTACCAGTCCGGTCGGACATGTCCAGGTTGACAGGTCGCGGCACCGGACCGAGGCTGGGCGGATGACGAGCAGCCCCACCGAGATCGGCCGCCGCCCCGAGCTGGGCGGGCGCTTCGCGCCGGTGCCCGACGAGATCGACGCCGTCGACCTGCCCGTCGAGGGGACACTGCCGCCCGAGCTCACCGGCCGCTACCTCCGCAACGGGCCGAACCGGCTGCCGGGCGAGGAGCCGGGCCACCTGTTCACCGCGCACGGGATGCTGCACGGCGTGCGGCTGCGCGAGGGCCGCGCCGAGTGGTACCGCAACCGCTGGGTGCGCACCCGCGCCCTCGAGGGTCACCCCTTCATGTCCGAGGCCGGCGTCGATCTCACCGCCGTCCCCGCCAACACCCACGTCATCGAGCACGCGGGGCGGCTGTTCGCGCTGGTGGAGAACGGGCTGCCCTATGAGGTGGACGGCGAGCTGGCGACGATCGGGCCGTGCGACTTCGGCGGGCGCCTGACCACGGCCATGACCGCGCACCCCAAGACCGATCCGGACACCGGCGACCTGCACTTCTTCGGCTACTCGCCGTTCCCGCCGTTCCTGACCTACCACCGGCTCACCGCCGACGGCACCGACCTCACGAGCCGCGGGGTCGACGTCGCGGGGCCGACGATGATGCACGACTTCGCGGTCACCGCCGAGCACGTCGTGTGGCTGGACCTGCCGATGACGTTCCAGTGGGAGCGGATGGCGACGGGCATGCCGTTCGGGTGGGACGAGGCGTACGGCGCGCGGCTGGGCGTCATGCGCCAGGACGACCCGGCGTGCGCGGTGACGTGGTTCGACGTCGACCCGTGCTACGTCTTCCACGTCGGCGGGGCGCACACCGACGCGCAGGGACGCGTGGTGGTGGACGGGGCGCGCTACTCCCCGGCGGACGTCGGCGTGATGTGGGGCGGCACTCCGCCTGATGGGCCCAGCTCCGCTGCGCTGCGTGGCCCTGGCCCTGGCGACCCGGCGGCCGCCGCGGCCGCGACCGGGGCCGCGCGGATGCACCGCTGGGTGCTCGACCCGCGCGACGGCTCGGTGACCGAGACCGCGCTGGAGGACCGGGGCGTGGAGTTCCCGACGCTCGACGAGTCGCTCGTCGGCCGGGACGCGCGCTGGCGCTACGCGATCGCCGACCGGGGCGCGCGCGGCGAGCGGGCGGGCGCGGTGGTGAAGGTCGACGGCGACGGCACGCTGACCGCGCACGAGCTGGGCCCGGACGTCGTGGCCGGCGAGGCCGTGTTCGTGCCGTCGGCGACGCCCGGGCGCGCCGAGGACGACGGCTGGCTGCTGACGATCACGACGACGCGTGACGGCGGGGCCTCGCAGCTGCTGGTGCTCGACGCCACGGACGTCGCCGCGGCGCCCGTCGCCGCGGTCACCCTCCCCCGCGGCGTCCCGTCGGGCTTCCACGGCAGCTGGGTGCCTGACGGCACGTGAGTGATCTCTGGGCCTCGAGGCCCAAAGATCGCTCACGTATTCAGTTGAGGTGGGCGCGCCAGCGGCGGGCGTGGCGGCGCAGGGCCTCGGCGTCGCGCGGGAGCACCTCGGCCCAGGTGTCGAGCAGGTCGGCGGCCTCGCGGAACGCCGCGCGCCGGCCGCGGACCTCGGCCAGCTCGGCGACCTCGCTCGCCTGGACCCCCGGCAGGCCCAGGCGCATGCGCAGCACCCAGCCGAGCTCGGCGAGGTTCCCGCGCGAGCGGTGGATGCCGCGCAGGTTCGTCAGCATCCGCACGAGCACCGCCTCGGTGCCGATCGGGGCGAGCAGCGCGTCGTCGAACGGGACCTCGTCGCTCAGGCCCGTGGCCTCGCGGAACCGCGCCTCGCACTGGTCGTGGGTGAGCAGCTCGCCGGTGAACGGGTCCAGGTGCAGCGGCGAGCCGACCGGGTGGACGAGGAAGTGCCCGGGCATGCCGACCGGCTCCAGCGCCACGCCCGCCCGCCGCCCGACCTCCAGGCACAGCACCGCCAACGTGATCGGGATGCCGGTGCGCCGCGCGAGCACCTCGGTCAGCGAGGAGTTGCGCGGGTCGTAGTAGTCCTCCCGGTCGCCGTGGAAGCCCTCCTCGACGTAGAGCCGGCGCACCAGGTCGTCGAGCCCCCGGACGCCCCCCGCGAGACGGTCGATCTCGGCGTGCGCCCCGTCGACGTCGGCGGCCGGGTCGGCGGCGCGGGCGATCTCGAGCACGGCGTCGAGCAGCTCCGGCTCGCCGCCGTCGACGAGCGCCAGGAACCGCCCGACGGCGTCGTCGACGGCCGCTCGCCGGGCCGCGTCGTCCTCCACGCCGGGCAGTGTGCCCTGCCCGGCCGCGCGGCGCCGGACGCAGCTCAGGCGGGTGAGGCCACCGCTCCGGAGTCCCGCGACCAGGTCAGGCGCCCGTGCTGGAAGTCCTGCTGGCGGCCGTTCGGCACGTCGTACTCCGCGCTCGTGGGGTAGCCCAGGGGCGAGGCCTCGCCCCCCGCCGCCCGCCAGTGCCCGGCGATCGCCCCGGTCACCGGCCACGCCCCGGTGCGCGGCGACCAGACGACCGTCCCGCGCTCGAAGTCGGTGCTGCGCCCGGCGCCGTCGGCGGTCGGCGCCTCGACGCGGACGGGCTCGCCGAGCGTGGCGCGCTCGGCCGACCAGGCGGCGCGCACGTCGGTCGCCGACTGGTCGATCAGCTGCTGCACCCTGGCCCGCAGCGGCTCGAGCTGCGCGTAGCCCGCGTCGCCCGGGCAGGACGTGTTGCCGACGTCGCGGTGGGCGAACAGGGCGGGGACGGTGGTCGTCCTGCCCTTGGGGAAGCGCGAGGTGCCACCCCCCGCGGAGGTGAGCTCGACCTGCTGGCGCGGGTCGCGGTAGAGCCCGCCGAGCTTCCAGGCCGCGAGCGACGCGACGGAGTTCAGCGTCGCCGGGGTCGGCGGCGTCGTCGCGGTGTTGCCCATCATCGCGATGCCGAAGGTCTCCCGGTTGAACCCGCCCGAGTGCGCGGCGACCACGGCCCGGTCCAGGCCGCCGGCGCGCCCCTCGAAGATCGTCCCGTACTTGTCGACCAGCGCGTTGTAACCGATGTCGCCCCAGCCCTGGGTCCGCGCGTGGTAGGCGAAGATCGCCCGCACGATCTTGGGCGAGTCGGCCGCGGAGTAGTCGTTGGACTCGCTGGTGTGGTGGATCGTCACGGCCTTGACCGTCGGCGTGGTCTCCGGCGGCCAGCTCATCATCGACTCGTCGGCGCCCCACTGCGCCCGCGTGACGTACGTCGGCGACGCGGGCCCGCGGGCCGCGCCCATCGCCCCGATCGCGTCGTCGTTGCTGCCCAGGCCGGGGTCGAGGCGCACGACCTGCACCTCGTCGGTCACCGGCTGCCCGGCCCGCATCGCGCGGACCTCCACCGCCGTGCGGTCGCCGACCCAGATCGGGTCGGTGCCCCCGCGCTGCGGGGCGACGCTCGGCCCCGCGCTGTCGCGCTCGCTGCCGCTGGGGTCGAGGTCGGTCCAGGCGCCCCAGGTGCCGGCGGCGTCGGTGGAGCGCAGGGCCACCGCGTCGGGCGCCGCGCCGGTCCACGTGACGGCCACGAGGCGCAGCGGGGCGGGGCTGCGCGCCTGCCGCGCGCCGAGGACGTCCCGGGCGCCGGGCGCGTAGGTGACCGTCTCGATGCCGGTGGTGACCGGCTGGGCGGGCGGCAGGCCGGCCGGCGGCATGACGGGGTGCGCGGGGTCGGGCTGGCTGACGCCGCCGGCTGCGGCGGGGTCGGCGGGCGCCGGCGGCTCCGCGAGGGCGGGCCCCGCGGGCAGCACCAGGGCCGCCACCGCGACCAGCCCCACGACACGGACCGTGACGCCGACCGTGGCGGACCGTGCTCGTGCCGACCTGCGGGAACGCCCCGTCACTCCCCGGGACCCGGCCATCGCGATCACACCTCCGCTCGCGGGCGGCGACCGTCCGGCCGCCGCGCGGGGCCCACCTTGACCCCCACACGAGTCACACCCGTCCCACCACGCGCAGAAGCCGCCCGGTCGGGTGACTTCCGGGCCGGTGCTCTCTCAGAGGTGCGCTCGGGCGAACGTCGCCACCGTCCGCATGGTCATCGCGTCCGCGCCCGCGCCGATCGGGGCGGCCACCACGGGGATCAGCTTCGTGACGTTGAGCGCCCCGCGCCGGGTGAACCGCGAGGTCATCCGGTAGCCGATCCGGGTGTCGAGCTGGGCGCGCACCTCGGGCGGCAGCCGCCGCAGTCCCGAGAGCAGCGAGGCGTTGACCAGGTCGAGGCCCGTGCGCTCGGCCAGCTCGACGCCGTCGGCACCCAGGACGCAGACCATCACCGCGGTCCGCGTGACGGGGTCGTCGAGGTCCCGGCCGCGCAGGCGGGCGACCGCGGCCGCGAGCCGGGTGCTCAGCAGGTACAGACCCGTCATGCCCGCCGGCGCGGTGACCACCAGCGTCGCCGCCCCGCCGAGGCTGGTCAGCAGGCCCGAGCTCGCCGCGAGCCGCACGTGCGACCCGACGATCCGGCGCACGGCGGCCTCGACGTCGTTGTCGGTGGCCGCCCTACCGCCGGGTCGAGCTCCCCTATCGGCGTGCTGCCCTGATCGCGTCGTCTCCCGCAAGGCCTCGTCGGCCACCGACGCGGCCCCCGCGATCGGACCGATCCCGCCGACCGCGCGCCGCCACAACTCGTCGATCAGGGTGTCGGGCAGACCCCGCGAGCTCGCCACGGCACCAGTGTCGCGACTACCCCACGAGGTCGCAGGCAGCGGCCAGCGTCCCGGCCCAGCGCTCCGCACCGTCGCGCTCGCGGGCGCGCTCGAGCCGCTCGCGCTGCGGCATCGCCCGGGCCCACGCCAGCACCCGCCGGTCGATGCGCGCGCCGTAGAAGGCGTCGACGACGAGCTCGGCGAGGTGGTGGTCGGCGCTGGCGATCTCCTTGTACTCCCAGATCGCCAGCAGCCGGTCGGGCGGCTCATCGAGGGCGCCGATGCCGTCGAGCATCGCCACGGCGGTGGCGCCGTCGGGGACGTCCGGGTGGACGTCGAGCAGCGCCGACCAGACGGCGTCGACGACGTCCCGCACGGCGTCGCGCTCGAGGTCGCTCCAGTCCGCCCAGACCTCGGCGATCCGCCCGAGCACCGTGCGCAGGTCCAGCCGGTCGTCGGTGAGCGCCCGGCGCAGGAGGTACGGGGTGAGGGCGCGGAGGTCCTCCGCGGTGCCGAGCGTGTTGCCCAGCGCGAGGGCGAGCGTCAGCGGGTCGGCCTCCGCGACCCGCACCTCGCCGTGGCAATGGGGGCACCCCGCCAGCGACCGTGGGGCCGGGTGCGCCACGAAGGCGGCCTCGAGTCCCCACAGCGCGGCGTCGACCCCCGCGTCCGTCTGCGCGTCCATCGAAGGAAATCCTGGTCATCCGCAATGCGACACGCTGGGCCGATAGGGCGAACGTGACTCGCTTGTGTGACCGACAGTGGCCCTTCATACCGCCGAGCGTGTCCACCCGACCACTCGTCCCGTCATCGAGGGCGGCGCCGAGAGGCGCGACACGCCCGGCACGGGCGCGTCCATCACATCGACGGGCGCCCCGGAGGCCGTCGTAGGAGAGTCGGATCATGCGCTCGCGGCGACCGATCCCGACTCCGGGCCCCGAGGTGAAGACCACCGGCGGCCTCGTCCGTGGCATCACCGCGAACGGCGTGCACTCCTGGCGTGGCGTGCCCTACGCCGCGCCCCCGGTCGGTGCGCGGCGCCTGCGCGCGCCGCAGCCCGTCGAGCCGTGGGAGGGCGTGCGCGACGCGTCGCGGTTCGGCCCGGTGCCGATCCAGGAGCGCATCGGCGACTTCATCGGCGCCGGGAAACACACGCCGATGGACGAGGACTCCCTGACGCTCAACGTCAGCGCGCCCACGACCCCGTCGGACGAGCCGCGGCCCGTCATGGTCTGGTTCTACGGCGGCGCGTTCGTCGTCGGCGCGTCCTCGGCCCCGACCTACCGGGGCTACGACTTCGTCCGTCGCGGCGACGTGGTCTACGTCAGCGTCAACTACCGCCTCGGCGCGCTGGGCTACCTCGACTTCTCCGCGTACGGCACGCCGCAGCGCCCGGTGGAGTCGAACCTCGGGCTGCGCGACCAGATCGCCGCGCTCGAGTGGGTGCGCGACAACATCGCGGCCTTCGGCGGCGACCCCGATCAGGTGACGATCTTCGGCGAGTCGGCCGGCGCCATCTCGGTGACGACGCTGATGACCGTCCCCTCGGCACGCGGCCTGTTCCACCGCGCGATCGCCGAGAGCTCCGCGCCGGGCATGGTGTTCGGCCAGGAGCGGGCCCGCGCCTGGGCGGCCAGATACGTCACGGCCCTGGGCGCCGACGACGACCCGCTCGCCGGCCTGACCACCGCCACCCCGCACCAGCTGCTCGGCGCGGCGCAGGTGCTGCGCGACCAGCTCGGCGACCAGCCCGGCACGATCCCCACCGCACCCGTCGTGGACGGCGACCTGCTGCCCGAGGCCCCGCTCGACGCGTTCGAGGCGGGCCGCGCGGTCGACGTGCCCTTGATCATCGGGACCAACGACACCGAGGGCCGGCTCTTCGAGCTCCCCCGCATGCGCATGGACGTCCTCGTCAGCGAGGAGCGCGCCGCGCAGATGTTCGCCCTGACCCAGCCGGAGCTGCGCGAGCAGGTGCTCGCCGCGTACGAGGGCACGCCGCACCGCCGCGACCTCGGCGGCGACTACATGTTCTGGTACCCCTCGGTGCGCGTCATGCAGGCCCACCGCGGGCCGGTGTGGGCCTACCGCTACGACCTGACGACGCCGGTGCTGAACCTCATGGGCGTGCGGGCCACGCACGGCATGGAGCTCTTCCCTGTCTTCGGCGTCACCGAGCGGGGCTCGGCGCGGTGGCTGACCGCCCTCGGCGGACGCCGCGAGCTGCGCGCGATGCAGGACCGGGTGCAGACCGACTGGACCCACTTCGCCCGCCACGGGACGCCGGCGTCGCACTGGCCGGCCTACGAGCCCGACACCCGCCTGACCAAGATCCTCGACCGCACGGACCGCATCGAGTCCGACCCGCGCCGCGAGCGCCGCCTCGCCTGGCAGGGCTTCCGCGGCTACGACTAGCCCGTCGAGCTCTGGGGCTTGGCCTTCCGCTTGCGCTGCGCGGCGTAGAGGGTGATGGCCAGCGACACGAGGGCGACCACGGCGAAGACGCTGCCGAGGATCACGTTGTGCTCGATGAAGAAGAAGATCACCGCCACGCCGACCGACAGGATCGTGCCGATGATGCCGATCCCGACGTTGAGCTTGAGCTCGCTCTGCTTCCCGGGCGAGTGGTCGGGGTCGGCGGCGGGGTTCCGGGCCTGCGGAGTCTTGCCCTCCTCGGTCATGGTGGCCTACTACCCCGTCCCGGGGTCCGCGTGAACCCCGGCTACGACCAGCCGGGCACGACCAGCAGGCCCCACGCCAACAGCGGGCCCGCCACGACGACGATCCCGCTGTAGACGAGCATGCGCCGGTAGAAGGCGTCCCGGTCGACCTCGGCCGGGGTGGACGCGAGGACGAGGGCGCCGTTGGTCGAGAACGGGCTGACGTCGACGACGGTCGAGGCGACGGCGAGCGCCGCGACCATGCCGATGGGGTCCACCGCGCCCGACTGCAGGAACGGCAGGGCCAGCGGGATCGCGACGCCGAGGATCCCCGCCGACGACGCGAACGCCGACAGCACGCCGCCGAGGTAGCAGAGCAGCAGCGCGGCGATCAGCGGCACGCCGAGCGCGACGATGCCCTGGCCCACCCAGTCGACGGTCCCGGCCTCCTGCAGCACGGCGACGTAGGTGATGACGCCGCACACCAGCAGGATCGTCGACCACGCGATCCCCGCGGCGGCCTCGCGGTGCCCGGCGGGGCAGAGGATGCCGAGCAGCACCGCGATCCCGAGCGACAGCACGCCGACGTCGAGACCGAACGCCACCGTGCCCACCGCGAGCACCGCGATGCCGATGAGCGTGAGCACCTGCTCCCGCCCGACCCGGGGCGGGGTGTCGTCCTCGCCCTGGTCTTCGTCCTCGTCCTCGGTCGCGATGCCGGCGGTGTCGGTCCCGTCCTCGGTCTCGGCGGTCGTTGTCGTCCCGGTACCGCCCGCCGGCACCGCGTGCGCGACCCGCACGCCGGTGAGGCGACGCCCGCCCAGCACGACGAACAGCACCGCCGCGATCACCACGTTGATCACCAGCGGCGCGAGGAAGAGCACGAGCGAGCTGAACGGCAGCCCGGTCGGTTCGACGACGCCGGCCACGAAGACGCCGTAGACGCTGATCGGCGAGAACGCCCCGGCCAGCGAGCCGTGGACGACCATCATGCCCATGAGCAGCAGGTCCACCCCGTAACGGCGGGCGAAGGGCATGGCCAGCGGGGCCACGATCGCCACCGCGAACAGGGCCCCGATCGCCGAGAACACCGCCGAGAGCACGAAGAAGATCCAGGGCGCCGCGACGAGGTGACCGCGGACGAGGCGCATCGACCACCGCACCAGCAGGTCGACCGTGCCGTTGTGGTGCGCCACCGAGAACAGGTAGGTCAGCCCCACCAGGATGAGGAACAGGTCGACCGGGAAGCCGGCGAGCGCGTCGTCGAGGCTCATGCCGACCAGGAGCACGCCGACCCCGGCCGCCGCCACGAACCCGAGCGCGCCGAGGTTCACCGGCAGCAGCGTCGCGATCACGAAGATGACGACGAGCACGACGATGGAGACGATCTCCGGGGCCATGCGTTCTCCCGCCGCGCGGGGCGGGCCGCCCCCCCCGCCGAGGGTGACGATTCGCCCACACGGGGTGGGTGATCGTCAACTGCACCTCAGGGGCGCCGGCGCAGCCCGGAGGCCCGGCCGATGGGCCGCGCGATCGCCGCCCGCACCGCCTCCTCGCTGCCGACGAGCCGCACGCGCACCCGCGCCCGGGTGACCGCGGTGTAGAGCAGCTCGCGGGTGAGCAGCGGCGACTCGGCGGGCGGGAGGATCACCGAGACGCGGGCGAACTGGCTGCCCTGCGCGCGGTGCACGGTCATCGCGTAGACCGTGGTGACGCCGTCGAGCAGGCTCGGCGCGATCTCGATCGGCGCGTCCCCCCGCGCGAACACCGCCCGCGGGCCCTTCGCGGTGGCGACGACGACGCCGGTGTCGCCGTTGTAGACGCCGCGGTCGTGGTCGTTGGCGGTGACCAGGAGCGGGCGGCCCGGGTACCACTCCTCGTCCCGGTCGGCGACCGGCCCCGCCTCGAGCAGCCAGCGCTCGACGTCCGCGGCCCACCGCGTCACGCCGTAGGGCCCGCGGCGGTGCGCGCAGAGCAGGCGGTGCTCGTCGAGGTGGTCGAGCGCCAGCGGCGCGTCGCCGTCCAGGGCCGCCAGCTCGGTCTCGGACGCGGCGCCGACGACCTCCTCGCGCAGCGTCCGCAGGCCGGCGGGGTCGCGGACGGTGAGGTCGGCGTCCTCGACGAACACGACGTCGTGCTCGCCGGCGCGCAGCGCGTCCATCGCCGCGTCGGCCTCGCCCGCCCGGATCGCGCCGGCGAGGGCGGCGATGGTGCCGTGGAAGCGCCAGGTCCGGTCGAGCACCGTCACGCCGCCGCGCACCGACGGCCCGGGCGCGCCGACCCGGTCGAGGGCGGCGTCGAGCTCGGGCTCGGGGTCGGCGGGGGCGGCGACCAGGTCGCCGAGCACCGCGCCCGCCTCGACGGACGCGAGCTGGTCGGGGTCGCCGACGAGGACGAGGCGCGCGTCGGGGCGCAGGGCCTCGAGCAGCCGGGCCATGAGCGTCAGCGACACCATCGAGGTCTCGTCGACGACGACCACGTCGTAGGGCAGGCGGCGGTGGCGGTCGAACCGGAAGCGCGACGACCCGCGGATCGGCCCGAGCAGCCGGTGGATCGTCGACGCCGAGAGCCCGGCGAGGCGCTCGCGGTCCGCGGGCGGCAGCTCGACCTCGGCGAGCGCCTCCTGCATGCGGGCCGCCGCCTTGCCGGTGGGCGCGGCCAGGGCCACGCGCAGCGTCGGGTCCTGGTCGCGCAGCACCGCGAGCAGCGTCGCGACGGTGGTGGTCTTGCCGGTGCCCGGTCCGCCCGCCAGCACGCTGGTCCAGCGCAGCGCGCTCACCGCCACGGCGCGGCGCTGCGCGGCGTCGGTGGCGTCCTCGCCACCCCGGAAGAGGCGGTCGAGCGCGGCGCGCAGGCGCTCGTCGTCGACCTCGGGCGGCGGCGCGGCGGCGCGGACGGCGAGCGCGGTGCGGACCTGCTCCTCCTGGCGCCAGTACCGGTCGAGGTAGAGCAGCCCGTCCACCAGCCGCAGCGGGTGCCCGGTGGCCGTGGGGTCGTCGGCCGCGACCAGCGGCGAGGCCGCGCAGGCCGCCAGCCACGGGCCGGGCTCGGGCCAGCGCAGGTCGGAGGTGTCGACCACCTCGTCGCCCTCGGCCAGCACCGTCCGGTCGACGTCCGCGAGGTCCAGGCACACCGATCCCGCCCGCAGCGCGCGCACCGTCAGCGCGGCCGCGAGCAGCACCTGCTCGTCGGTCTCGCCGCCGAGCCGGGAGAGCCGGTGGGCGACCTGGACGTCGGTGGCCGCCAGCACGCCGCGCGCGTTGAACTCGGCGAGCAGCCCAGTGGCGCGGACCGCGAACCGGACGCCGTCCTCGGCGAGCTCGCCGGTGGCCGTCGGTGCGCTCACCGGCGGGCCCCGTCGAGCAGGGCGCTCAGCTCGACCACCAGCGCCGGCGGCGGGGACCACGCGAACACACCGCACGTGGTGCCGTCCACCACCGGGGTGTCCGGGCCGCACATGCCGCGCAGGAACAGGTAGAGCACCCCGCCGAGGTGCGTCGCCGGGTCGTAGCCGCGCAGCCGCCAGCGCAGGAACCGGTGCAGCGCGACCGCGTAGAGCACGGCCTGGAGCGGGTAGTGCGCGGCGATCATGGCGGTGGTCATCGACGCGGGCCCGTAGTGCGCCGCGGTGAGCGGCTCGCGGCCCGCGGGGCCGATCGGGCCGAGCCAGTTGGTCTTGTAGTCGACCACCACGAAGCGCCCGTCGGGGCTGCGCAGGACGCCGTCGAGGCTGCCGGTGAGGTAGCCGCGCAGGACCTGCTCGCCGAGGCCGTGGGCGTCGTCGAGCACCTCGGGGTACCGGACGAGCGGGTCGTCGGCGGGCAGGTGGCGCCGCAGCAGCGCCGCCACCTGCGCGAGCGTGACCGTCGGCGTCCCCGCGCCGGCCCGGTCGCCACCGGCCAGCGGCAGCTCGAAGTCGAGCTCGGCGAGGCGGTCGCGCGGGGCGACGTCGGCCAGGCACCACGGCCGGCTCGCGAGCGGCAGGGGCGTGGCCATGACGGGCAGCAGCGCGCCGGCCAGCGTCGCCGCGTCGACCTCGGCGTGCGGGCGGTGCGCGAGCTGCGCGGTGGACGCGTCGAGCAGCGCCTGCTGCAGGTCCGGGGCCGTGGCGTCGACGGTCTCGAGCACCGCGTGCACGAGCGTGCCGAAGGCCGCGCCGACGGGGAGGTCGGCCAGCGGGGAGGGCACCGCCGGGACGTCGTCCGGGGACGCCGCGGGCGCCTCCTCGGGCTCGGTCTCGTCGGTGAGCGTGCGGTCCTCGGGCTCGGAGACCGGCGCGCCCGCCGGGGCCCCGGCGGTCAGCGAGGAGTACGACGAGCGCCGCCACGCGAGGTCGAGGCCCCGGTCGAACGGGGCCGCGGCGAGACGCCGGGCCTCGCCCGCGTCGGGGACGTAGGGCACCGGCGTGCGGGGCTCGACGCGCTCGACGGCGAGGTCCTCGCCCGCCAGGGCGCCGACGTGTTCGGCGATGCGCTCGTCCTCGACCACCGGGTAGGAGCCGTCGGGGTCGGTGCCCGGTGCGGGGCGGCCCCACAGCAGGCGGTGGACCGCCGAGCACGACGTCGTGGTCGCCGGCGCCCACCAGCACACGACCTGCCCCTGCGCCCGGGTGAGCGCGACGTAGAGCAGGCGCAGGTCCTCGCCGTCGTCCTCGGTGCGCGCGGCGGCGACGTGCTCGGACCACGCGGGGTCGTCGCGGCCGCCGACCGCGCGGACCCGGCGCCCGGCCGCGTCGTGGTGCGTGACCACCGTCGGGTCGTCGGAGACCCACCGGTCCCACCCGAACGGCACGTAGACCACCGGGTACTCGAGGCCCTTGCACTTGTGCACGGTGAGCACCTGCACCGCGCTCGCGTCGGACTCGAGCCGGCGGCTGCGCTCCGGGCGGATCTCCCCGGCCCCGGTGCTGGTCTCGGCCCGGCGCGCGCGCAGCCACTCGACGAGCGCGACCACCCCGAGCCGCGACTCGACCGACGCCGCGTGCAGCACCTGGCCGATGTGGCGGATGTCGGTCATGCGGCGCTCGCCGTCGACGCGGGCGAGCACCCGCGCCGCCAGCCCCGTCTCGGCCGACACGGCCTCGAGGAACGCCGCGACCCCGCGGTCGTGGAGCACCGCGCCCCACCGCCGCAGGGCCGCCCCGACCTCGGGCAGCACCTCGTCGGCGTGGGCGTCGAGGTGGGCGGCGCCGTGCCCGAGGAACGTCGTCAGCGCGGCGGCCCGGACCCGCGCGGGGCGGCCGGGCTGCTCGACGGCCTCGAGCAGCGTCAGCCACTCCTCGGCGCTCTCGGTGGCGAACACGCTGGTGGCGCCCGCGAGCACCGACGGGATGCCGGCCGCGGTGAGCGCGCCCTGCACCAGCGTCGCCTGGGCGTTGGTGCGCACGAGCACCGCGACGTCGCCGGGGCCCGACGAGCTCGGCGACGTCGGCCGCGAGGTCGGCGGCGATCCGCTCGCGCACGGGCACGACCAGCGGGAGCTGGGTGCGGTGGTCGGCGCGCAGGCCGGTCCGCGGCACCACGCGCAGGCGGAACGGCGCCGGCCGCGGAGCCCCCGTGAGCCGGCGCCCCGGGTGCGCGGACGCCACCGGCGGCACGACGATCCGGGGATCGCCCAGCGCGGCGCCGCCGAACACCGTGTGCAACGCCCGAACCAGCGGCTCGTCGCTGCGCCAGTTGGTGGCGAGCCCCGCGCGGGTGTCGGCGGACTCGACCGCGGCGAGGTAGCTGACGACGTCGGCGCCACGGAAACCGTAGATCGCCTGCTTGGGGTCGCCGATGAAGGTCAGCGCCGGCGTGCGGCCGCCGCCCGGGTCCTCGTGGAACGCGGCGCGCAGGATGTCCCACTGGATGGGGTCGGTGT
>JAQSWW010000094.1 GCA_029266415.1 Actinomycetospora sp. | reverse complement strand
CCGCAGTTGGCGACGTGCTCCTCGTCGCGGGGCGGGGTGCCGACGTGCTCGACGAGCTCCTGCGCCACGATCCGCAGGGCCGCGCCGTGGCTGACCAGGACGACCGTGCCGCCGTCCGCGTGGCGCTCGCGCAGGTCGGCGACCACCGGCAGGTAGCGGGCGAGCAGGTCGCGCCCGCTCTCCCCGCCGGGGTGCGCAGCGTCCAGGTCGCCGTCGAGCCAGCGGTCGACGACACCGCGGAACACCGCGATCGCGGGCTCGTCGTTGCGGCCCTCCAGCTCGCCGACCTGCACCTCGTGCACCCCGTCGACCTCGACGGGCGCCACGTCGAGGTGCTCGCCGACCAGCTGCGCGGTCTCGCGGGCCCGCCGCGCCGGCGAGTGGTAGACCGCCGCCACCGAGCCCTCGGCCCCCTCGGCGAGCTCGAGGCCCAGCGCCCGGGCCTGGGCGCGGCCGAGCTCGGTGAGCGGGGGCCCGGGCAGCAGCGTGTCGAGGATCCGGTCGATGTTGGCCTGGGTCTGGCCGTGGCGTGCGAGGACGAGGCGCAGGTCGCTCACGCGCCGGTCCCGTCGCGCAGCGCGGCGAGCCACGAGGCGGCCTCGGTGTAGTCCTTCACCGTCTGCCCCGGGCCGGGGTCGGCGACGGTGGCGGGCTCGCCGCCCGCCAGGTGCGCCCGCGGGTAGGAGCCGAGGAACCGCACGTCGGTGCAGCGGCGGCGCAGCGCGGCCAGCGCCTCGCCCATCGCCGGGTCGGCGACGTGCCCGGTGCCGTCGAGGAAGAACCAGTACTCACCGCGGCGGTCCTTGAGCGGGCGGGACTCGATGCGGGTGAGGTCGACCCCGCGCACCGCGATCTCGGTGAGCACGGCCAGCAGCGCGCCCGGCACGTTGTGCGTCGTGGCCGCCAGCGAGGTGCGGTCGGCGCCGGTGGGCGCGGGCAGTGGGCGCCCGTCGGGCGGGCGCACGAGCACGAAGCGCGTCACCGCGTCGCCGGTGTCGTGCACGCCCGAGGCCAGCTCGACGAGGCCGTGGTGCGCGGCGGCGACGGGTGCGCACACCGCGGCGTCGACCTCGCCGGCGGCGACCTGCGCGGCGGCCGCGGCCGTCGAGGACGTCAGGCGCACCTCGGCGCCGGGCAGGTGCTCGGCGATCCAGCGCCGCGTCTGGGCCTCGCCGTGGGGGTGCGAGGCGACGCTCGCGACGGTGTCGGCGGTGGCGCCCGGGCGCACGAGCACCGAAAAGCGCACCGGCAGCAGGATCTCGCGCCCGATCACCAGTGGGGGCGTCTCCACCAGCCCGTCCATGGTGGCCGGCACCCCGCCCTCGACCGAGTTCTCCACGGGCACGCACGCCGCGTCCGCCTCGCCCGCGCGCACCGCGTCGAGCGCCGCGGTGGTGCTGGGCAGGGGGCGCAGCGCGGGCTCGGGGTCGCCGAGGGCGTCGTCGAGGTCGCCGGGGCCCAGCGTGCGCAGGGCCTGCTCGCAGAACGTGCCGTGCGGGCCGAGGAACGCCACCCGACGGGTCGAGCTCCGCTGCGCTCCGTCTCCTGCGCGCCGACCGGTCACGTCCACCGAGCGTACGGCCTCCCCCGACCGCTCAGAGCAGGCCGAGCCGGGCGAGCTCGGCGCCGTGGGTCGCGGCCGCGGTGGAGCCGAACGACGAGAACAGCGAGCGCAGGCGCACCGCCGCCGCCGGGTCGGCCGCGGCGAGCTCCCCGGCCAGCACGGCCCCGTCGGTGATGCGCAGCGCCTCGCCGATCCGCTCCTCGGTGTCCTCACCGGGGCCGGCGGCCTGGGCGCGCAGGGTGGCCACCAGCAGGTTGAGCCAGCCGTGGTGGGTGAATCCGGTGTCGGGGTCGGTGTGGCGCACCGCGGCCTGCAGCCCGATGCTCGCCGTGAACGACCGCCCGGCGCCCACGACCAGCGCGAGGAATCCGGCCACGTCGGCGACGCCCGGGAACGCCCCGGCGCGCCCGCCGCCACAGCGCAGCTTCGGCCGGCAGCCGTGGTCGACGACCCGGCGCACCCCGCCGAGCCAGTCCGCGGAGCCCTCGGCGTCCGGGCGCCGCGGCTCCACGACGGCGACGACGTCCTCCGGCACGAACTCGGTGACCCGCTCGAGCCACACCGTGTCGACGTCGTGCGGGGCCGGCATCTCGACCGTGCGGGGGTCGAGGAGGGCGGCGCGCGACGAGGTCAGCGACAGCGCCTTGGGCACGCCGCCGAGCCCGGTGTCGACGGCCAGCGCGATCGGCATCGGGCCGGCGGGCCGGCGCTTGACCAGCTGGGCGACCAGCTCGGAGATCCGGGAGACCGGGACGACGAGCGAGCCCAGCAGGCCGCCGACGTCACCGGCGCGGGCGGCGAGGTGGGCGTCCACGACCGTCGCCATGTCCGGGCGCGGGCCCTCCGCCACGAGCGCCGCGTCGTCGACGATGGCGCGGAGGACCGGGGGCACACCGTCGACCGGTGCCCCGCCGGCCTCGGGGACGGTGGACACGAACGCACGGTAGCGCTCGGCTCGCCGCGGCCCCGGCACCGGCCCGGGGATCCCGACCGGCACCCGTGCGCTCTCGCCCCCGGAGCAGAAGTGAGGTTAGGCTCCCCTCAGTTCACCGGACCCGAGGAGCCCGATGGCCAGGAGCCGACCCCCCGCGCCGCCCGTCCCGACCCCCGCCGAGCGCGCCCGGACCCTCGCCGGCCGGGCGCAGCACGCCTCCGTGGTCGGTCCCGTGACGGGCGAGGACGGCGACCTGCGCGCCGCCCCGACCCTGCACCACGTGCCGGCGACGGGCGCCGCGACGCTCCAGTTCCCCGGGGACCACCCGCTGGTCGTCGCGGCCCGCGAGCGCGGCGACGCGCTGCT
Organism: Actinomycetospora sp.; assembly: GCA_029266415.1. Lineage (GTDB taxonomy): Bacteria > Actinomycetota > Actinomycetes > Mycobacteriales > Pseudonocardiaceae > Actinomycetospora. The sequence goes on along the minus strand of JAQSWW010000094.1, from coordinate 12,282 downwards.
GCCCGTGATGCTCGAGCTCGCCGACGTCGCGCCGGTGACCGTGCGCCGCCCCGTGCGCGGGCTGCTCTGGCTCTCCGGGCGCCTGCGCGTGCTGCCGCTGCGGGTGGCCCGGCGCGCCGCGCTGCGCATCGCCGCCGAGCAGCCCGACGAGCGCCTGCTCGACGTGGGTCACGGCGACGTCCTGCTGCGGCTCGAGCCCGCCATGGTCGTGCTCTCCGACGCCGAGGGCACCGAGGCCCTCGCCCCGACCGCGATGGCCGCCGCGCCGCCCGACCCCGTCGCGGACTCCGGCGACCGCTGGCTGGCCCACCTCGCCGCCGCGCACGCCGGGACCCTGTCGTCGCTGGTCCCGCGCCTGCCCCCGCACCTGCGCCGCCCCGGGCACCGCCTGGCCCCGCTCGGGGTGGACCGCTACGGCCTGCGCCTGCGCGTCGAGACCGAGCGCGACGACCACGACGTGCGCCTGCCCTTCACCGCGCCGCTGTCGTGCCCCGGCCAGCTCGGTGGGGCCGTGCGCGCGCTCGTCGGGGACGGGCGCCGCGACGAGGTGCCCGGGCTGCGGGCTACGCCGCGTCCCGCAGCGGACGCGTGATCTTCCGCTCCGCCACGAACGACACGAACGGGATGGTGCCCGCCAGCGCCACGAGCACGGCGCGGCCCACCGGCCAGCGGTCGCGGTAGGCGAGGTCGGCGGTGAGCAGCAGGTAACCCATGTACAGGAAGCCGTGGACCGGGCCCACGATCGCGACCACGGTGCCGTCGCCGGCCAGGTACTTCAGCGGCATCCCGACCAGCACGAGCACGAGCAGCCCGACACCGACCACCCACGCCCCGACGCGGTAGCGCTTCAGCGCGGCGACGACCTCGGGTGTGGGCCGGGCCTGCGGGACGGACGTCCCGGACATCCCGGACGCCCCGGACGCTGTCACGACGGATCGGTCTCCTTGTCCTCCGGACGCCCCTCGCGGGCGGCCAGCTCGGCGAGTGCCGCGTTGTACCGGGCCCGCCCCGGGGACGGCGCGTCGGCGGCGTCGAGCCCGCCCGGGCGCACACCCGCGGGCCGGGGCCCGAACGGGGAGTCGTCCGGCGCGGCGCGGACGGGTGCGTCGCGCGGCAACGTCTCCGTCGACCCGGCCGGCTCCCGCTCGGCCCGCACCTCGTCGAGCGCCCGTGCCTCGGTGCGCAGCATCCGCCACCACAGCGCGGCGAAGAACAGCCCGAACAGCGGCCACTGGAACGCGTAACCGGCGTTGAGCAGCGAGCCGCCCGGCGACTCGGCGCGCAGGAGCTGCCAGTACGCCATCGCGCCGCACACCACGACGGCCGCGAGCGCGAACAGCGTCCACCCGATCCATCGCGGGGTGACCAGCAGGCGCAGCACACCGTCGAGGTTACCGATCCGCGCGTGACCGGCCCGTCGGCGCGACGGTCAGGGCCGTGGAGCGCTCCGGCCGCGACGCCTGACCCGGACCCCTAGATTCGGCCCGGTGACGACGGCGAGGGAGGTGTGGCGCGGGTGGACGCACCCGGCCGCCCCGCAGGTCGCTCCCCTCGCCCCGCGCGAGCGGCGGCTCCTGCGCACCGAGCTCGTCGTCGTCTTCACGGTCACGCTCGGCCTCTCCGGCGTGCGCAGCCTGGTCTCGCTGCTCGACGCGCTGGCCTCGCCGGTGCCGCTGGACCAGCGGCAGGTCGCGATCGACGAGACGCTCGCCCGCAACCCCTGGGCCGACCTCGCCGCGCAGCTCGCCTCGTCGCTCGGGCTCGTCGCCTGGGGCGCGCTGGGGCTCTACCTGCTCGTGCGCGCCGGCGCCGGCCCCCGCGCCGTCGGCCTCGACGGGAGCCGACCGGGCCGCGACGCGCTGGGCGCGGTCGGGCTCGCCGCGCTCATCGGCATCCCCGGGCTCGCGCTCTACCTCGGCGCCCGGGCGCTCGGCCTCAACACCACCGTCATCCCCTCGCTGCTCACCGAGCAGTGGTGGACGGTGCCGGTGCTCGTCGTCTCGGCGTGCGCCAACGCGTGGGCCGAGGAGGTGCTGGTCGTCGGCTACCTGCTGCACGGCCTGCGCCGCCTCGGCGTGGGCGAGAACCGCGCGCTCGCGATCTCCGCGCTGCTGCGCGGGTCGTACCACCTCTACCAGGGCCTCGGCGGCGGCCTGGGCAACCTGCTCATGGGCCTGGTGTTCGGGCGGGTGTGGCAGCGCACCGGCCGGCTCTGGCCGCTGGTCGGCGCCCACGCCCTGCTCGACGTCGTCGCCTTCGTCGGCTCGGCGCTCCTGCGCGGTGCGCTGCCCTTCCTGCCCGCCTAGCTGATGATCTTGTGCCGCGAGCGCGCCATCATGTTCTCCGGCGCCGGGTCGATACCCGCCTTCTCGAACAGCTCGGCCATCCGGTCGGGGATCGCCTCCGGGTCCCAGCGGTGCCCGTCGCCGCGGATCTCGGCCACCGACGTGAACGGCTGGTAGAGCTCCACCGAGTCGCCCTGGACGCCGAAGACCTTGCCGCTGATGTGCGAGGAGTGGTCCGAGGCGAGGTAGGCGACGAACGGCGCCACGTTCTCGGGGTCGAAGAAGTCGAACTCGCCGCGCTCGAGGCTCTCGCGCCGGTCCTCCCGCACGTCCGGGGGCAGCAGGGCCTCGGTCATGCGGGTCAGCGCGGAGGGGGCGATGGCGTTGGAGGTGACGTTGTAGCGCGCCATCTCCATGGCCACGATCGTCGAGAACGCCGCGATGCCCGCCTTGGCCGCGCCGTAGTTCGCCTGGCCGAAGTTGCCGAGGATCCCCGACGTCGACGACGTGTGCACCAGGTGCCCGGGCCGCGCGTTCTCGCGCCAGTACCGGCACGCCGCCCGGGTCGGCGCGAAGTGCCCGCGCAGGTGGACGCGGATGACGTCGTCCCACTCGGCGTCGGACATCTTCACCAGGGTGCGGTCACGCAGGATGCCGGCGTTGTTGACCACGGCGTCGAGGCCGCCGAACCCCTCGACGGCCGTCTTGACCAGCTGGTCGGCGACGTCGGCCTCCGACACGTCGCCGGGCACCGCGATCGCGCGGCCCCCCGCGGCGGTGATCTCGCCGGCGACCTCGTCCCCGACCTCGGCGTCGAACTCGGCGACCACCACGGCCGCCCCCTGTCGTGCGCACTCCAGCGCCTCACCACGCCCGATGCCGCGCCCGGCACCGGTGACGACGACCACCTTGTCCTCGAGGAGTCCCATGGCTGCGCACAGTAGAGCCGCCGCCCTAGGGTCGCCGACCGTGGATGCGCCGCACGTGGACACCGAGGTCGGCGCGCTGCGCACCGTCGTGCTGCACCGCCCGGGCCCCGAGCTGGAACGGTTGACCCCGCGCAACGCCGATCGCCTGCTCTTCGACGGCATCCCCTGGGTCGAGCGCGCCCAGCTCGAGCACGACGCGTTCGCCGACCTGCTGCGCGCCGAGGGCGTGCGGGTGCTGCTGCTCGGCGACGTGCTGGTCGAGTCGCTGCGGGACCCGGCGGCCCGGGAGGCCGGGATCGCCGACGCCGTCGACGAGCGCACGCTCGGCCGCGAGCTGGGCGAGGCGGTCCGCGCCGAGCTGTCCGGGCTCGACGACGCCGCGCTCGCCGAGGCCCTCATCGGCGGGCGCACGTTCGCCGAGCTCGCCGTGACCGGGAACTCGCTGGTGCGGGCGATGGCCGGCCCCCACGACTTCGCCGTCGACCCGCTGCCCAACCTCATGTTCACCCGCGACTCGTCGGTGCGCGTGGGCACGCGGGTGGTCGCGTCGTCGATGGGCATGCCCGCCCGCCGGCGCGAGGCCCCGCTCGTCGCCCTGGCCCAGCGCCACCACCCCGAGCTCGGCGTCGTCGCCCCCACCGCGCCGCGCGACACCTCGGCGGTCGAGGGCGGTGACGTGCTGCTGCTCGCGCCCGGCGTGCTCGCGATCGGCGTCGGTGAGCGCACGAGCCCCGCGGGCGCCGAGTCGTTCGCCCGCGCCATGTTCGCCGACGGCCTGGCGCACACCGTGCTCGTCGTCCCGATCGCCCAGCGGCGGGCGACGATGCACCTCGACACCGTGGCGACGATGGTCGACGTCGACACGATGGTGATCTACCCCGGCGTGCTCGAGGGCCTCGAGGCGTGGACGGTGCGTCCGGACGGCCCGGACTCCCTGCACATCGCCGGACCCGAACCCTTCCGGCCCGCCGCGGCGCGGGCGATGGGCGTCGACGTGCTGCACGCGGTGGACACGGGCCTGGAGTCGGTCGCCGCCGAGCGCGAGCAGTGGGACGACGGCAACAACACGCTCGCCCTGACGCCCGGGCGGGTCGTCGCCTACGAGCGCAACGTCACGACGAACGCCCGGCTGGCCGACGCCGGGATCGAGGTGCTCACCATCGCCGGGTTCGAGCTCGGCTCGGGACGCGGTGGCCCGCGGTGCCTGTCGTGCCCCTGGGAGCGTGCCCCGATCGCCTGACCGTCGACCGCCTCCGGCGCGGCAGCTCCGCTCCGCTGCGTGCCGCATTCGTTCGTTCGGCGCAGCAGGCGGTGCGTCCGGCCACAGCCCGCTTCCTGTCACTGCGACACCACGGCACCGGGCCTAGCGTCTCTTTCGTGCTCAAGAAGGCGGATCGGCGCGCAGCCGCGAACCCGCTGCGACGCCTGTCGGGCGACGAGTGGGCGGCCATGGAGCCCACCTGGCGCGACGCCAAGGTCGGCATCATCGACGCCGCGCTGGCTCGCGCCACCGCCCGGCCCTCGGGCAACTGGTACGTCGTCGGCGCGAGCCGGGACATCCGCACCGGCACACCGTTCGGCACGACGGTCGCGGGCGTCGAGCTGGTCGTGTGGCGCTCACCGGAGGGCACCCTGCACGCGGGGCCGGGCGCGTGCCCGCACCTCGGCGCCGACATGTCCACCGCGGTGCAGTCGGGCTGCGAGCTGATCTGCCGCTGGCACGGCCTCGCCCTCGGACCGTCGGGGCGCGCGGGCTGGCGCACGCTGCCCGCCCACGACGACGGCGCCCTGGCCTGGGTGCGCCTCGACGCGGTCGGCGGCGAGGAGCCCACCGCCGCGCCGATCCTCCCCGAGCGCCCCGACGTCGACGCCAGCGTGGTCGCGGTGGCCTCGATGGTCGGCACCTGCGAGCCCGCCGACGTGATCGCCAACCGGCTCGACCCGTGGCACGGCGCCTGGTTCCACCCGCACTCGTTCGCCGACCTGCGCGTGGAGCGCGCACCGGGCCGGGAGGCGTCCGAGGAGGACGACCACTTCGACCTCAAGGTGGCGTTCCGCGTCTCGAAGAACTGGGGCATCCCGGTGCGGGCACGGTTCACGTGCCCGGAGCCGCGCACGATCGTGATGCACATCACCGAGGGCGAGGGCGCCGGCAGCGTCGTCGAGACCCACGCGACGCCGCTCGCCCCGCACCCCGACGGCCGCCCCCGCACCGCGGTCGTCGAGGCGACGATCGCCCACTCCACCCGCCCGGGCTTCGCCCACGCCCGCCGCGCCCAGGCCCTCGTGCGCCCGGTGATGGAGTGGACGGCCAGGCGCCTGTGGAACGACGACATCGAGTACGCGGAACGCACCTACGCCGTCCGCGCCGCCCGCCGCCGCGGCTGAGCGCCCCCCGATCGGCGCACGGGTTGTGTCAGCGTGGGGGCCACGCTGGCGTTCAACGTCAGGAAATCCCCCAGCTCGCCGGTCGTCCTCAGCGGCGACCGAGCACCGTGTGCACGATCCCGCGCTGCCAGCCGTCGACGGGGCGCGTGTGGACCTCGCGCAGCCCGGCGTCGCGGAGCCGCTGCTCCAGGCGCGCCAGGCCGTCGAAGGCCAGCACGCTGCGCCAGAGGTAGCGGTAGAGCGAGGCGTCGCCGGTGACGCGCCACCCGAGCGGGATGATGATCGCCCAGCAGACGGCGGTCCAGATCGCGCGGGCGAGGGCCGAGTCGGCGACGGAGTACTCGTGCACGACGATCGGGGCGCCGGGCGCCAGGTGCTCGACGAGCACGGCCAGGCCGGCGTCGCGGTCGGGCAGGTTGCGCACCAGGTAGGCGGCGAGCAGGCCGTCGACCGGGCCCTCGACGCCGGCCTCGGCGAGCGCGGGCCCGAGGTCCTCGGCCCGCGCGTGCACGAAGCGCACGTCCTCGGGCCACGACTTCTCGCGCGCCTTCGCGAGCATCTCTGCCGAGGCGTCGACGCCGACGATCCGCGCCGCGGGGTAGGTCTCCGCCAGCGCCGCGGTCGACAGCCCCGTCCCGCACCCGACGTCGAGCAGCACCGCCCCGGCCCCGTCGCCGCTCAGCCCCAGGCGACGGGCGGACAGGAGCAGGTGCTCGTGGTAGCCGGGGTTGGCGCCGACGAGAAGGTCGTAGGACGCGGCGTCCTGGTCGAACTGCGCCGACACCCCGGCCGCGGCCGTGCTGCGGTCGAACACCGGGCGCCCCCGCAGCGACCGCAGCGCCGGGGGTACGAGCCCCGCGAGCCCGGCCGCGCCGACGACGAACGCGAGCCGGGGCGAGGTCCGGCGATGCCTGCGCAAACGGAGCACGGGGGGCATCCTGCCGGGTCGGGCGGGACTCGGCGCCACGAGCCGGGGGCTTTCCCGACGTTGAACGCCAGCGTGGCCCCCACGCTGGCACGACACGCCAACCTGAGAGCCCGCCTCAGCAGACGGACCACGCCCTCACCCGAACGGACCAGAGCCGGGCTCCCGGGCGCGCTGTGGGCGCCCGTCGTCGCGCCACGGGCGGGCGCGCTCTCAGACGCGCCGGGACCGATGATCGCGACTGCCTACCGTCCCCGCCCGTGCAGCAACGGTGGACACGCGCCCTGTGGGTGGGCGCCCTCACGGCCCTCGTGGTGGTCCCGGTCGCCCTGCTCGCCTCGCGCGGCGGGAGCTCGGTGCTCGGGATGCTCTCGGTGGGCCTCGGCCTGCTGGCCGCCTGCCTGCTCGTCGTCGTGGTCGTCGTGCCCTCGCGGGTGCGCACGCTGACGCGGTCGTTCGGCGTCGAGAAGATCCTGGGCCTGCACCGCTGGCTCGGCATCCTCGCCGTGGTGCTCGTCGGGCTCCACATGGCGGTCGCGATCGTCAACCACCCGCGGCTGCTCAACCCGTTCCAGTCCTCGGCCGCGGCGCAGGCCGGCTGGACGTCGGCGGCCGGCCTGCTGCTCGTGGGCCTCGTCGCCGCGCGCGGCCGGCGCCCCGGGGCGCGCTACGAGATCTGGGCCCGCCTGCACGTGCTGCTCGCCGGCGCCGCCCTGGTCCTCGCCGGCCTGCACGTGTTCTGGCTCGGCAACCTCGTCACCGACCCGCTCATGCGCTGGGTGCTCTCGGCCCTGGTGCTGGTGCTGCTCGGGGTGCTCGCGCACCGGTGGGTGTGGCGCCCGCTGTTCTCCCGCCAGGGCGCCTACGTCGTCTACGGCGTGCGCCGCGAGAGCCCGACGGTGAGCACGCTCGTGCTCGCCCCCGTGCACCTGCGCCGCGGCGGCCTGCGCTTCGCGCCCGGGCAGTTCGTGTGGCTGCGCCTACGCCGCGGGGTCGTCGGCACCGAGGAGCACCCGTTCACGATCGCCTCCAGCGCGCGGGTCACGGGACGCCTCGAGCTGACCGTCCGCGACCAGGGCGACTTCTCCGGCCTGCTCTCCACCCTGCGCACCGGCAGCAAGGTGTGGCTGGACGGCCCGCACGGCTCGTTCACCGCGGAGATCGCGGACGACTCGCCGGGCCTGGTGCTGCTCGCCGGCGGCGTCGGCATCACCCCGATGATGAGCATGCTGCGCACGCTCGCCGACCGTGGCGACGGCCGCACGCACCGTCTCGTCGTCGCCGAGCGGGGCACCGAGCCGCTGTTCGCCGACGAACTGACGGCGATGGGCCGGCGCCTGGACCTGCGCGTCACCCGCACCGAGGGCCGCCGGATCGACGCCGCCCTGCTCGCCGAGGTCCTGCCGCACGACCCCGCGTCCCGCGCGGCGCTCGACTACTTCGTCTGCGGGTCGCCGTCGGTGCTCACCGGGTCGCTCGCGGCCCTGGAGCAGCTGGGCGTCCCCGCCGGCCGGGTGCACACCGAGCAGTTCGGCTGGACCGGGTCGATCCCGGTGACGCCCACCGGGGACGGGCCGCCCGCACCGCGCGGCCGGCACGGACGGCGGTCCGCGCGCACCTGAGCGGCGCCGGCTCCCGCCTACACTCGGGGCCATGACCGCCGCGACGTCGACCTTCCACGACCTGCTGCGGGCCCAGATCCGCAACGAGTTCACGGCCTCGCAGCAGTACACCGCGGTGGCCGTGTACTGCGACGACGAGGACCTCCCGCGGCTGGCCGCGCACTTCTACGCGCAGGCGCTCGAGGAGCGCAACCACGCGATGGGCATCGTGCAGTTCCTGCTCGACAACGACCTCCCGGTGACCATCCCCGGCATCGACGACGTGCGCACCGAGTTCACGTCGCTCGAGGACGTCGTCTCGCTGGTGCTCGAACAGGAGCGCACGGTCACCGACCAGATCGAGACGCTCGCCCGCACCGCCCGCGACGAGGGCGACTACATCGGCGAGCAGTTCATGCAGTGGTACCTCAAGGAGCAGGTCGAGGAGGTCGCCTCGATGAGCACGCTGCTGGCCATCGTGCGCCGGGCCGGCGACAACCTGTTCCACGTCGAGGACTTCGTGGTCCGCGAGATGTCACCCGACCTCGGCACCGACCCCACCGCCCCGCCCGCCGCGGGCGGCAACGCCGTCCTCGGCTGACGCTTCCGGGGCCGGGTCGGGGGCCGGCTCGCCCGGTCCCCGCACCCCCAGCACCGCCTCCCGCCCGGCGGGCCGCAGCTCGGGGGCGAGCAGCTCGGTGAGGTGGGCGACGACGACCACGGTCGCCAGGGCGGCGACGGCGGCGGCTACGTCGGCGACCGCGTGGAGCAGCACGGCGTCGGCGAGCGCCTGGGTGCTGTCGCCCAGCCCGCGCAGCACGGCGAGCACGCCCAGCACGACGCTGGCGTCCCAGGCGATCCACCACCGCCGCACCGGCCTCGACGGGCGGGGGCGGGCCGTGGCCGGCTCCCCCGACGCGGCGTGCTCGACCTCGGCCAGCGCCGCGCCGGGCACGGTCAGGTTCGGGCCCGGCAGGACGCTGCCGAGCACCACCGCCCGGGTCGACCGCGCGGGACGCGTCCCCGAGATCGTCGCGGCGAGCCCGCGCGCCCGGTGCAGCCACAGCAGGAACTGCGCGCCGGTGGCCACCGCCATCACGGGCGCGAGCAGCCCGACGAGCGTCACCAGCGCGTCGGAGAAGGCGAGCGGACCCGCCGACAGGGCGGAGCTGCGGCTGGCGACGAGCAGGCCGTAGCGCCAGGCCTCGGCCAGCGCGGCGATCCCCGCGAGCACCGCGGTGACGGCCGCGAGGCGCACGAGCAGCCCGGCGGTGCGGCGCAGTGCGTCCTCCGGCTCGCGCGCCGGGGGCGTCGCGAGCGGGCCGTCGTTGCCCGGTTCGGGTGCGGGCATCCAGGTGCGCAGGCTCCAGCGCGGGGTCGCGCGGTAGCGCGGGGGCCCGGCGTAGGGACGCCGTGACCGGCGTGGCTCGCGGGGGCGCATCGCGTCGGGCGGCAGCGCCACCCACCGCACGCCGGCGAGGACACGGCCGCAGTGCACGCAGTACCGGGTCGCGCCGGCACGCGGCGCGCCCGGGGAGTCCGGCGGCGGTTGGGGCCGCCCGCAGCGTGGGCAGATCACGGACGCGTCCCCACGGCTCAGACCACCCGGGCCGGCCCGGGGCCCTCGGCGGCCATCGGCCGGCCCTCGGCCTCCCAGGCGAGCATGCCGCCGCTGACGTTGACCGCCTCGTGGCCACGCTGGAGCAGGTACGCCGTGACCTGCGCGGACCGCCCGCCGACCTTGCACACCACGGCCAGCGGGCCCGGCGGGACCTCGTCGAGCCGGGCGACGAACTGCGACATCGGCAGGTGCACGGCCTCGGGCGCGTGCCCGGCGACCCACTCGTCGTCCTCACGCACGTCCAGCAGCGTCGCCCCGGGCGGGATCGCGCCGGGGGCGACCGAGGGCAGACCGGGATGGCTCACCGCGTCATCCCATCACGCACGCGGAGAGCCCGCCTCCCCCGAGGGGGAGACGGGCTCCTCGACGTGGAGAACTAGTGGTCGACGGCGGCGGACGCACCGGCGCCGGTCATCGACCGGACCTCCATCTCGGCGAACTTGACCTCGTTCACCGGCTCGCGGGAGCCGATGTAGGTGCCGATCACGCCGAGCAGGAACGACAGCGGGATCGACACGATGCCCGGGTTCTGCAGCGGGAAGAACGCGAAGTCGACGTCCTCACCGAAGATCGAGGTCGGCCCGCCCGAGACCACCGGCGAGAAGATGATCAGCAGGATGCAGATCGCCAGACCGCCGTAGATGCTGAACAGGGCCCCGGTGGTGTTGAACTTCCGCCAGAACAGCGAGTAGAGCAGCGTCGGGAGGTTGGCCGAGGCGGCGACCGCGAAGGCCAGCGCCACGAGGAAGGCGATGTTCTGGCCGTTGGCCAGGATGCCGCCGACGATGGCCACGATGCCGACGATCAGGGCCGTGCGGCGGGCCACCTTGACCTCCATGCCCGGCTCGGGGTTCCCGTCCTTGATCACGTTCGCGTAGATGTCGTGCGCGAACGAGGCCGCCGCGGTGATGGTCAGCCCGGCGACGACGGCGAGGATCGTCGCGAAGGCGATCGCGGCGATGATGCCCAGCAGCAGGGTGCCGCCGATCTGGAAGGCCAGCAGCGGCGCCGCGTCGTTCACGTTGGCCGAGGTCAGCGTGCCCCGCGGGAGCAGGGCGGCCGCGCCGTACCCGATCACCAGGGTGAACAGGTAGAAGATGCCGATGATCCAGATCGCCCACTGCACCGAGCGCCGGGCCTCCTTGGCCGTCGGCACGGTGTAGAAGCGCATGAGGATGTGCGGCAGGCCGGCGGTGCCGAGGACCAGAGCGAGGGCCAGCGACAGGAAGTCGATCTTGGTCGTCAGCGTCTTGCCGTACTGGTTGCCGGCGTTGAGCAGCTGCTTGCCGGTGTTCTCGACGGCCGAGCCCAGCAGGCCCGACAGGTTGAACCCGTAGAGGCCCAGGACCCACACGGTCATGACCGCGGCGCCGACGACGAGCAGCCCGGCCTTGATGATCTGCACCCAGGTGGTGCCGCGCATGCCGCCGTAGAGGACGTAGATGACCATGAGGATGCCGACCACCGCGATGACCAGCGACTGGCCGTCGAACGGGGTGCCGGGCGTGTTCTTGACGCCGAGCAGCAGCGAGATGAGACCGCCGGCGCCGGCCATCTGGGCCAGCAGGTAGAAGAACGACACCAGCAGCGTCGACACCGCGGCCGCGGCCCGCACCGGGCGCTGGCGCATCCGGAAGCTCAGGACGTCGCCCATGGTGAAGCGGCCGACGTTGCGCAGCAGCTCGGCGACCAGCAGCAGGGCCGTCAGCCAGGCGACGAGGAAGCCGATGGAGTAGAGGAAGCCGTCGTAGCCGTTGACCGCGATCGCGCCCGCGATCCCCAGGAACGACGCGGCCGAGAGGTAGTCACCGGAGATCGCGATGCCGTTCTGCGGCCCGGTGAACGAGCTGCCGGCGGCGTAGTAGTCCGACGCCGTGTTCGAGGCCTTGCTGACTCGGTAGACGATCAGCAGCGTGACGACGACGAAGAGCGCGAAGATCCCGATGTTGAGTGCCGGGCTCCCGATCTGGGTGCTCACAGGTTCCCCTCCACGCGCTGCTTCAGCGCCTCGGCATCGTCGTCCAGGTTCTTGTTGGCGAAGCGGACGTAGATCGTCGCGATGGTGTTGACCACGCCGTAGGCGAAGTCGGACAGCAGCACGTAGACCAGGAACCAGCCGAGGAAGATCGCGCTCATCGTGAAGATGAAGCCGCGCCAGCGGCGCCGCAGCGAGACGAACTCCGGCGAGCGCTGGACCTCCTGGTAGGCGGACGGGGTCGCGTCGAGCGCGCTCGACCCCCCTGGGTTGTCGTCGGTGGCACTCACGAGATCTCCGCGGGGTCGTCCGTCGTCGTCACGATCGGGCAGAACCCTAATCCGCTACAGATCACTACGATTAGTCCTTTCGTGTGACTACTCACAGCAATATCACCCGACGAGCGGATCCACTGGGCCATTCCGATCCCTCCCGTTCGTCCGAATCGTCCCGGCACGTCACGGCGCGTGGCGTCCGCTCACGCAGCGTCGCCGAGACGTTACGGGACGGACCGGCGTGATCAGGCCGAAGGACGCGCGCCACGCCGGACGTCCCCGA
>JAQSWW010000093.1 GCA_029266415.1 Actinomycetospora sp. | reverse complement strand
GGCCGAGGGCACGGCCGACGTCCTGCGCCGCGCCGGCAACGCCGACCCCCTCGACCACGACCTGCTCAGCCGCATCTGGCAGCAGGCGGTCAACGCGGTTGTCTCCTGGTGGCTGGACCACCCCGACCTCGACGCCGACGCCATGGTCGCGCGGTGCGCCCGCGTCCTCGTCGTCATGGGCGGCCCGATCTGACGACGTCACGGCTTGACCCATCCGTGTGACCACCCGGAAATTCACCGCTAGGTCACATGGAGGGAGCCCGCCGATGCCCACCGCGGTCTGGGACCAGATCCACACCCCGCTGCTCTACGCCCTGCCGGTGTTCGTGGTGTTCATCGCGATCGAGGTGCTGGTGGTCCGCCACGCCGCCCGCGACGACCTGCGGGGCTACGACGCCCGCGACGCCCGCACGAGCATCGGCATGGGGGCCGGCTCGCTCGTCTTCATGGCGCTGCTCAAAGCAGCGTCTCTCGTGGTCTTCGTCTTCCTGTGGACCTACCTCGCGCCGTGGCACCTCCCCGCCGACACGTGGTGGAGCTGGCTGCTGCTGCTCGTGGTCGTCGACCTGGCCTGGTACGCGACCCACCGGTTCTCGCACCGGGTGCGCTTCGCCTGGGCCGGGCACCAGGCCCACCACTCCAGCGAATACTTCAACCTGAGCACCGCGGTGCGCCGGAAGTGGAACCCGTGGGTGGAGGGGTGTTCTGGCTCCCGTTGCCCCTGCTCGGGTTCGCGCCGTGGACGATCTACATCGCCTTCTCGGTGAACCTCGTCTACCAGTTCTTCATCCACACCGAGACCGTCGACAAGCTCCCGCGGGCGGTCGAGCTCGTCATGAACACCCCGTCTCACCACCGCGTCCACCACGGCAACGACCCCGAATACCTCGACAAGAACTACGGCGGCATCCTCATCGTCTGGGACCGCCTCTTCGGCACGTTCGCCGAGGAGCGGCACCGGCCGCGGTACGGACTCACCACACCCGTGGACACCCACAACGTGTTCCGCCTCCAGTATGGCGAGTACGCGAACATGATCGCCGACGTCCGGGCGGCCCGCGGGCTGCGCGTCAAGCTCGGTCACGTCTTCGGTCCGCCGGGATGGCGTCCCGCCGACACCCCGTGCGGGCGCCGGGGGTGAGTCCGCGGGCCGGGAGTCAGCCCTCCGGCACCACGGTCGCCGAGAGCGCGCGGTGGTCGGACAGCGGCGGGTGGTGCACGCGCGGCGCCGACGCGACGACGCCGCGCCCCAGCAGGTGGTCGATCTGGCGGCGCGGCGCGTCGGCGGGGAAGGTCTGCCCGGTCACGAGGCCGCGCAGGCCGCTGGCGAGGCGGGCCCGGCGCACGCCGAGGTTGAGGTCGCCGGTGACCACGACCGGCCCGTCACCCCGCACGGCGCGGGCGAGGTGGCGCAGCTGGACGAGGTTCCAGCCGGGGATGAACGACAGGTGCGTGGTCACCACCGTGACCGGCCCGTGCGGTCCGGCGACGCGGGCGGCCACGGCGGTGCGGGGCTCGTCGCGCACCCAGATCACCCGGCGCGGGGAGCCGAGCAGCAGCGGCACCCGGCGCGGCAGGCGCGGCAGCGGCAGCACCCGCCAGTCGGTCACCGGCAGCCGCGACACCAGCGCGATGCCGTAGGCGGGCGTGCTGCCCGGCGGCGGGTCCGCGGTGTCGCCGGTGGCCTCGCCGACCGGGTCGGGGGCCGGGGACCAGGCGCCCGGCATCCCGTGCAGCGTGGGCGCGAACCGGTGCGCGACCGCCCCCATCGCCCGGGCGGCGACCGCCGAGAGGTCCGCCCCGTCCGAGCGGGGCTGCGCCCGGTCCACCTCCTGCAGCCCGAGGACGTCGACGTCGAGCCCGCCGACGGCGTCGGCGAAGCCCTCGAGGTCGGCCGGGCCGGTGGCCGTCGCGGCGCCGTGCAGCACGTTCCAGGTCCCCAGTCGCACGCGCCCAGGGTGCCCGCCCGGGTTCGTCGTCGATCAGCTCGGGTATCGCCCTCGGGGTGAGCGAACCCCTGACGGATGCCGAGCACCCGCCCGACGGGTCGGGGCGGCGCGAGGCGCTCAAGCGTGTCGCGGTCGCGCTGCGCGAGGGCGGGGTGGGCTTCGCGCTCGCCGGGGGCTACGCCGGGTGGGCGCTGGGTGGGCCGGAGCCGGCGAACGACGTCGACTTCGTGGTGACGCAGGACGAGGCCGGGCGCGCCGCGGAGGTGCTCGCCGAGGCCGGGCTCGACGTCCGCCGACCGCCCGAGGACTGGCTGTTCAAGGTCTACAGCGACGGAGCCCTGGTCGACATCCTGTTCCGCCTGGCGAGCGAGCCCGTCGACGGCGCCCTGCTCTCCCGCGCCGTGGAGCAGGAGGTCCTGTCGGTGAAGATGCCGGTCGTCGACGCCACCGACCTCATGATCGGCAAGCTCGCGGCGCTCAACGAGCACGCCTGCGACCTGGCCAAGGTGCTGCCCACGGCGCGCGCCCTGCGCGAGAAGATCGACTGGTCGCGCACGGAGGCCGCGACGGCGTGGAACGACATCGCCGTGGCCTGCCTGTTCCTGCTGCGCCGGATCGGGGTCGCGCCGGAGGTCGAGCACCAGGCGTCCTGAGCGGCACGGCAGGATGGGCGGGTGACCGCGGACCAGGTGCTGCGCCGGGTCACCGCCACCCGGTACGTGACCCCACTGCGCGAGGGCGGCTCCCTGCCGGGACTCGTCGAGGCCGACGACCTGGGCACCTACGTCGCCAAGTTCACCGGCGCCGGGCAGGGCCCGAAGGCGCTCGTGGCCGAGATCGTCGCCGGCGAGATCGGCCGGCGCCTCGGGCTGCGGGTGCCCGAGCTGGTGGTGCTCGAGCTCGACCCCGTCATCGCGCGCTCCGAGCCCGACTGGGAGGTCCAGGAGCTCCTGGCCCGCAGCGGTGGGGACAACCTCGGGCTGGACTTCCTGCCCGGCGCGATCGGGTTCGACCCCGTCGCCCACGCCGTCGACCCGAAAGAGGCGTCGCGGGTGCTGTGGTTCGACGCGTTCGTCGAGAACGTCGACCGGTCCTGGCGCAACCCGAACCTGCTGCGCTGGCACCGCGAGCTGTGGCTGATCGACCACGGCGCCTGCCTGTACTTCCACCACTCCTGGGCCCGCGCGCAGGCCGTCGTCGCCCGCCCCTACGACGCGGACGGGCACGTCCTCGCCCCGGCCGCGACCGCGCGCGCCGAGGCCGACGCCGAGCTGGCCGGGCGGGTCGACCGGGCGCTGCTCGAGGACGTGGTCACCCGCGTGCCCGACGGGTGGCTCGACGAGCCCGAGGCGACGCGCCTCGCGTACGTCGAGCACCTCCTGGCCCGGCTCGACGCCCGTGAGGCGTGGGTGCCGACATGACCGAGCGCGACACCTTCGAGTACGCCCTCCTGCGCGTCGTGCCCGACATCGAGCGCGGCGAGCTGGTCAACGTCGGCGTGCTGCTGCACTGCCGCCGCCGTGAGCACCTCGCTGTGCGCACGCACCTCGACCTCGACCGCGTGCGCGCCCTCGACCCCACCGCGGACCTCGAGTCCCTGGCCGACGCCCTGGACGCCTGGGAGCGGGCCGTGCACGGCGAGGGGCCGGCCGGCGTCCTCTCGCCGGGCGAGCGCTTCCGCTGGCTGACCGCCCCGCGCAGCACCGTCCTGCAGCCCGGCCCGGTGCACACCGGGCTCACCGGCGACCCCGAGGCCGAGATCGACCGGCTCGCCGTCCGGCTCGTGCGCCCGCCGTCCTGAATCGCTCCCGCGTTTCCCCCTGGTGTCGTAGGGGGGAATCCGCTCGCTGGTCGGCCGTACGCAACCGTTGACGGACGCAGCGCACCCGACCCCGACGGAGGAGGACACGGTGGCGGACGAGGTCCGGTGGCTCGAGACGGTGGGTTCCGGCGACGTCGAGGAGGTGGGCGGGAAGAACGCCTCGCTCGGGGAGATGATCGCGAACCTCACCGGCCAGGGCATCCGGGTGCCCGGGGGGTTCGCGACGACGGCGTCCGCGTTCCGCTCCTTCGTCGAGGCGAACGGGCTGGACGCGGAGATCCGCCGCATTCTCGGCGAGCTGGCCGACGGCTCCCGCGAGCTGGCCGACGCGGGCAGCGAGGTCCGCGGCCTGTTCGACCGCGCCGAGTTCCCCGAGTCGACCGCCGACGCGATCCGGTCGGCCTACGAGGAGCTCGGCAAGCGCTACGACACGACCGACGTCGACGTCGCGGTGCGCAGCAGCGCCACGGCCGAGGACCTCCCCGACGCCAGCTTCGCCGGGCAGCAGGACACCTACCTCAACGTCGTCGGTGTCGACGCGCTGCTCGCCGCGTGCAAGGACTGCTACGCGTCGCTGTTCACCGACCGCGCCATCAGCTACCGCGTCGAGCAGGGCTTCGACCACCACGACGTCGCGCTCTCGATCGGCGTGCAGAAGATGGTGCGCTCCGACCTCGCGTCCGCCGGCGTCATGTTCACCATCGACACCGACACCGGCTTCCCCGACACCGCGATCGTCAACGGCGCCTGGGGCCTCGGCGAGAACGTCGTCGGCGGCGAGGTGACCCCCGACCAGTGGACGGTCTACAAGCCGTTCCTGGACGACGAGGACCTGGTCCCGATCCTCGCGCGCACGGTGGGCGCGAAGGAGAAGAAGCGGATCTACACCGACGAGGGGCCCGAGCCGACCACCAACGTCGACACCACCGACGAGGAGCGCCGCGCGCTGGTCCTCGACGACGACGAGGTCCTGGCGCTGGCCCGCTGGGGCGCGGTGATCGAGCGCCACTACGACCGCCCGATGGACGTCGAGTGGGCCAAGGACGGGCGCACCGGCGAGCTGTTCGTCGTCCAGGCCCGCCCCGAGACGGTGCAGTCGCGCGCGGGCGCCGGCACGCTCTCGACGTTCAGCCTCGACGAGACCGGCGAGCTGCTCGTCTCGGGTCTCGCGATCGGGCAGGCCGTGGCGGCCGGCGAGGTCCAGGTGATCGAGTCCGCGGAGCAGGCCGACGAGTTCGTCGACGGTCGCGTGCTGGTCACGACGATGACCGACCCCGACTGGGTGCCGATCATGAAGCGCGCGGCCGGCATCGTCACCGACCGGGGCGGGCGCACCTCCCACGCCGCCATCGTCAGCCGCGAGCTCGGCGTCCCGGCCGTGGTGGGCACGCAGAACGCCACCGAGGTCCTCGCCGAGGGCCGCGAGGTGACGCTGTCCTGCGTCGAGGGCGACGAGGGCCACGTCTACGACGGCATCCTCGCGTTCTCGGAGCGCGAGCTGGACCTCGAGTCGGTCCCGCGGACGACGACGCGCGTGATGATGAACATCGGCAGCCCGGCCGCGGCGATGCAGTGGTGGCGCCTGCCCGCGCACGGCATCGGGCTCGCCCGCATGGAGTACCTGGTCAACAACGTCATCCAGGCCCACCCGCTGGCGCTGCTGCACCTCGACGACGTCGAGGACGCGGACGCGAAGGCGCAGATCGAGGAGCTGACCGCGGGCTGGGAGGACAAGGGCGAGTACTTCGTCGACCACCTCGCGCGCGGCATCGCGACGATCGCGGCGTCGCAGTACCCCGAGCCGGTCGTGGTGCGGCTCTCGGACTTCAAGACCAACGAGTACGCCGGGCTCATCGGCGGGACGCAGTTCGAGCCCGACGAGGAGAACCCGATGCTGGGCTGGCGCGGGGCATCGCGCTACTACAGCGACGACTACCGCGAGGCGTTCGCGCTGGAGTGCCGGGCCCTCGAGCGCGTGCGGCTGCGGATGGGCTTCACCAACGTGATCGTCATGGTCCCGTTCTGCCGCACGCCGGAGGAGGCCGACCGCGTCCTGGAGGTCATGGCCGAGAACGGGCTGGAGCGCGGCCGCGACGACCTGCAGGTCTACGTCATGGCGGAGATCCCGTCGAACGTCCTGCAGGCCGACGAGTTCGCCGACCGCTTCGACGGCTTCTCGATCGGCTCGAACGACCTGACCCAGCTGGTGCTGGGCATCGGGCGCGACGACGACCGCCTGGCGCACCTGTTCGACGAGCGCAGCCCCGCGGTCAAGAAGATGATCACGATGCTGCTGGAGACCGCCCACGCCAAGGGGCGCTACGTCGGCATCTGCGGCCAGGGGCCGAGCGACCATCCCGACCTGGCGGAGTTCCTCGTCGAGCAGGGCATCGACTCGATGTCGCTCAACCCCGACAGCGTGCTCGAGGTCGTCGAGCGCGTCGCCGAGGCGGAGTCGCGTCGGGGCAGCTGAGTGTCAGCGAAGTGGCTTCGCTGACGTTGAGTGTCCGTATCGGTACTTCGATCACCCGCGGCGCGGGGCGCGCACGATCAGCAGGGCGAAACGCACCTCCGCGCGAGGTTCGAGGTGCCCGTCGCCCTGCTGATCTTCGCGCGTCCCGGAGACCGGCTCCACGACCGGCCGCCCGGCGTGATCTCCCCGGCACCGCCCGTGCGGAACGAGCGCTGCGAGGGCAGGGTGTCGCCGTGACCGCCGACGCTCCCGCCCCGTCCGTCCGCGCCCTCGTCCTCGGAGGAGGTGGCCTCGCCGGGATCGCCTGGGAGGTGGGCGTCCTCGTGGGGCTCGCCGAGGGCGGGGTCGACCTCGGCCTCGCCGACCGCATCGTCGGGACCTCCGCGGGCTCGGTCGTCGGGACGCTCCTGTCCACCGGCGTGGACCTCGAGGCCGTGCACGCCGAGCACCGCTCCGGCGCGGCCGGCATGACGGGCCCGCCGGCGACGCTCGACATGGAGGCCCTCGGCGCCGAGCTCGCCGCCGTGATGAACGGCGCCCGCGACCCGGGGGAGATGCGGGCGCGGCTGGGGGCCTGGGCCCTCGCGGCCGACACTCCACCCGAGGCCGAGCAGCGCGCGATCATCGACGCCCGGCTGCCGGTGAAGGAGTGGCCCCGGACCGACCTGCGGATCACCGCCGTCGACGCCGAGACCGGCGAGCTCGCCATGTTCACCCGCGACGCGCGCGTCGACCTCGTCGACGCCGTGGCCGCCAGCTGCGCCGTGCCCGGCGTGTGGCCGCCGATGACGGCCGGCAAGCGTCGTTACATCGACGGCGGCGTCGCGTCGATCGTGCACGTGGCGCGCGCCGACGACGACGGCTTCGAGGTCACGGGCGCGGCCGGGCAGGTGCTCGTCGTCGCCCCGCTGGACCCGCCGGCCGGCGGCCCGTTCCCGTCGGTGCGCGACGAGATCGCGCAGCGACAGGAGCGCCACCCCGACACCGACACGGTGGCGGTCCTCGCCGACGAGGACTCCGTCGCGGCGTTCGGCACCAACGTCCTCGACCCCGCGTCGATGCCGGCGTCCGCCCGCGCGGGCCGCGAGCAGGGCCGGGCCGCTGCCGACGAGGTGGCGCGGCGTTGGGGGTGAGCGCTCCGACGGCCACGGCCACGCGCCGCGGCGGGGCCCTCGCCGCGTTCGCGGTGCTCCTGCTGGCGGCGAACCTGCGCCCGCCCGTGGTCGGCGTCGCGCCGCTGGTGGACCAGGCGCGCGAGGACCTCGGCGTCTCGAGCGGTGTGGCGGGGCTGCTGACCAGCCTCCCGGTCCTCTGCTTCGGCCTGCTCGCGCCGATCGCGCCGCGCCTGGCGCGCCGGTGGGGCCTCGAGCGCCTCCTCGTGACCGCGCTCGTCGTGCTCGCCGCGGGGATCGCGCTGCGCCTCGTCGACGCGCTCGTGGTCATCCTCGCCGGCAGCGTGCTGGTCGGGACGGCGATCGCGGTCGGCAACGTCAGCCTGCCCACGCTGGTCAAGCGCGACTTCCCGCACCGCACCGGCGCGATGACCGGCGCCTACTCGATGGTGCTGACCGGTGGCGGGGCGCTCGCGGCGGCGATCACCGTGCCCCTGCAGCGGCTCACGGGCCTCGACTGGCAGTACACGCTCGGGCTCTGGGGGCTGCTCACGCTGGCGACCCTGGTGGTCTGGGCACCCCGTGCGCGCCACCGCGCGGTGCCGTCGCAACCGGTGGGGGAGGCCGCGGCGATGCGCCGCGGCCTGCTGCGCGACCGGCTGGCCTGGCAGGTCACGCTGTTCATGGGCCTGCAGTCGCTGCAGTTCTACGCGACGTCCGCGTGGATCCCGACGATCTACGTCGACGCCGGCCGCAGCCCCGCCGAGGCCGGGCTGCTGCTGTCGCTGGCCGGGATCGTGGGGCTCGTGTTCTCGGCGACCATGCCGTCGCTGGCGATGCGCCGCCCCAGCCAGAGCGTGCTGGTGACCGTGACCTGCGGCTTCTACGTCCTCGGCTACCTCGGGCTCATCGTCGCGCCCGGCACGCTCCCCGCACTCTGGATGGTGCTGGTCGGCATCGCGCAGGGCTCGAACATCGCCCTCGGGCTCCTGCTCATCACCCTGCGCTCGCCCGACACCGCGCACACCTCCGAGCTCTCGGCCATGGCGCAGGGCATCGGCTACACCCTCGCCGCGGTCGGGCCGTTCGGCCTCGGTGCGCTGTACGACCTCACCGGCGGCTGGACCGTGCCGCTGGTCGTCATGACCGTGCTCGTCGTGCCCACCGCGCTCATGGGGATCGGCGCCGGGCGGGACCGGCACGTGCTCAGCTGAGCAGCGCGAGGAGCACCCGGGTCGTCCCCTCCGGGTCGGTGACCATCGCGTCGTGGCCCGTGTCGAGGACCTCGACCCCGCGCCAGCTCGCGTCGTCGCGGGCGGCGGCGGCGACGCCGGCGAACGCGTCGCCGGCCGGCTTGTCGCTGCAGTGGACGTACCAGCGCTCGAGCGCCGGGACCGGTCCCTCGGGCAGCGGGTCGTCGGCGCCGCGGCGGGGTTGCGGCGTCAGGCGCGGTCCCACCCAGGCCCGCAGGGCCTCGTCCCGGATCGCCCAGCCGTCCATGGCGGTGTCGGGGTCCAGCACGATCCGGTCGTCGGCGTCGACCCGGCTCAGGAAGAACTCGCGGCGGGCCGGGGGCAGCAGGTCGTGGACCGACTGCCCGGGCTCCGGGACGAACGCGTCGAGGTAGACCAGGCCCGCCAGGCGCTCCGCCGCCCGCTGCGCGACCCCCGTGATCACCGCGCCGCTGGAGCTGTGGCCGACGAGCAGGACGTCGTGCAGGTCCTCCATGCCCAGCACGGCGACGACGTCCTCGACGTGGGTCGCCAGCCCGACGTGGGATCCGTGCAGGTGGGCGCGCTCGCCGACGCCGGTGAGCGTCGGTGTGTGCACCTCGTGGCCGGCGGCACGCAGCCGCGTCGCGACCGAGCGCCACACCCAGCCGCCGTGCCACCCGCCGTGCACCAGCACCACCACGGCCATCGACGCATCGTGCCGCGTCGGTGTTCAACCGACCAGTGCCCCGAGCCCGTCGAGCACCCGCGCGAGGCCGAAGCGCCAGGCCCGGTCCGGGTCGCGCGCCGCCCCCGCCGCGGCCCCGGCCGCCGCCCCGACCCGGACGGCGCGGGGGAAGCGCTCCGGGTCGAGCACGCGGGCGAGCACCGGCGCCCGCGCCTCCCACCACGCCTGCGGGTCGGCGGGCCCCGTGTCCTGCTCGGCGCGGGCCGCGGCCCGGCAGAAGTCGAGCAGGAAGGTCAGCGCGGCGTCGCGGTCGACGTCGTCGAGGCCGGCCAGGTCGGCGAGGTCGTCGCACGCCGCCAGCTCGTGCTCGTACTTCGCCGTCTCGCCCGGCCCGAGCACCGGACGGCCCGGGTCGGCGTGCGCCGTCCACGGGTGGGCGCGGTGCAGGGCGCGGTTCTCTTCGGCGACCGCGGTGAGCCGTTCGCGCCACGGCCGGCCGGTGGTGTCGGCGCGCGGCATCGCGGCGTAGGCGGCGTCGAGGGCGAGGTCGAGCAGGTCCTCGCGGCCCGGGACGTAGGTGTAGAGCGTCATCGGCGCGACGCCCAGCTCCGTGGCGAGCCGGCGCATGGTCAGCGCCTCGGCCCCGGCGGCGTCGAGCAGGGCCGTCGCGGCGGCCACCACCGCGTCGACGTCGAGCCCGCGGCGGGGCCCGCGGGCGCGGGCCGGCGCGGGCTCGCGCCACAGGAGCGCGAGCGTGCGGGCGGGGTCGGCGGTCATCGCCGACAGGGTCCCAGAAATGCGTGTACAACGTACGATGTACATCGTACGGAGAAAGAGGGTCCGATGAAGGTCACCGCGTCCGCCGTCTCGCTCAACGTCGCCGACCCCGAGGCCTCGGCGGCCTTCCTCACCGAGCACTTCGGCTTCGAGCAGGCCATGGCCGCCGACGGCTTCGCCTCGCTCACCCGTCCCGACGCCGGGATGTCGGTGGTGTTCCTGCGCACCGGCCTGGCGTCCCTGCCCGCCGACCAGCGCGACGAGCACGCGGCGGGGCTGATCCTCGCGTTCGAGGTCGACGACCTCGAGGGCGAGTTGGCCCGCCTCGAGGGCGAGGGCGTGACGATCACGATGCCGCTGACGGCCGAGCCGTGGGGCGAGCGCGCGTTCCAGGTCCGTGACCCCAACCGCGTGATCGTGCAGCTGGTGGACTGGAAGGGGTAGGAGGTCGGCAGGATGGGCGCGTGGAGATCGCCCTGGCGGCCGTGCGCCCCGACTCGTCCGACGGGCTCACTGCCCTGCGCGCCTACGCCGCCGAGCTCGCCCGGCGGTGGCCCGACAAGGCCCCGGAGCCGCAGTGGACCGAGGAGTTCCTCGCCGACGACCCGCTGGCCCTGGCCCCGCCGTCGGGCATCTTCGTCGTCGCCAAGCAGGGTGATCGCGTCGTCGGCTGCGCGGGCCTGCGCTACGAGGGCGGTGACGTCCCGCCCGGGGCGGGAGAGATCAAGCGCATGTGGGTCGACCCGGAGGTGCGCGGGCAGGGGCTGGGTCGGCGCCTGCTCGCGCACCTGACCGACCTGGCCCGCGAGGCGGGGCTGCGCCGGCTCGTGCTCGACACCGCCGACGACCTGCTCGAGGCCCGCGCGCTGTACACGAGCGAGGGCTTCGTCGAGACCGAGCCCTACAACGCCAACCCCTACGCGCACCACTGGTACACGCGCGACCTCTGGTGAACGCCCTCACCCCACCTGCCGCCAGCAGAACTCGAACACCAGCGCCCACTGGAACGCACGTTGGGCGTTGTCGGCGGCGCCGCCGTGGCCGCCCTCGATGTTCTCGTAGTACTCGACGCGGTGGCCCTGCTCGCGCAGCCGCGCCACGGCCTTGCGGGCGTGGGCGGGGTGGACGCGGTCGTCGCGGGTCGAGGTCGTCACCAGCACCGGCGGGTAGGACGCGTCGGCGGACAGGTTCTGGTACGGCGAGTACTGCGCGATCCAGGCCCACTGCTCGGGCACATCGGGGTCGCCGTACTCGGCCATCCACGACGCCCCGGCCAGCAGCAGGTGGAACCGGCGCATGTCGAACAGCGGCACCATCACCACGATCGCGCCGAACAGCTCGGGATAGCGCGTGAGCATGACGCCCATGAGCAGCCCGCCGTTGCTGCCGCCGTGGATCGCGAGCTGCGGCGCCGTGGTGATCCCGCGGGCGACGAGGTCGCGGGCCACCGCGGCGAAGTCCTCGTAGGCCCGGTGGCGGTGCTCGCCGAGCGCGGCGGTGTGCCACGTCGGCCCGTACTCCCCGCCGCCGCGGATGTTGGCCACGACGTAGGTGCCGCCACGGGCGAGCCAGCCGCGCCCGATGACCCCGCTGTAGCCCGGGGTCAGCGCGATCTCGAAGCCGCCGTAGCCGGTCATCAGCGTCGGCCCCGGGGTGTCGGCCACCCGCCCGACCACGAAGTACGGGACGCGGGTGCCGTCGTCGGAGGTCGCGAAGAACTGGCGGACCTCGAGGCCCGTGGCGTCGAACCGCGCCGGCGCGGTCCGGAGCACCTCGGGCTCCGGGTCCTCGGCGAGCCCCAGCTCGCCGCGCAGGAACGTCGAGGGCTGCGTGTAGCCGTCGGTGTCGAGGAAGTACTCGTCGCCGTTGTCGGGGTCGACGCCGACCACGTCGACCGAGCCCAGCTCCGGCCCGGCCGGCAGCTCCCGGCGCGCCCAGTCGCGTCCGGGCGTGAGCACCTCGAGGCGGGTGACGACGTCGGTGAGCACCGCGAGGAGCAGGTGGTGCCGCGTCCAGGCGTGGTAGCTCAGCGAGCGGCTCGCGGTGGGCGCGAAGAGCACGCACGCGGTGCGGTCGCCCGCGAGGTAGTCGTCGAGGTCGAAGCACAGCAGGGCGCCGGCGGGGTGCTCGGTCCCGTCCAGCGTCCACGGCGAGCGGGTCCGCACCAGCAGCCACTCGCGGTGGACGTCGGTGTCGGCGTCGGCGGGCACGTCGAGGAGCACCTGCGTCCCGTCCGGGCGGAGCAGGTACTCCTCGGTGGTGTGGAAGTCGGGGCTGCGGCCGACGAAGTCGCGCTCCCAGCCCTCGGTGTGGTCGTGGGCGGCGAAGGCCGACACGTCGGTCTCCGCGGCCTCGAACACGACCTCGGCCTCGGCGACGGGCTGCCCGCGCTTCCAGCGGCGCATCACCCGCGGGTAGCCGGACGTGGTGAGCGAGCCGGGCCCCAGGTCGGTACCGACGAACACGGTGTCGTCGTCGATCCAGCTGATCCGGCTCTTGGCCTCGGGCAGCGTGAACCCGTCGGGCACCCACTCCCGGGCGGCCAGGTCGTACTCGCGCACGACCGTGGCGTCGGCACCGCCGCGCGAGAGCTGCACGAGAGCGCGGTCGTGGTCGGGCCAGCGCACGCCGGCCCCGGACCACACCCAGTTCTCGTCCTCCTGGGCGGCGAGCGCGTCGACGTCGAGCAGCAGCTCCCAGTCGGGGTCGCCGGAGCGGTAGCTGTCCAGCGTGGTGCGCCGCCACAGACCCCGGGGGTGCTCGGCGTCCTGCCAGAAGTTGTAGAGGCGGTCGCCGCGGCGGCGCACGTAGGGGATGCGGTCGTCGGCGTCGAGCACGGCGCGCAGCTCGTCGCGGAGCTCGGCGAAGCGCTCGCCCCCGGTGAGCACGTCCAGCGACTCGGCGTTGCGCTCCCGGACCCAGGCCAGCGCCTCGTCGCCGGTGACGTCCTCGAGCCAGAGGTGGGGGTCGTCGGGGGAGGTCGTGTCGGTCGCGGGGGAGCTCACGCCCGCCATCCTCACCCATCGCCGGGACGGGTCGCGCGGGGAGTCAGCCGCGCCCGCGGCGCAGGAGGTCCCGCCACTCGGCGGCACTCCAGTGCGCCGGATCGGTGTCGGTGAGGAAGGTCCGCAACACCCGCAGGACCTCCCGCGGGTGGGTGTGGAACGGGAAGTGCCCGGCGCCGTCGAACACCTCGAGCCGGCTGCCGGGCATGGCGTCGTGGGCGAGCCGTGCGTGCTCGACGGGCACGATCATGTCGTCGGCGCCCCACAGGAGCAGGGTCGGCATCCCGGCGGTGAGGTAGCAGCGGTCGAGCATCGTGACGACCTGGCCGCGCCAGTCGACCACCGCGCGCAGGGTGCGCAGGAAGGCGCTGCGGCTGGTGGCGTCGGGGAGCGCGTCGACGAGCCGGACGAGGTCCTCGGCGTCGCGGCCGAGCGGGTGGTCGAGGCGGTTCAGCGCCCACACGACGGCCTCGGTGGGGGCGCGCATCCCGGGCAGTCCGAGCGCCCCGAGCACGAGCTGCGCGCCGGGCAGCGACGCCGCGCGCAGCGCCGGGCTCACCGCCTGCGAGACCCCGCCGGCCCCGATGAGCACGATCCGCTCGGTGCGCTCGGGGTACTGGTAGGCGAACTGCATGGCCACGCCGCCGCCCAGGGAGTGCCCGACCAGTGTCACGCGCTCGATGTCGAGCACGCCGAGCAGGTCACGCATGCCCCTATCGGCGTGCTCGTCTGATCGTAGGCGGCCACCGAGTAGTCGCCGCGCGGCTTGTCCGAGCCGCCGTGCCCGAGCAGGTCGGGGGCGAGCACGGTGTGGTCGCGGGCGAGGTCGTCGAGCAGCGGTCCCCACGTCGACGAGTCGTCGCCGATGCCGTGGATCAGCAGCAGGACCGGCCCCGAGCCGGCCGTCCGGTACGCGCGGCGGTACCCGTGCACCGTGCGGTACTGCAGGGTCCACTCCTCGCCCGGGACGTCCCGCAGGACGGGCCCGGGCGAGGGCGGCCCCGACGGCGGGCGGCGCAGCAACACGGCCGGTCCGTGGCCTCCTCGATCGTCGGGTCGATCCCGCTGATCAGCGGGACGGGAAGCCTAGGACCGCGGTGTGACGGACGATCACGACCGTGTTGCCGGCGCGTGACGCCGGACCGGGTCACCCCGCCGTGCCGTCGTCGTCCACCTGCTCGCTCGGCGGCGTGGTGGGCTCCCCCGCCAGCAGCAGGTAGAGCTTGCGGCGGGTGTCGTCGAGCAGCCGGACCGCCTCGGCCACCTGCTCGTCACGCCCCACCTGGGCGACCTGCGCCACGGCGCCCGCGAGCCCGCGGCCCGCCTCGCGCAGGGATGCGAAGCCGTCCTCGGCCGCCGCGGTGTCCCACACGGCGTCGAGCTCCTCGCGGCGCTCGTCGACGTGGGTGCGGCCGGCGTCGGTCAGGTGGATCACCGAGCGGCCGTCGGCCTTCTCGGTACGGACCAGGCCCTCGTCCTCCAGCTGCGAGATGGTCGGGTAGACCGACCCGGGGCTGGGGCGCCAGGCCCCGCCGGACCGCTCCGCGATCTCCTGGATGATCTGGTAGCCGTGCATCGGCTCCTGCGCGAGCAGCGCCAGCACCGCGGTGCGGACGTCGCCGCGCGAGCGCCGGCCGCGGTGCCCGCCGCGGGGCCCGCCCGGTCCGCCGGGGCCGAAGCCGCCGGGGCCGAAGCCGAATCCGCCCGGCCGCCCGAACGGGCCGCCGCGCCCTCCACCGCCGCCGCGGCGGAAGCGGCCGCGCGGGCCGCCCACCATCTCGCCGAACGCGGCCCGGGCGAACCCGCCGTGACGGCGGGGGTCGTGCCCGCGCGGGCCGTGGCCGTGGTGCCGGTGGCTGTGACCGCGTCGGTCGTCCTGGGTGTCCCAGCCGTCGCCGGGTGCATCGTTCTTCATGTCGCTCCTCCTTCTCGGTTCGTTCGCGACACGTCAACGATATATCGTTACTGTCGCCGTAGCAAGGAGCGGCTCGAGC
>JAQSWW010000263.1 GCA_029266415.1 Actinomycetospora sp. | reverse complement strand
GCTGCTGCGCACGCTGGTGCTCGGGCTGATCACCACGCACTCCTCCGAGGCCCTCAACCTCGTGCTCGTCGACTTCAAGGGCGGCGCCACCTTCGCCGGGCTCGCCGGCGCGCCCCACGTCGCCGCAGTGATCACCAACCTCGCCGACGACCTCAGCCTCGTCGACCGCATGCAGGACGCGCTGGCCGGCGAGATGCAGCGCCGGCAGGAGAAGCTGCGCGCGGCGGGCAACCTCGCCAACGTCACCGAGTACGAGCGCGCCCGCGGGAACGGGGCGCCGCTGGAGCCGCTGCCCACCCTGTTCGTCGTCGTCGACGAGTTCTCCGAGCTGCTGAGCCAGAAGCCCGACTTCGCCGAGCTGTTCGTCGCGATCGGGCGGCTCGGCCGCTCGCTGCAGATGCACCTGCTGCTCGCCTCGCAGCGCCTCGAGGAGGGCCGGCTGCGCGGGCTGGACTCGCACCTGTCCTACCGGATCGGGCTCAAGACGTTCTCGGCCGCGGACTCCCGCGCCGTGCTCGGGGTCCCCGACGCCGCGGAGCTGCCGCCGGTGCCCGGATCCGGCTACCTCAAGGTCGAGTCCTCCACGATGATCCGCTTCAAGGCGGGCTACGTGTCCGGGCCGTACCGCGCGGCCGAGCGGGTCGCGCCCGACCCCTCCCCGCTGCCCCGGGAGATGCACCCCCGGCCGTTCTCCGCGGGCTGGGTGGAGCCGGCGGCGCCGACGGTGCTCGAGGCCGACGGGTCGGCCCGCGGGTACGGCGAGGACGGGGGCGGCCCGAGGGGCGGACCGCCGGCGGTCATCGGGCCGCACGGACCGGCGGGGTCCTCGGTGCCGCGCGGGGCGGGCGGGACGCCGTCGGTGCTCGACGTCGTGGTGGAGCGGCTGCGGGGCCAGGGCCCGCCCGCGCACGAGGTGTGGCTGCCGCCGCTCACCGAACCGGCCACCCTGGACGCGCTGCTCCCGCCGCTGACCGAGACCCCCGACCGCGGCCTCGCCGCGCCCGGCTTCCCGGCCAACTCCACGCTCGCGGTGCCGGTGGGCATCGTCGACCGGCCCTTCGACCAGCGCCGCGACGTGCTGTGGGCCGAGCTCGCGGGCGCCGCGGGCCACGTGGTGATCGCCGGCGGGCCGCAGTCGGGCAAGTCGACGCTGCTGCGCACGCTGGTCACGGCGGCGGCGCTGACGCACACCCCCACCGAGGTGCAGTTCTACGCCGTCGACCTCGGCGGAGGCACGCTCGCCGGGCTCGCCGGCCTGCCGCACGTCGGCAGCGTCGCCGGACGCGGCGAGCCCGACCTCGTGCGCCGCACGGTCGCCGAGGTCGCCGCGCTGCTCGCCGGCCGGGAGCGCTGGTTCCGCGAGGCCGGCGTCGAGTCGATGGTCGATCTGCGCGCGCGCCGGAGACGGAGCGGCGAGCTCGCGCCCGGCACCGGCGGCAGCGACGTGCTCGGCGACGTCTTCCTCGTCATCGACGGCTGGCACGCCTTCCGCTCCGAGTACGAGCAGCTCGAGCAGACGGTGATCTCGCTGGCCACGGGCGGCCTGTCCTACGGCGTGCACGTCGTCATCGCCGCCACCCGGTGGGCCGAGCTGCGCCCGGCGCTGCGGGACCTCCTGGGCACGCGCTTCGAGCTGCGCCTCGGCGACCCGTCCGAGTCCGAGGTCGACCGCCGGGTCGCCGCGGTGGTGCCGGCCGGACGCCCGGGCCGCGGCCTCTCGCGCGACAAGCTGCACGTCCTCACCGCGCTGCCGCGGCTCGACGGGGTCGCCGACGCGGCCGACCTGGGGCGCGCGACCGGCGAGCTCGTCGCCCGCGTCGCGGCGGCGTGGGGCGGGCCCGGTGCCCCGCGGGTGCGCCTGCTGCCCGACCGCGTCGGCGTCGAGGCGCTGCCCGGCCCCGGCGAGGGCCCGCCGCACCTGCTGCCGCTGGGCCTGTCCGAGGAGCGGCTCGCGCCCGTGCTGCTCGACGTCGCCGCCGACCCGCACTTCGTCTGCTACGCCGACGCCGAGTCCGGCAAGACGGCCCTGCTGCGCGGGCTCGCGCACCAGATCGTCACGCGGTACCGGCCCGAGCAGGCCCGGCTGATCATCGTCGACTACCGGCGCTCGCTGCTCGGGGCCGTCGCCAGCGACCACCTCATCTCCTACACGTCCTCGGCGCAGGCGGCGGCGCAGGCGATGACCGAGCTCGTCGAGTCGCTGCACCAGCGCCTTCCCGGCCCCGACGTCACCCCCGCCCAGCTGCGCGCCCGCTCCTGGTGGACGGGCCCGGACGTCTTCGTGCTGGTCGACGACTACGACCTCGTGGCCGGCGGCTCCACCAACCCGCTCACCGCCCTGCTCGACCTGCTGCCCCAGGCCCGCGACGTCGGCCTGCACCTCCTCGTCGCCCGGCGCACCGGCGGCGCGGCGCGGGCGATGTTCGAGCCGGTGCTCGCGCGCCTGCGCGAGCTGTCCTCGCCCGGGATGGTCATGAGCGGCAGCCGGGACGAGGGCGTGCTGCTGGGCACCGTCCGGCCGGGACCCCAGCCGCCGGGACGCGGGTGGCTGGTGGGCCGGCGGCACGGCGAGCGCCTCGTCCAGGTCGGGTGGCGCGCGCCCGACCCACCCATCACCGAGCCGGCGCGCGCCTCGGCGGGGCCCGGGGACGACGCGCCCGACATCCCCGGCGGCGCCCCGGACCGGGGCCCGTGAGCGACGGCCCGACGGTCGCCATCGACCTCGGGGTGACCACGGTGGCCGCGGCGGTCGACATCGCGCCGCCCGTCGACCCCGCCGACGGGCGCCTCCCGGCCGAGACCCTCGACCCCGTCGACGTCCCCGGCACCGCGGGCCCGGTCGACCTCGCCGCGGTGTTCGCCCCGGGCGACGGCTCGGCGCTCGTCACCGGGGCCGAGGCCCGCCGCCGGGCGCCCACCGACCCCGCGCGCTACGAGCCGACGCCGCGGCTGCGCGTCGACGAGGCCGACCTGCTGCTCGGCACCCGCGTCGTCGGGGTCGCCGAGGCGTGGGGCGCGGTGCTCGCCGGGGTGCTCGCCCGTGCCGGGCCGCTGCTGCGCGGGGGACGCCCGCGCCACCTCGTCCTGACGCACCCGGCCGGCTGGGACGCCGGGCGGCGCGAGGTGCTGCGCCGCGCCGGCTCGGGGCTGGCCGAGGAGCTCACGCTGCTCGCCGAACCCGTGTCCGCCGCAGCGCACGCCGCGTGGATGCGCCCGCGGGGCACCGGTGCCCCGCGGCCCGCCCCGCTCGCCGTCCTCGACCTCGGGGCCCGCGGCGCCGCCGCCACCGTGCTGGCGCCGGCGCCGGACCGCTGCGGCGACGCCCGGGTGCTCGCCCGGCGCGCCGACGACCGCTTCGGG
This sequence comes from Actinomycetospora sp., assembly GCA_029266415.1. Taxonomy (GTDB): domain Bacteria; phylum Actinomycetota; class Actinomycetes; order Mycobacteriales; family Pseudonocardiaceae; genus Actinomycetospora. The sequence continues at coordinate 710 of JAQSWW010000263.1, read as the reverse complement.
GGCGACGACGCCGACGAGCTGCTGCTCGGCCACCTGCTGACGACGCTGTCCGACGAGCCGCTCGCCGAGGACCCCGAGGCCCGCCGCGAGGCCGACCGTGTCCGCGAGGTCGTCGCCGCCACCACCCTCGCCGACCGCCGCCACCGGCAGGTCCTGCTCGACGACGTGCGCGCGGCGAGGGAGCAGCTCTCGGACGCCGAGCAGGCCGCCGTGCCGCTGCCCGGGCGCACGACGGCGGCGTGGCTGTCGCGCGGCGAGCTGACCGAAGTGCTGCGCCCGGCCCTGCGCGGCGTCGTCGACCTGCTCGCCGAGACCCTCGCCGACGCCGGCACGGGCCCCGACCACCTCGACGGCGTCTGGCTCACCGGCGGCGGCGCCCGCACGCCGCTGCTGGCGGCGCTCGTGCACCGCGAGCTCGGCGTGCCCGCCACCGTGGCGCCCGAGCCGCGCCTCGTGGTCGCCCGGGGAGCGCTCGTCGTCGCGCGGGAGGACGAGGCCCGGCGCCGGGGCGGGTCGGGCAGCGCCGTCTCGTCCTCGCCCCGCCGGGCAGGCCCGCGGGCCGCGGTGTCCGTGCCGCCCGTCCCGCCGCTGTGGGCCCCGCCGCCCGCGGGCCCGCTGCTGGACCCGCCCACCAGCCCGCTGCCGGTGGCGCAGCGGGCACGGCCCCCGACGCCCGACCCGGAGCCGACCGACGACCTCGGTCCGCTCGA
>JAQSWW010000262.1 GCA_029266415.1 Actinomycetospora sp. | reverse complement strand
GCAGCGCCGACGAGGACAAACACACCAAACATCGGCACACTGTTGAGTTCTCAAAGGACAACCACACACGACTCTCCCAGACCCTCACGGGCCCAGTTCATCGCGGTGATTCCCACTGTACCCGACCCGATTCGGTGGTCCGTGGCGGGGGGTCCCCGTCGGTCCGTCCCGCTCTCGGTCGGGATCGGTCGTCGTCGCGACCTGGAAGGTCTCGCGCTGACCGGTTCTTCAACTGTCACCGGAGACCGTGTCCCCGGTCGGCTCCCGGCCAGCCGCTCGAGCGCGTCCGTTCCCCGGGTGCCTCACTACTGTACGCCCCGCCCCGCAGGGCCGTGGGACCCGGGGTCAGGTCCGGCGTTCCCGCAGGTCGTCGGCGGCGCGGTCGGCGTCGGCCCCGTCCTCGGCCGCGTCGGGGCTCCCCACGGAGGCCGGCCGCCCCGTCGTCGCCAGCGAGTGCAGCATCGCGTTGTAGGCAACGAGGTCGCGGTCGCCGTCCCGGTCGGCCCGGCGGTCGTCGCGCCGCGCGGTGCGCTCGTCGGCGCGTGACCACTGCACGAGCAGGGCGATCAGCACGATGAGCATCGGGACCTCGCCGGTGGCCCACGCGAGGCCGCCGCCGGTGGTCTGGTCGGCGAGGCGGTCGACCCACGGCAGCTCGAGCTGCTGGTAGAAGCCGGACCCGATGACCTCGTTCGAGCTCATCACCGCGATGCCGAAGAAGGCGTGCAGCGGGATCGCGACGAAGAGCAGGCCCAGGCGCGCGATCGACGGCAGGGGCCGCGGGCTCGGGTCGATGCCGACGATGGGCCAGAAGAAGAGGGCGCCGACCAGGAGGAAGTGCACGTTCATCGCCAGGTGCGCCCAGTGCTGCTCGAGCGCCACGTCGAACAGCCCGGAGAAGTACAGGACGTAGAAGCTGCCGACGAACAGCGCGAGGGCGACGAGCGGCTGGGTCAGCACCCGGGCGATCGGCGCGTGCACCGCGGCCAGCACCCACTCCCGTGGTCCGGGCGGCGCCCCCGACCCCGCCGGCGGCAGGGCCCGCAGCAGCAGCGTCACGGGGCCGCCGAGCACCAGCAGGATCGGCACCAGCATGTTGAGGACCATGTGCTGGCCCATGTGGACGCTGAACATCACCGGGGCGTAGCGACCGATGCCCGAGGACGTCGCGATCAGCAGGGCCAGGCAGCCCGCGAGCCACGAGAGCGTGCGCCCCACCGGCCACGCGTCACCGCGGTCACGCAGGCGCCGCACCCCGGCCAGGTACAGGCCCGCGAGGACGAGCGCGAGCGTGCCGAAGACGAGGTCGAACCGGGACTGTGTGACCAGCCCGGTGAGCGTCAGCGGCTGGTCCACCGCATAGCCGACGAGCGCCTCGAGACGGGTCGGGACGGGTTCCGGGACGGCGGGCGGGGGTGTGCGGCCGAGCGCCACCGCGACGCCCATGGTGGCCGCCATGAGCAGCACCTCGAGCCCGGCGAACCGGACGAGAGCGCCGGGCCGGCCCTCCTCGACGGCGGGGATGCCCCGCCGCCGGTGCCACACGCCGAAGGCGCCGAGCGCGACGAGGGCGACGGCCTTGACGAGGACGAGGGCGCCGTAGGTGCTCGTCACCAGGTCGCCGGGGGTGATCCGCACGAGGGCGTTGACCACACCCGAGATCGCGAGGACCACCCAGCACACGAGGGCGACCGCGGAGAACCGGCGCACGGCGACACCGGGGTGTCGACCGCCCGCCGCGAGGTGCGTCACGACGGCCACGAGCCCGCCGATCCACACGGCCGCGGCGATGACGTGCGCCAGGAGGCTGTTGGTGGCGACGTCGTGGTCGCTGCCCCCCGCGGAGTGCCCGGTGAGGGCCAGCGGGAGCAGACCGGCGAGCGCGATGCCCAGCCCGACGACGGCCGCGCCCCAGCCCAGGACCACACGGGTCACCCCGAGGACGGCGAGGGCGACGAGCGCCGTCAACGTCCAGGAACCCGTCGCCTCGATGCCCGGGACCGCCGCGGCGAGCACCCGGACGTCCAGCATCTGCGAGACGGGCCGGCCGTAGGCGTCGGCGGCGCTCAGCGGGATCATCAGCAGCGCGGCGGCCGCCCACGTCGCGGCCGCCCACGACGCGACGCGCACCGCGCGGTATCCGTCGGCCGACAACCAGCCCGAGGCCGCCGGCGGGGTGAAGAAGCCCGCGAGCAGCAGGAACCCGATGGTCACGGCGGCGGCCGTCTGGCTGACCGCCCGGGCGACGGGCAGGGCGTACACCGTGAGCGGGCCGGGGTCGGGGAGCCCGAGCCGCGCGAACGTCGCCGCCCCCGAGAGCGTGCTCAGGGCCAGCGCGACGACGGCCGCGACCGCCAGCACCGGACCGACCTGGGACAGGAACAGGGCGCCGGGCGTGGCGGGACGCGACGGCGTCGCGGCGTCGGTCGCCGGCGCGTCGGGGGGCGGGGTCGTCGTGGCCACGCCCCCAGGGTAGGTCGGCGGGCCGGGACGCACGCGCCGTCCGGTTACGCTGCTCCGCGCGAGCCCCCGTAGCTCAGCGGATAGAGCATGGGCCTTCTAATCCCGTGGTCGCAGGTTCGAGTCCTGCCGGGGGCACTCCCGGGGCCGGGCTCACCGGTACCCCGTGACGTCCGCGGGCCGCCCCGCGTCCTGCACCTCGACGAGGTAGCGCCAGCAGTCGGGGCGCGAGCCGTCGAGGTCGGTCACCCCGTAGACCGCGGCGAGCTCGCCGGACGAGGTGGACGCCGCGCTCCAGCGGGCGCGGTCCGGGTCGGCGGCCAGGGCGGCGAGGCCGCGCCCGAGGAACCGCGGCGTCTCGGAGATCGCGAAGTGCGGCTCGCGGACCAGGGCGTCGCGCCACGTCTGCTCGGTGACGCCGAAGTGCTCGAGCATGATCTCGCTGCGCAGCCACCCGGGCGTCACGGCGACGGCCGTCCCGCCGTGCGGGGCGAGCTCGTGCGCCCACGTCCGCGCGAGGCGGATCGGGGCGATCTTGGCGAGGTCGTAGAAGGCGTTGAGGCGGTAGGTCCGCTGGTTGTACGCGGCCGTGCCGTCGGTGACCTCGACCACGAGGCCACCGGGCCGCCGGGCGAGCAGCCGCAGCGCGTGGTGGGCGGTGACCAGGTGGGTGTCGATCGCCAGGCGCAGCGTGCGCAGCCCGTTCGCCAGGTCGTGCTCCCAGACCGGCACGTCCCACTCGACCAGCAGCTCGCCACCCCAGATGTCGTTGACCAGCACGTCGAGCCGGCCGTGCTCGCGCCCGATCCGCGCGACGAGGCCGGCGACGGCGTCGGACTCGAGGTGGTCGGTGGGCACGGCGACACCGCGGCCACCGGCGGCGGTGACGAGGTCGGCGGTGTCCTCGATGGTCTCGGGACGGTCGTACTCGGAACGCCGCTCGCGCGTGCTGCGGCCCGTCGCGTAGACGGTGGCGCCCGCGGCGCCGAGCTCGACGGCGACGCCGCGGCCGGCACCGCGGGTGGCGCCGGCGACGAGGGCGACCGTGCCGGAGAGGTCGGGTGCAGCCATGCCCGCACCGTGACAGCACCCCCCGACGGTCTCGGGTGGTTGCCGCCGTCCGGCCGCACACGGTTGGCTCCCGGCGTGTTCTCCCCGCTCCCCGCGTACGCCGCGTGGCGGTTCGTCGTCGCCGTCGACGGGTTCGAGGTCGTGTACACCGGTCCCGGAACCCTGCGCGGGCACACGTCCGCGGTGGAGGACGGACGGCCGTACGCCGTGCGCTACGCGATCGAGCTCGACGAGCAGTGGCGCACCCGCCGGGCGCGGGTGTCGGCCGACACCCTGGACGGCCCCCGTGAGGTCGACGTGGTGTCGGACGGGAGCGGGCACTGGGCGGTCGACGGCGCGCCGGCGGCGCACCTCGACGGCCTCGTCGACATCGACCTCGAGGCCTCGGCCTGCACGAACACGCTCCCGGTGCACCGCCTGGCCCTCCCGCCCGGCGAGGTGGTGCGCGCGTCCGCGGTCTACGTCCGCGCGCTGGACCTGGCCGTCGTGCGGCTCGACCAGACCTACCGCCGCCTCGACGACCGCCGCTTCGCGTACACGTCGGA
>JAQSWW010000261.1 GCA_029266415.1 Actinomycetospora sp. | reverse complement strand
CCGGGTCGGTCGGGGCGGACGAGGACGTCGGTGCGGTTGCCGGGGGCGAGCCGGACGGTGTCGCCGGTGGTGGCGGTCGGCAGGGTGCTCCCGTCGAGGGCGATGCGGGTCAGGGGATGGGCGTCGAGGTGCAGGGTCAGGGTGCGTGAGGTGGTGGCGTTGATCAGTCGCCAGCGCTGCAGGTCGCCGCTGGTGGCGGGGATGACGGGCTGGTGCTGGCCGTTGAGCAGCAGCAGCTCACCCTGCCGGCCGGCCGTGCGGGCGGCGGGGTCGGTGGCGGCGGGGCGTCCGTCGGCGGCGAGGGTGGTGTCGGTGATGAGCAGGACCCGGTCCGCGGTGACGGCGGGCTCGGGGGCCCCGTCGACGACGAGGGCTCCGGCCAGGCCGGCGAAGAGCTGGTCGGCGACGTGGCCGTGGGCGTGGGGGTGGTACCAGAACGTCCCGGCGGGGTGATCGTCCGGGACGGTGATGCGGTAGTCGAACGCCTCGCCGGGCGCGATGTGGACGAACGGGTTGTCGGAGTTGCCCTGCGGGGAGACGCGGAGGCCGTGGGTGTGCAGGTTGGTGGGTTGGTCGAGCCCGTTGCGCAGCCGGACGGCGAGGACGTCGCCGGGCCGCACCCGCAGCGTGGGCCCCGGGCTGGAACCGTTGTAACCCCACACCGCGGCGGCGTGTCCGGCCAGGGACGCACCGGGCGCGGCGGTCAGTTCGACGTCGAGCCGGCCCTGACGGCTGGTGAGCTCGGTCGGGGCGGTCAGGGGCTCACCGCGGGGCGGGCCGGAGCCGGCCGCCGTGGCGCCGGTGGTCCCGAGGGTCGCCCATCCCGTGGCGCCGACAGCCACGACCGCGGCGCCGAGCCCCAGCAGCCCGAGGGCGCGGCGGCGGCTGATCCCGTCGCCCCGCTCGGCGTGCCCGGTCATCGGAGCTCGTCGCGGCGGCGTCGGTACTCGTCGTCGTCGATCTCGCCGCGGGCGTAGCGGACGTCGAGCAGCTCGCGGGCGGTGGACCGCCGGGTCGTCACCGGCGCGCGCCCGCGACGCGCCAGGGCGCGCGACGCGCCAGGGCGACCGTGGCGACGGCGATCAGGGCCAGCCCGATCAGGATCAGCGTCGGCCACAGCCACCCGAGCATCGGCAGGGAACCCATCACGACGGCTCCTCTCCTCGGCACCGAGGCTGGGTCGGCGGGCGCTGGTCGGGGAGGGTCGGGCGGCCCGACTCGGCCCGGGCGCTGGTCCCCCCGACGACCGACACCGCGTCGTCGCCGGGCTGCTGGCAGCTGCCCTCACCGAAGGTCGACGAGCGTGACCCGCGACAGAGGAGATCACCCCTGCGCCCCGGGACGGCGAGCTACGCGGCCGCGAGCGCGGCGCGGCCGCTCGCGGTGAGCGTCGTCGCCCCCCGCCCGGCACCGTCGGCGATCAGACCGGCGGCCGCCAGCCGGAGACCGACGAGCTGGTCGCTGATGTAGACGCCGTCGATGAGCAGCGGCGTCCCGATCTCACCGGTGTGACGGCAGCGCCCGGCGGCCACCGCACGCAGCACGGCCCGATCGCGGTGGCTGAGCGGTTCGCACGTCGTCGTCGTCATGGTCGGCTCCCTCCGCGGGTCGGGCTCTCACCACCACGTCGAACAGAGCCGGCCGACTTCGACACCGCTCGGGCGCCATCCGCGTGAAGGCGCACGTGAAGCCATCACCCACCCCGACGGGCGAGCGTGCGGTGTGACGGTTCCCGCTGCTCCGGGACGACTCGCGTCGCGGACCCGCTAGAGGAAGCTCCGGAACTCCTGGTTCGCCCGCCGCACGAGCGGATCGGCGCCGAAGTAGACGTGCTTGGACATGTCCGGGGAGTACCGGCTCGCCGGCGGCGTGCGACCCAACGCCTCGGCCATCGCCCGGAGATGGTGCGGCGCGGCGCCGCAACACAGTCCGAAGTACCGCACGCCCGCCGCCCTCGCCCGCCGGGTGAAGTCCGCGACCTCGTACCGATGGCAGACGAACGGGTCCAGCGCGGTCGGGAACGGGAGGTCCTCGGAGTGGGCGGTCGGCCCCGGATCGCGCAGCGCGTGGAAGGTCGGTTCGTCCGTGTGCGTCCGGTAGGGCACCGGCAGCGCGGCGACCGGGACGTCCACGGCCTCGACGATCGGCCCGAGCAACGGCAGCATCGTCGCCGGCCCGCGCACACAGTTGAGCCCGACCACGTCGGCGCCCCGCGCGGCCAGGTCGGCGCACGCGTCCGGCATCGCCACGCCGTCACGCGTGACGGGCTCGTGTCCGGCCACCAGCAGCACCACCGACGGCAGCCCGGCCTCGCGGATGACCTCGAGGGCGAGGCGCGCCTCCCCGAGGTACCGGAACGTCTCCCCGATGACGAAGTCGACGCCCGCCTCGGCGGCCCAGCCCACCTGCTCGGTGAACATCTCCCGCACCGCCGTGTGCGTCTCGGGATCGGCCGGGTCGTAGACCCCGGTGTTGCAGATGTTGCCGGCCAACAGCGTGCCCGTGCTGTCGGCGACATCGCGCGCCAGCTCGAGTGCTCGCCGATTGAGCGGTTCGAGAATCCCGTCCTTCCCGATGACGCGCAGCTTCTCGCGATGGGCGTAGTAGGTGAACGCCTCGACCACGTCGGAGCCGGCGTGCACGAACTGCCGGTGGAGTGCCGTGACCTCCTCGGGGTGCTCGAGGACGACCTCCGGCACGAACGCCCCGGCCTGCAGGTATCCGCGCCTCTCGAGCTCGAAGAGGTAGCCCTCGCCGCACACGACGGGTCCGGCCGCCAACCGCTCGCGCAGGCCAGGTCCACGGAGCGACGTCGTCGTCGCCGGGTGATCGAGCATGGTGACCCCCACTCTCGCGAGATCACGAGCCTCGCACGGGCGAGAACGGGCGCCGGTCGGATCGTCGATGCGCAACGCCACTGATCCGAGAAGGCGCGGCTTATGGGCGCCGCCGCATCCCTGCGTCGACGAGGGCGACGCGGCGTCGCCTTCCTCACGCCGGCTGCGCGCGAAACCACGTCGACCTACCGTGGACGACGGCTCATCACAGTGGACACGCCGTGGTGCCGAGTGCGCCGGGACAGGGACGGACGGAGCGATGGACGACGATCGGCGGGTGCTGTTCCTCCAGCACCAGGACGACGGCGGGCCCGGGTACCTCGGTGATCGCGCCCGAGACCTCGGGCTGACCGTCGAGGTGGCCGACCTCGCGCGCGGAGTGCAGCCGCAGCATCCGGATCGGTACGCGCTGGTCGTCTCGCTCGGCTCGGACGAGTCGGTCCTGGACCCGGCGATCCCGTGGCTCGACGACGAGCGGGCGTTCCTCGAGGAAGCGGTCGCCGTCGGGGTCCCGGTGCTCGGGGTCTGTTTCGGGGCACAGCTGCTCGCCACCGTCCTCGGCGCGCCGGTCCATCCGCTGGTTCGCCCCGAGATCGGGTGGCTCCCGGTCACCACCGAGGCGCCGGACCTCGTCGAGCGGGGACCGTGGCTGGTCTGGCACCTCGACACGTTCGCGTGTCCGCCCGACGCGGAGCAGCTCGCCTCGACGCAGGAGGCGGTGCAGGCCTTCAAGCAGGGACCGCACCTCGGCGTGCAGTTCCACCCCGAGGCCACCCCGTCCAGCGTCGAGGCCTGGGCCGCCAAGTACGGGCAGGCGCTCACCCGGGCGGGGATCGAGCGGTCGGCGCTGCTCGCCGAGACCGAGCGGCGTCGCGAGGAATCGCGCGCGAGGGCCTACGCCCTGTTCGACAGGGTGGTGAACGGCGTTTCCTCTGGAGCGACCGGGACTATCCTCGCGTCGTGACCTCCGTGACCGAGAACTCCGGGCCGTCGTTCCCGGACTCCGAGCCCGACGACGCTCTCGCGTTGCTCGGGCACGCACCGGGCGAGCTGGAAGCGGTCATCGCTGCGCACACGCGGGAGTACCGGATCGCGAAGGGCCTGACGATGACGTCCCTCGCGCGGCGGGTCGGGATGTCGAAGGCGATGCTCTCGAAGATCGAGAATGCGCAGACGTCGTGCAGTCTCTCGGTGCTCTCCCGCCTGGCGGCGGCACTGGAGATTCCGGTGACCGCGTTGTTCCGCGGCCTCGACTCCGACCGCGAGGCGGTCTACACACCGGCCGGGCACGGCGCGGAGATATCGCGACGCGGGAGCAACGTCGGACACGTCTACCGCATGCTCGGAGCGCTGCGGGGTCAGCACAAGCGGCTCGAGCCGTTGCTGTGCACGCTCACCGAGGCGAGCGAGGTGTTCCCGCTCTTCCAGCACCCCGGCACGGAGTTCCTCTTCATGCTCGACGGGGTCATGCGCTACGTGCACGGCGAGGCGCAGTACGAGATGCACGTCGGCGACTCCCTGATCTTCGACGGCGAGGGTCCGCACGGCCCGTCGGAGCTGGTGCAGCTGCCGATCACCTTCCTGACCGTCACGGGCTACGGCCACATGCAGGACACCCTCTGAGCCGTCGCCGGACCGCTGTGGTCGGTCAGCGACGCTTTGCCGCGGCCTCGGCCGCGAGGACGGTGTTCTGGACGAGCCACACGTCCGTGACCGGCCCCACCCCTCCCGGCACGGGTGTCGCGGCCCGGGCCACGGACGCGACCGCGGGGTCCACGTCACCCACGAGGCGCGTCCGCCCCGTCACGGGATCACGCACCGGGTTGATCCCCACGTCGAGGACGACGGCGCCGGGCTGGACGTGCTCCACGCCGACGAGCCCGGGGACGCCGGCCGCCACGACGAGCACGTCCCCGAGACGGGTGTACTGCGCGAGGCGGCCGGTCCGGCTGGCGTTCTCGTCGCACGAGACGACGACGGCGCCCCGTTCCGCGGCGAGGGTCGTCAGGGGCTTGCCGACGTTGTTGCTCCGACCCACGACGCAGATCGTCGACGCCCCGTAGAAGGCCTCGCCCTCGATGCCCACGTCGTCGAGCCAGGCGTCGAGCAGGTGGAAGACCGACGCCGGGGTGGACGGCACGAAGCGCGGCGTGCCCAGCGCGAGCAGTCCCGCGTTCTCGGGGTGGACCGCCTCGATGTCCTTGGCCGGGTCGAGGGCGGTGAAGATCTCGCCTTCGTCGAGGTGCGGGGGGAGGGGCCGGAGCACGAGGATCCCGCTGACGGTCGGGTCCGCCCCGAGCCCGACGACCAG
>JAQSWW010000260.1 GCA_029266415.1 Actinomycetospora sp. | reverse complement strand
GGCGTCGCACTGGTCGCAGGAGCCGCACGGCTCGTCGCGGGGCTCGCCGAGCGCCTCGAGCAGCGTGCGCCGCCGGCACCCCGTGGCCTCGGCGAAGCGACGCACCAGCTCGACCTTGCTCTGCTCGCGCTCGCGGCTGCGCGTGACGAGCGCGGCCGCCTGCTCCGCGAGTCCGGACGGGTCCTCGCCCAGCGTGTCGCCGGGGGCGAGCTTGCGCCCGGGGAGCTGGCGGACCGCGCCGAGCGCGACGAGGGCCGGCAGGGCGCGCGAGAGCGCGGCGCCCGACAGCCCCGCCGGCTTCGCGACCTCGCCCTGCGCGACGCCGTCGGGGTTCCGGCCCACGGCGGCGAGCACCGTCCCCAGCGCCCCCGGCCCGGCGTCGCGCCCGGAGGCGAAGAGCCTGGGGCGCGAGAGGTCCTGCGGGCGGTGGAACAGCACCGCGGTCGCGGGCCGGCCGTCGCGTCCCGCCCGGCCGATCTCCTGGTGGTAGGCGTCGATCGAGGTCGGCGTGTCGCCGTGCACCACCCAGCGCACGTCGGGCTTGTCGATCCCCATGCCGAACGCGCTGGTGGCGACGACCACCGGGACCTCGCCGGCCATGAACGCGTCCTGGATGCGTGCGCGGTCGGCCGCCTTCATCCCGCCGTGGTACGCCTCGGCGGCAGCCAGACCGCCGCCCTCGTCGCGCAGCCGGTCGCGGACCAGCGTCGTGTGCCCGCGCGTGGTCACGTAGACGATCCCGGGGGACCCGTCCGCGGCGAGCTCGCCGACCTCGCGCACCACCCGCTCCCACTTCGTCTCCTCCTCGTGCACGAGGTGCGCGGCGAGGTGGATGTACGGGCGGTCCGGGTCGCGCACCACCACGCACGCGTCGGGCACGCCGAGCAGCTCGAGGATCTCGGACCGCGCCGGCACCGACGCGGTCGCGGTCAGCGCCAGCACCCGCGGCCCGCCCAGGCGGCGGCGGGCGACGGCGAGGGTCAGGTAGTCGGGGCGGAAGTCCGGTCCCCAGTCGGACACGCAGTGCGCCTCGTCGACGGCGAGCAGCACCGGTGAGCCGGCCGCCAGCGCGTCGAGGACGTCGGTGCGCGCGAGCTGTTCGGGCGAGGTGACGACGACGTCGAGGTCGCCCGCGCCGAACGCGTCGAGCACCTCGTTCCGCCGGCCCTTGGCCAGCGTCGAGTTCAGGACGTCGGCGCGCAGGCCCGCGTCGGCGAGGTGGGCCACCTGGTCGCGGTGCAGCGACAGCGTCGGGGACACCACCACCGTCGGCCCGCCCAGCACGAGTCCCGCCACGGCGTACACCGCGGTCTTGCCCGCGGCCGGGGGCAGGACGGCCAGGCAGTCGTCGACGAGCGCGCCGAGCACCGCGGCGCGCTGGCCGTCACCGAGCTCGGCACCGTCGCCGAGCACGGCGGCCACGGCGGCGTCGACGGCGTCGAGGACGTCGGGGGTGACGGGCCCGCAGGGGCCGAGGAGCTCCTCGTCGGAGCGGGTGGAGACGTCGGTCACCGGTCGGTGGTAGCCGACTCGAGGACGCCGGAAACAGGGCGTTCGGTGTGTCGTACCGGGGGGTAGTCCCGCCCGGTGGAACTGGTGCACACCGAGCCCTACGGACCCGGCATCGGCCGTCGGAAGCGGGGCAAGGGGTTCAGCTACTTCGACCGCGAGACGGGGGAGACCCTCACCGACCCGGCCGCCCTGGACCGCATCAAGGCCATCGTCATCCCGCCCGCGTGGGAGGACGTGTGGATCTGCCCCGACCCCGCCGGCCACATCCAGGCCGTCGGCACCGACGCCGCCGGGCGGCGCCAGTACCGCTACCACGACGAGTGGACCAAGCAGCGCGACCAGGAGAAGTTCCTGCGCGTCGCGCGCCTGGGCTCCGTCATCGGCGACGCCCGCGAGGAGATCGCGAGGCGTCTGACCAGCAGCAGCGGCCTCGGGCGTGACCGGGTGCTCGCCGGCGCGGTCTGGATGCTCGACCTGGGTGTGTTCCGGGTCGGCGGCGACGAGTACGCCAGCGACGATTCACCCGGCGACGCCTCCTTCGGCCTCGCGACGCTGCGCCGCGAGCACGCGGTGGCGCGCCGCGACGGCGCCGTCGAGTTCCGCTACACCGCGAAGTCCGGCGTACCGCGGCGCATCACGATCCACGACGCGCACGTCCACGGGCTCGTGTCGTCCCTCAAGCGTCGCCGCGGCGGCGGGGAGGACCTGCTGGCGTACCGGCGCGGCGGCCGCGGTGGCGACCGCGGACCGTGGCACGACGTGACGGCCCAGGACGTCAACGACGCGGTGCGCGAGCTGATCGGCGAGGAGTTCACCGCCAAGGACCTGCGCACCTGGAACGCCGGCGTGCAGGCGGCCGTGGCGCTGGCGGGGGAGGTCGAGGACTCGGGTGTGCCGCCGCGCGCGCAGCGCAAGGTCAAGAGCGCGGTCACGCGCACGATGAAGGCGGTCGCCGAGCAGCTCGGCAACACCCCCGCGGTGTGCAAGCGCTCCTACGTGGACCCGGTGATCGTGACCGGGTTCGAGGCGGGGCGCACCATCGCGGCCGCGCTGCGCGAGGGCGCCGGGCGCGACGACCAGGCCGTGCGCCGGCGCGTCGAGGCGGCCGTGCTCGAGCTGCTCGACGAGCGCCTGGCCGGCGGTGCCGACACCGTGGCCGTCGCCGCCGCCTGAGCGGGCCTGCCGTCGCTCAGACGGTCTCCATCTGGGCCCACACGGTCTTGCCGTCGCGGTGCGGCTCGACGCCCCAGTCCTGCGCGACGGCGGCCACCATGGCCAGGCCGCGCCCGCGCGGCGCGGTGGGGTCGGGCAGGTGGGCGCCGGGCACCTCGGCCAGGTCGAAGTCGCGCACCATCAGCCGCAGCGAGCGGTCGCGGCGCCACACCTCGACCACCGAGGCGCTGGAGGCGTGCTCGACGGCGTTGGTCACCAGCTCGGTCACGACGATCTCGGCGGCCTCGCGCGCGTCCTCGTCGATGCCCCAGCGCCGGCACACGCGGCGCACGTGCCCGCGGGCGTCGCCGGGGGCGCGCGGGTCGACCGCGAAGTGCCAGTAGCCGCGCAGCAGCTCGGGGCGGTCGTCGAGGTGCGCGACCGCCGCGGCGACGTCCGGGTGCACGAGGACGCGCTCGGCGACCCGGGAGCTGACGAGCAGCGCGGTCAGGGTGGCGTCGGGGCCGGCCACCGCGAGCCGCACGTCGGGCCACTCGCCGGCGCGGGCCGCGGCCTCGGCGAAGGCGTGCACCGCCCCCGAGTGGGTCAGCTCGACCGCGGACACGTCGGCGACGACGCCGCCGTGCCGGACCAGGAGCGCGTGCAGGCGCTGGACCAGGGGGCGCACGGCGCGCTCGGAGAGCTGCCCGCGGAGGGTGACGACGACCGGGGAGCCGGGAGGTGGATCGTCGGCAGGACGCACGAGGGCGTCCACCTCCGCCTGTGCACCGTCAGCGTCGCTGGTCCCCGTTGTTTCGAGGGCCAGCTCGATCCTCGTCTCCACCGCTCACCTCCGGCCCCTGGTACCCCGCGCTCGGGCCACCGAAGCATTCGGCCGAACGCCGGGCGCCCGGCGTCCCGCCGGCGCGACGGGCGACGGGCGGCACGCCATGATGAGCGCATGAGCGATCAGGACGAACGGCCCTCCTCGGCGCTCGCCGCGGCCGCCGCCTCGGGCGCGGGCGACGGAGCGGGCACGGGAGACCTGGTGGCGTCCCCGGGCGCGGTGATGCGGGTGGCCGGCATGGTCGGCAAGCTCGTCGAGGAGGTGCGGGCGGCGCCGCTCGACGAGGCGGGCCGGGCGCGCCTGGCCGACATCCACGAGCGCGTCATCCGCGAGCTCGAGCAGGGTCTGGCCCCGGAGCTGCGCGACGAGCTGCACCGCATCACCCTGCCGTTCTCGACGGACACGGCGCCGTCCCAGCCCGAGCTGCGGATCGCGCAGGCCCAGCTGCTGGGATGGCTCGAAGGCCTCTTCCACGGCATCCAGAGCGCCGTGCTCGCGCAGCAGATGGCGGCGCGCGGCCAGCTCGAGCAGATGCGTCAGGGACGCGGCGGTCGGGCGGCCACGTCGGGGGAGGCCGGGGGCCAGTACCTGTAGGGC
>JAQSWW010000092.1 GCA_029266415.1 Actinomycetospora sp. | reverse complement strand
CCCGCCCAGCCCGGCCCCGACGGCCTGCCCCCACCGCGCGAACGACCCCGCGTCGGCGTCGGGCACGCCGAGGAGCTCGGCGATGACCGCGACGGGCAGCGGGGTCGCGACGTCGGCGACGAGGTCGAAGCGGCCGCGCCGCGCGGCGTCGTCGGTCAGCCGCTCGGCCAGCCGGGCGACCAGCGGCGCGTAGGCCTCGACCCGGGCCGGCGTGAACCAGCCGCCGACCAGCCGGCGCAGCCGCGTGTGCTCGGGCGGGTCCATCCCGAGGAACGACAGGTCGACGGGCTCGAGCAGCGGGTCGCGGCGGCCTTCGACCGAGCCGCCGAGCGAGCCCCCGTCACGCGGCCGCACCAGGAACCGGCGGTCGCGGACGACCTCGCGGCACAGCGCTGCTGTGGCGACGACGAGCACGCCGCTGCGGCTCGCGTAGGGCTGGGCCGCCTCGCGCAGCTGCCGTTGCACGCGCGTCGGGTCGTCGATCCACGGTCGGTAGAGCAGGCGGAGCACCGGGTCGCCGCTCAGCGCGAGCGCGAGGCCCCCGGCACGCACCACCGCCAGCCGCGCCCCGAGCGCGACGTCGCGACGCAGGTCCACGCGCCGATCCTGGCGCGCCCCGGGCCGGCGGGGAAGCGGGTGATCGTGGGGGCTTTCCTCGCCCTATCGGCGTGCAGTATCGGATTCGCCAGCGTGGCCCCCACGCTGGCACACCACCACCACGTCACCGCAGCGCGTGCCGGCCTTCGGCGTCGCGGCGGGTGCGGCCCTGCTTCGCCAGGTACTCGAGCAGCGGCACGGCCACGCGCCGCGTGGTGCCCAGTGCCTGGCGGGCCTCGGACAGCGTGAACGGCGACGGCAGGACCGCCAGGCGCGCGACGGCGGCGTCGGCGGCGTCGGGCGCCAGGTAGATGCCGTCGCCGACCTTGAGCAGCTCCCCTGCCGTCACCGCCGCGCCCAGTTCCCGGGTGCGCAGGCCCAGTTCCGCGAGCCGGTGGGCCTCGGGCGCGTTGAACGGCGCGTCGGCGAGGTCCTCGCGCACCGTCGCGACGGCCGCGCGCACGGCGTCGGGGAGCCCGCCCGCGTCGCGCGCCCGGACCCGCCCACCCGCCGGGGCCAGCGACGCCGCCCCGGGCTCGGCGAGCACGAGGTCGAGCAGGCGGGGATCGGGCAGGTCCAGGGCCCGCGCCGCCGCCTTCGCCGGCAGACCCGGGTCCAGCGGCTCGGTCTCGGCGTGGGCGCCGACCGCCTCGACCAACCTCCTGGCCAGCACCGGGAGGTGTCCGGGGTCGACCAGCCACCCGCCCGCGGCGGGGACATCGGGCGGTACCTCCACCCCCAGCGCGACCAGCTCGTCGCGACGCATCACCCGCCGGCGCGCCAGCTCGGCGCGGGCGTCGGGCGCGCCCTCGGTCGTCGCCAGCTCCCCCGCCCGCGCCCGCGCCGCCCCGCGCCGGCGCAGCGAGGGCGGGCGCACGTCGAGCACCGTCACCCCGCCCAGCACCCGGTGCGCGCCGGGGTCCCGCAGCAGCGCGTGGTCGCCGGGCCGCAGCGGCAGCGCGTCGCGCAGGGTCAGCCGCACGGTCCGCGTGACGCCGGACGGGTCGTCCGGCGCGTCCTCCCGCGACAGGGGCCGCACCCGCGCGGCCACCGCCGCCGACCCGACGTGCAGCATGACCTGCTGCGGCAGGTCCACCGCCGCCGCCGACCCCCGCGGCGGCCCCACCCGCACGTCCACCACGTCGCTGCGCAGCCACCGGCCCGGCGTGGTCAGGGCGTCGCCGCGCCCCACCTCGTCGAGCCCCACCCCGCGCAGGTTGAGCGCCACGCGCGCCACGGCGCGCACCGGGTCGATGCTCTCGCCGAGCGCCTGCATCCCGCGCACGACGACGGTCCGGTCGCCCAGCGCCAGCTCGTCGCCCACCCGCACCGTGCCCGCCCCGAGCGTCCCGGTGACCACCGTGCCCGCCCCGCGCACCGTGAACGCGCGGTCCACCCACAGACGCACGTCCGCGTCGAGGTCGGGTGCGGGCAGGCCGCCGACCAGCTCGACCAGCGCCGCCTTCAGCTCGTCCAGCCCGAGCCCCGTCGTCCCCGACACGCACACCGACGGCAGGCGCCCCAGCGACGACTCCGCGAGGTGCTCGAGCGCCTCGTCGCGCGCCAGCTCCGGGTCCGCGAGGTCGCTGCGGGTGACGACGAGCAGGCCGTTCCGCACGCCGAGGGCGTCGAGGGCGTCGAGGTGCTCGGTCGACTGCGGCATCCACCCCGAGTCGGCGGCGACCACGAACATCGTCGCCGGCACCGGCCCCACGCCCGCGAGCATCTGCGTCACGAAGCGCTCGTGGCCCGGGACGTCGACGAAGGCCACCGGCTCGTCGAGGCCCGGCAGCGTCGTCCACGCGAAGCCGAGGTCGATCGTCATCCCGCGCCGGCGCTCCTCGGCCCAGCGGTCGGGCTCCATCCCCGTCAGCGCGCGGACCAGCGTCGACTTGCCGTGGTCGACGTGGCCGGCCGTGGCCACGACCCTCATCACAGTGCTCGGACGATCGCGTCGGCGAGCCGGTCGTCGGCCTCCGGCGGCACCGAGCGCAGGTCGACGACGCACCGGCCCTGCTCGACGCGCGCCACCACGGGGTCGGCGCCCGCCCGCAGCGCCTCAGCCGCCGTGGCCGGCAACGCGACGCCCGCGCTCGGCAGCTCCACCCCCGGGGCGCCGCCCCCGCCGACCTGGGCCGCACAGTCCACCACGATCCCGCCGACCCGCGCGGCGAGCTCCTCGGCCCGGACGCGCAGCTCGGCGACGTCGACCTCGAGCATGGCCCGCACCGGCGGCGTCGGCCCGCGCAGCGTCGCCTCCAGCGCGGCGAGCGTCAGCTTGTCGACCCGCAGCGCGCGCGCCAGCGGGTGGCGGCGCAACCGGTGCACGAGGTCGGCACTGTCCTTCGAGCCCAGCAGCAGCCCGGCCTGGGGTCCGCCGAGCAGCTTGTCGCCGGAGGCGGTGACGAGGTCCGCGCCGGCCCGCAGCTCGCTCGCCGCGTCCGGCTCGGCGGGCAGCAGCGGGTGCGGAGCGAGCAGGCCCGAGCCGATGTCGGACACCACCGGCACACCCAAGCCTCCGAGCTCGCCGACGGGCACCGACGACGTGAAGCCGGTGACGACGAAGTTCGACGGGTGGACCTTGAGGATCATCCCGGTGTCGGGGCCGACGGCGTCGGCGTAGTCCGCGCGGTGGACGCGGTTGGTGGTGCCGACCTCGCGCAGCCGCGCGCCCGTCGACTCCAGCAGGTCGGGCAGCCGGAACCCGTCGCCGATCTCGACCATCTCGCCGCGCGCGATGACGATCTCGCGCCCCGCGGCGAGCGCGGTGGCGGCGAGGATCAGCGCGGCGGCCCCGTTGTTCGTGACGTGCACCCCGCCGGCGTCGGGCACCGCCGCGGCCAGCGCCGCCAGCGCACCGGCTCCCCGCCGCCCGCGCCCGCCCGTCGCGAGGTCGAGCTCGACGTCGGTGGTCCCCGCGGCGGCGTCCAGCGCGTCGCGGGCCGCGGACGACAGCGGCGCCCGCCCGAGGTTGGTGTGCAGCAGGACGCCGGTGGCGTTGAGGACGGGGCGCAGGGATGCCGCGTTCGCCGGGAGCGTCGCGACGACCTCGTCGGGGACGGCCTCCGGCGCGATCTCCCCGGCCCGCGCGCGGCCCTGCGCCGCGAGCACGATCTCCTTGACCCGCGCCCGCCCGAGCGTCGCGAGCGCCGGCTCCAGGCGCGCGTCCGCGAGCACGCTGTCGGTCCGCGGCACCCGCCGGCGGGGGTCGTCACTCATCGCGCGTCCTTGTCGCGCGCGCCGGGTGTGCGTGCTTGCCCGTGCCCGGGCACGGGCAAGCACTCACGAGCCGTCAGGCAAACGCCCGGTCCGGCGGGGCCTGGGTCGTCTCGTTCGTCGACTGCCGCTGCCGCAGGCGCTCGCGCTGCGGGACGACGATGTGCGCCGGGTCGTTGGCCGACGCGATCCCGGCGTCGAACACCCCGAACCGTGTCAGCGCCGAGCCCGCCATCAGCGCGAGGCCCGACAGGGCCGCCGACCAGCGCCTCTTGCGCCCGAGCAGGGTCCCGACGGCGCCCGCGGCCAGGCACGCCTTCGACGCCTTCATCAGCGTCCCGGCGCGGCCCTTGTGGTAGACGTCGCCGAGCAGCCCCAGAGAGCGCTCCATGGACGACCCGGCCACCAATTCAACGATGGCACCTGCGACGCCCAGCCTCGCCGCGGGCTCGTTGTCCCGCACCGACGCGCCCACCAGGCCCATGCCCCCGCCGGCGGCCGCGGCGCTGCCCGCGAACACCACCGGCAGGATGCGGTGCGCCTCGTGCCAGGTCGGCACCGCGGTGTTGGAGAACAGCACCGCGGTGTAGGTGCCGAGCGCCGGCCCGATCACCGCCGACGCGGCCCCGGACGCACCGCCCGCGCGCCGCACCAGCCCGGCCAGCGTGGACGCGCCGCGCCCTCGCAGCACCGGCTCGGTCAGCTCGGCCGCCGCCGTGGCCGCGGCGAACGTCGCGAACGGCGAGAGGATCCAGGTGCCGACCGACAGCGGCGACGTCGGCTTGAGCACCCGCAGCATGTGGTGGAACCGCGACGGCCGGTGCAGGTCGTGGACGAGGAACACGGTGCCGCCGATCGCCCCGCCCGCCGCGGCGAGGCGGCCGGTGCGGCGCAGGGTCGGGCGCCCGGTGGCCCCGCCCAGCGCGCCGAGCCCGGACGAGGTCGCCGCGAGACCGCCCAGGAACAGGTACAGCGGGACGTCCGGGTTCTTCCACACCGGCGCCTTGATGATCGGGCGCCCGTAGTACGACCGGAACTCGGCCTCGGGGACCTGCAGTTCCTCGCCCCGCCGGCCCCGTCCGCGCCGGGGCTTCACCGCGTCGCGGTCGATCCCGGACCGCTCGGACATCTCGGTGTTGGCGTCGTGTCCCATCAGCGCCGCCCTCCCCAGAACGCCGCGACGACGGCCGCGCCCAGCCCGACCGCGGTCAGCGCCGCGTTGCGCCACATCTCGGGCAGGTCGCGGGTGGTGACGATCGGGTCCGGCGGCATGCCGTAGACCTCCGGCTCGTCGAGCAGCAGGAAGAACGCGCCGTCGCCGCCCACCCCGTCGTCCGGGTCGCGCCCGTAGAGCCGGGCCTCGTGCACCCCGCGCCCGTGCAGCTCGGCCAGGCGCGCGTCGGCGGCGGCCTGGAGCTCGTCGAGGTCGCCGAACTGGATGGAGTTGGTGGGGCACGCCTTCGCGCAGGCGGGCTCGAGTCCCTCGCCGAGGCGGTCGTAGCACAGCGTGCACTTGTGGGCGCCGCCGTCGGACTCGCGCACGTCGATGACGCCGTACGGGCACGAGGGGACGCAGTAGCCGCAGCCGTTGCAGATGTCGTCCTGCACGACGACCGTGCCGAACTCCGTGCGGAACAGCGCACCGGTGGGGCACACGTCCAGGCAGCCGGCGTGCGTGCAGTGCTTGCAGACGTCCGAGGCCATCAGCCAGCGCACGTCGCGCTCGTCGTCGGGGGTCTGTTGGCCGTGCGCGCCGTCGTCGGGCAGCAGGGAGAGCAGGTCGACCGTCCCGCCGCCGGGCGGGGCCGTGTCGGCGTCCCGGGGCGTGTGGCCGTTGCCGCCGCCGTGCACCGCGGGCAGCCCGGCGGGCAGGAAGCCCGTCTGCTGACCGCCGTGCGCCGCCGTCGCCGACCCGTGTGGGCGGACGTCCTCGATGAACGCCACGTGCCGCCACGTCGACGACCCCAGGTCACCGGTGTTGTCGTAGGACATGCCGGTGAGGCGGTAGAGGTCGGAGGCGTCGGTGCCGTCGTCGGGCACCAGGTTCCACTCCTTGCACGCCACCTCGCAGGCCTTGCAGCCGATGCACACCGAGGTGTCGGTGAAGAAGCCGACGCGCTTGGGGTGGTCGCCCGACCAGCCCGCGTCGGTGGTGGGGTCGGGCAGCGGCCCCGACAGCGAGTTCGCCGTCCCGGAGAAGGCCTCGAACAGGCTCACTACGTGATCCCTCCCGGTTCCACGCCGGCCTTGCGCCGGTAGGACTCGACGAACTCCAGCAGCGCCGGTCCCCGCGGGCGACGCCCGGGCTGGATGTCGCAGGTCGCCACCTTCGACTCCTGGATGTGGACGTTGGGGTCCATGACGACGCCGAGCAGGTCGTTCGCCGGATCGCCGGTGGACAGGCCGTTGGACCCCCAGTGGTAGGGCAGTCCGATCTGGTGGACGACGTGGTCCCCGATCCGCAGGGGCTTCATGCGCTCGGTGACCACCACCCGGGCCTCGATCGCGGTCCGCGCCGAGATCAGCGTGGCCCAGCCCAGGTGCTCGAGCCCGCGCTCGGCGGCGAGCGCGGGGGAGATCTCGCAGAAGAACTCCGGCTGGAGCTCGGCGAGGTAGGGCAGGAACCGGCTCATCCCGCCCGCGGTGTGGTGCTCGGTGAGCCGGTAGGTGAGGAAGACGTACGGATAGACCTCGCTCTGCGAGGGGTTGATCCGGTTCCAGGCCCGGTCGATGCGTTCGAGGGCCGGGTTGTCCTGCTGGTCGTGCAGCAGGTTCGCCACCGGCGACTCGACCGGCTCGTAGTGGGTCGGCATCGGCCCGTCCGCCAGCCCGGCGGGCGCGTAGAGCCACGCCTTGCCGTCGGCCTGCATGATGAACGCGTCGGTGCCGGCCAGGGCGTCCTGCCGGGTCGCGCCCTCGGCGGGGACGTACGACGGCGACTTGGTCGCCTCGAAGTCCGGGATGTCGTGGCCCGTCCACGTCTCGTTCTCGGCGTCCCACCAGACGAGGGCCTTGCGCTCGCTCCACGGGCGTCCCTCGGCGTCGGCCGAGGCCCGGTTGTAGAGCGTGCGGCGGTTCGCGGGCCACGCCCAGCCCCACTCGGCGGCCACCCAGTCCTGCTCCGAGCCGGGCTTGCGCCGGTCGGCCTGGTTGACGCCGTCCGCGTACACCCCGGTGTAGATCCAGCACCCCGCGCTGGTCGACCCGTCCGCCTTGAGCTGGGTGTAGCTCGACAGGTGCTCCCCGTCGGCGTCGTAGCCGTTGATCTCGGCGAGCACCGACTCCGGGTCGGGCTCGTCCTGCACGCCGAACGTCGGGTAGTCCCAGGTCAGGTCGAGCAGCGGACGGTCACGCTCGTCGGTGGAGCCGGCCAGCTTCTCCCGGATCCGCTTCCCGAGGTGGAAGTAGAAGTGCAGCTCGCTACGCGCGTCGCCCGGCGGGTGCACGGCCTCGCGCCGCCACTGCAGCAGGCGCTGGGTGTTCGTGAACGTGCCGGCCTTCTCGGTGTGGTTCGCACACGGCAGGAAGAAGACCTCGGTGCCGATGTCCTCGGTGGCCAGCTCGCCGGTCTCGATCTCCGGCCCGTCCTTCCAGAACGTGGCCGTCTCGATCATCTGCATGTCGCGGACCACGAGCCACTCGAGGTTGGCCAGGCCGAGGCGCTGCATCTTGCCGTTGGCGTGCCCGATCGCCGGGTTCTCGCCGACGACGAAGTACCCGTAGGTCTTCCGGTCGATCTGGTCGCGGACGATCCCGTACGTCCCGTGGTCGCCGGTGAGACGCGGCAGGTAGTCGAAGGCCCAGTCGTTCTCGGCGGTGGCCGCGTCGCCCCACCACGCCTTGAGCAGGCTCACCACGTAGGTGTCCATGTTGCCCCAGAAGCCGGTCTTCGCCGCATCGGCGTCGAGGAAGCTCCGCAGGGTGTCGTGGAGGTGGGCGTTGGGCATCGGGATGTAGCCCGGCAGCAGGTCGTAGAGCGTCGGGATGTCCGTCGACCCCTGGATGCTGGCGTGCCCGCGCAGCGCGAGGATGCCGCCGCCGGGACGCCCCATGTTGCCCAGCAGGGTCTGCAGGATCGCGGCGCCGCGGATGTACTGCGCCCCGACGCTGTGGTGGGTCCAGCCCACCGAGTACACCCACGCCGTCGTGCGGTCGCGGCCCGAGTTCTCGGTGATCGCGTGCGCGACCTCCAGGAACTGCTCGGCGCTCATCCCGCACACCCGCGAGACGGCCTCGGGCGTGTAGCGGGCGTAGTGCCGCTTGAGTACCTGGTAGACGCAGCGCGGGTGCTGAAGGGTCTCGTCGCGCACCGGGGCGCCGGTCGCGTTGGCGGCGTCGCCGGCCCCGCCGCCGGTGTCCGACGCCATCGCGGCGTGGTGCTCGCGCAGCTCGCCCTGCTCCGACTGGCCGGGACCGTCGGAGCGCAGGTCGGACTCCCAGTGGTCACGCATCCCCGCGGCGGGGGCCTCGTACTCGACGCCCTCGATCTGCCAGCTGATCGGGTCGTAGCGCCCGGTCTCGGCGTTGAAGCCCGAGAACAGCCCGGCCATGTCCTCGGTGTCGACGAAGTCCTCACCGACGATGGCGGCGGCGTTCGTGAACGTCGTGACGTACTCGCGGAAGTCCTTGCCCTCGCTGAGCACGTAGTTGATCAGCCCGCCGAGGAACGCGATGTCCGCGCCCGCCCGGAACGGCACGTGCATGTCGGCGACCGCGCTGGTGCGGGTGAACCGCGGGTCGACGTGGATGATCTTGGCGCCGCGCTTCTTCGCCTCCATCACCCACTGGAAGCCCACCGGGTGGGCCTCCGCCATGTTCGAGCCCTCGATGACGATGCAGTCGGAGTGCTGCAGGTCCTGCTGGAAGTTCGAGGCGCCGCCACGACCGAAGCTGGTCCCCAGACCGGGGACGGTGGCGCTGTGTCAAATGCGCGCCTGGTTCTCCACCTGGATCGCGCCGAGCGCCATGAACAGCTTCTTGATGAGGTAGTTCTCCTCGTTGTCCAGCGTCGCGCCGCCGAGGCTCGAGAAGCCCAGCGTGCGCCGCAGGACGCGGCCGGAGTCGTCGGTGTCCTGCCAGCCCTTGCGGCGGGCGTCGATCACGCGGTCGGCGATCATGTCGACCGCCGTGTCGAGGTCGAGGTCCTCCCACTCGGTGCCGTACGGGCGCCGGTAGCGCACCGTCGTCACCCGCGAGGGCGAGGTGACCAGCGACGTCGACGCCGACCCCTTGGGGCACAGCCGCCCGCGCGAGACCGGCGAGTCGGGGTCGCCCTCGATCTGGGTGACGCGGCCGTCGCGGACGTAGACGTCCTGCCCGCAGCCGACGGCGCAGTACGGGCAGACCGACTTGACCACCTCGTCGGCCGCGTCGGTCCGCGGCCCGAGCGCCTTCGTCCGCGGCGACTGCACCGCCGCACCGCGCGCGAGCGGGTCGGGGCCGGTGGCCTGTCGGAATGCCGGCCATGCGCCGAGCCAGGTACGAGCACCCACGTGACGGTTCCCCCGTGGTGTTGAGGAGCGGGCCTGCGACATCGGAGAGCTGTGTGGTTGGCGGAGGCGGACGGGAATCGAACCCGCCTGGCCGAGATGCTCGACCACTACGGTGTTGAAGACCGCGGGGGCCACCAGGCACCCTGACGCCTCCGCCCCGGAGCCTAGGTGCGGCCCGGGGGCGGCGCAGGTCGGGGCATGCCGGGAGACGCGCAGACCAGGGGGAGTCCGCCCGTGTGGACCGCGACCGACACGCGTCTGGTGGTGACGGCGGCGGCCGTCGTGGTGCTGGTGATCGTCCTGATCACCTCCCGCCTGCGCCTGCACGCCTTCCCCGCGCTGATGGCCGGGGCGCTCGTCCTCGGGCTCGTCGCGGGCCTGGGCCCGACCGGGACCGTCGAGTCGTTCACCGACGGGGTCGGCGCCACGCTCGGCGACGTCGGCATCGTCCTCGGTCTGGGGACGATGCTGGGCAAGCTGCTCGCCGACTCGGGCGGCGCGGACCTGCTGGCCGAGACGCTCCTGCGCCGGGCGAGCTACCGCTCGTTGCCGTGGGCGGTCGCCGGCCTGGCGATGGTGCTCGGCATCCCGCTGTTCTTCGAGATCGGCGTCGTGCTCGTGCTCCCGGTCGTCTTCGTCGTCGCGGTACGGATGCTGCCGGCCGGGTCGCAGGACGGCCGGGACGAGTTCGGCCGCTCGGCGATCCTGCGCGTCGGCATCCCCGCGCTCGCGGGGCTGTCGGTGCTGCACGCCTTCGTCCCGCCGCACCCGGGCCCGCTCGTCGCCGTCGACGCCCTCGGCGCCGACCTCGGTCGGACCCTGCTCATCGGCCTCGTCCTCGCGATCCCCACCGTCGCCGTCGCGGGCCCGCTCTTCGGGCAGTACGCCTCGCGCTGGGCCACCGCCTCGCCCCCGCCCGGCCTCGTGGGCGCCGGTCCCGAGCGAACGGCACCGTCGGTCGACGAGAGCGACGACGGGGACCCGCCGCCCGAGCCCTCGTCGGGACCCACCTCCGGCGAGCCGTCCGGGCGACGGGCGCCCACGGCCAGCACCACCGAGCGACGGGCACCGTCGCTCGAGAACACCCCCGGCCTCACCGCCACGCTCGTGACGATCCTGCTGCCCGTCGCGCTGATGCTCCTGCGCACCGTGGCCGACGTGACGCTGCCGGACGGCACGGTCAAGGACATCGCCGAGTTCGTCGGCGAGCCGATCGTCGCCCTGCTGCTCGCGCTGCTGCTCGGGCTCTGGACGTTCGGGTTCCGGCGGGGGCTGTCGGGATCCCAGGTCTCCGCGCTGGCCGCGGCCGGCCTCGTCCCCGCCGCGTCGATCCTGCTGATCATCGGCGCCGGCGGGGGCTTCAAGCAGGTGCTCATCGACTCCGGCATCGGCGACTCCCTGGCCAAGGCCGCGAGCGGCGTCGGCATCCCGGTGCTCCTGCTCGCCTGGTTCGTCGCCGTCGTGATCCGCCTGGCCACCGGCTCGGCGACGGTCGCCACGGTGACCGCCGCGGGCATCGTCACGCCGATCCTCGCCGTCGACCCGACGGTCGACCCGGCGCTCGTCGTGCTGGCCATCGGCGCCGGCTCGGTGTTCTTCTCGCACGTCAACGACGCCGGGTTCTGGCTCGTGCGCGAGTACTTCGGCATGTCGGTGCGCGACACGTTCCGGACCTGGTCGGTGATGGAGACGGTCGTGTCCGTGGTCGGCCTGGTCGTCGTGCTGCTGGCGAGCCTCGTCCTCTGATGCCGCCGACCCCGGACCTCGTCCTCGGCGTCGACATCGGCACCACGGCCACCAAGGCCGTCGCCTTCGCCACCGACGGCGACCACGGGCACGGCGAGGCCCCCCACCGCCTCGACGAGCCCGAGCCGGGCGCCGCCGTCCAGGACCCCGAGGCGCTCTGGGAGGCGGTCGGCGACGCCGTGCGCGACGCCGTCGCCGACCTCGACCCGGCGCGCGTGGCCGCCGTCGCGTTCAGCTCGGCCATGCACGGGCTGCTCGCCCTCGACGCCGGCGGCGACCCGATCGGCCCCCTGCTCACCTGGGCCGACGCCCGGGCGTCGGGCGTCGCGCGGGAGCTGCGCGGGCGGCCGGGGGCGCTCGCTCTGCACAGGCGCACCGGCACCCCCGTCCACCCGATGAGCCCGCTGGTCAAGCTCGCCTGGTTGCGCCGGGAGCGGCCGAGCCTGCACGCCGCGGCGCACACCTGGGGCGGGGTGAAGGAGTTCGTGCTGGCGCGGGCCACCGGCGCCCGCGTCGCCGACACCTCCTTGAACTCCGGCACCGGCCTGCTCGACGTCGCCACCGGCACCTGGGACCCCGAGGCCCTCGACCTCGCCGGCATCACCGCCGCCGCCCTCGGCGAGCCCGTGGCGCCCACCGCGGTGGTCGGGCGGCTGCGCGTGCGTGACTGGGGCCTGCCCCCCGGCGTGCCCGTCGTCGCCGGCGGGGGAGACGGTCCGCTGGCCAACCTCGGCGTCGGCGCGGTCCGGCCCGGGGTCGCCGCGTGCTCGATCGGCACGAGCGGGGCCCTGCGCGTCACCGTCGAGCGCCCGGCCGTCGACCCGCGCGGCCGTGTCTTCTGCTACGGCCTCGCCGACGAGCGCTGGGTCGTGGGCGGGGCCATCACCAACGGCGGGCTGGTCCTCGACTGGGCGCGCGAGACGCTGCACCGCGACGTCGACGACCTGCTCGCGGCGGCCGGTGCCGTCCCGGCGGGCGCCGACGGCCTGCTCGCGCTGCCCCACCTGCTCGCCGAGCGCGCGCCGCACTGGGACATCGGCGGCGCGGGCGCCTTCGTCGGCCTGCACCGTCGCCACGGCGCGGGCCACGTCACCCGCGCCCTGCTCGAGGGCGTCTGCCTGCAGCTGCGTCTGGTGCTCGACTCGATGCGCGCGGCCGGGCTCGCGGTGCACGAGGTCCGCGCCACCGGCGGCTTCGCGCGCAGCGACCTGTGGCGGCGCCTGCTCACCGACGCCCTCGGCCTGCCCGTCGGCTTCCCGACCGTCGACCAGGGCTCCGCGTTCGGCGCCGCCCTGCTCGGGATGCAGGGCGTGGGGCTGCTCCCGCCGGGCCCCGCGGGGCTGGAGGGCGCGGCCGAGCGCATTCCGATCGGCGAGACCCTGCACCCGGGCCCCGACGCCGCCCGCGTCGACGCGCGCCTGCCCCTGTTCGAGCAGGTGCACGCCGCGCTCGCGGACGTCACCGCGGCGCTGGGCGCCGAGCGCTAGTCGATCTCGTCGGCGACGGCCTCGAGCTCGACCAGCGCGTCCTCGAGGTAGCCCAGCAGGTGCTGCAGGTGCGGCACGGCCCGGCGGTCGCCGGTGATGCCGATCTCCATGGAGTCGGCGTAGGACATGACCGTGATGTTGAGGGCCTGCCCGTCGAGCGGCACCGAGATCGGGTAGATGCCATCGAGCTTCGCGCCCTCCCAGTACAGGGGGTCCTTCGGGCCGGGCACGTTGGAGATGATCAGGTTGAAGCCCTGGTTCACCGCCGACGAGCCCGGGACGAGCCCCAGCCCGATGGGGGCGGCGACGACGGCCGACAGCGCGGCGATCGTCATCGGGTCGCGGCCCTGGAGGTTCTCCTTGGCCGCGAGGCCGGACTGGCGGATCTTCCGCAGCCGCTCGGCGGGGTCGGGCTCGTTCGTCGCGAGGTTGACCAGGATCGCGCCCAGGGCGTTGCCGGACCCGGAGTCCTGGAGTGCGACGGGGAGGGCGGCCACGAGGGGCCGGTCGGGCAGCCCGCCGTGCGCCTCGAGGTAGTGCCGCAGGGCGCCCGAGCTCATCGCCAGCATGACGTCGTTGACGGTGGTGCCCGTGCGCTCGCGCACCCGCTGGATGCGCTTGAGCGGCCACGACTGGGCCGCGAACCGCCGGGCCCCCGTGATCGGGACGTTGAGCATGGTCGGCGGCGCCTCGAACGGCAGCGCCAGGTCGTGCCGGACGAGGCCGCGGTAGGCCGAGCCCACCAGTGCCGGTCCGACGTTCAGCGACTGCCCGACGGACTCGGCGAGCGTGCCCGCCGTGCGCAGGGCACCGCCGACGTACTCGCGCGCCGTCCCGAGCACCCCCGCCGGTGCCGGTGCCGGCTCGCCCACCGGACGGCTGCTGCGGCCCGGCCGCGGGTCGACCGCCCAGAACGGGGGCATGCCGCGGCGGTCCGGGTCGGTGCTCAGCGCCTTCTCGAGGTGCTTCATCGCGCGGACGCCGTCCATCATCGCGTGGTGGATCTTGCTGTAGACCGCGAAGCGGTCGCCCTCCACGCCCTCGATGAGGTGGAACTCCCACAGCGGCCGGTGCCGGTCGAGCAGGCTGCCGTGCAGGCGGGAGACGAGCTCGAGCAGCTCCCGGATGCGCCCCGGACGCGGCAGCGCCGAGAGCCGCACGTGGTACTCGATGTCGACGTCGTCGTCGGTCGTCCACGCCCACTGGCCGAGCGTCGAGACGCCCCGCGTCGCCCGGCGGCGGAACAGCGGCGCGATGTCGACGTCGCCGGTGACGAGCTGGCGGTGCAGGTCCGCGAGGTGGTCCGGTCCCGCGCCCTCGGGCCGGTCGAAGAGCATCAGCGAGCCGACGTGGGTGGGACGCTCCCGCGACTCCGCCAGCAGGAACATCGCGTCCCGGAACGACATCGTCGCCATCGACAACCCTCCCCGACCTCCGGCCGCTCGCCCTCGTCCGACCGGGCGAGCCTGTCCGGCGCCAGTGTGGCCTACTCGCCGGTCGGTGTCGCGGGAGCGGCGCGGCTCAGGTGTGGCTCGGTCGTCGGGCTCAGGCGTCCGGCTCCGGCGCGAACTGGGCCAGCGCCGCCTGCCGGCCACCCTCAATCTCCTCGGCGGTCGCGGCGCCGCTCGCCTCGGCCGCGGCCACCCACCGGTCGATCGAGCCGCGGTTGAACTCGATCACCTCCGGCGAGCCGGCCGCCACCACCGGGTCCCCGACGGCCTCGCCCCGGACGAACAGGCCCAGGCCCATCAGCGCGCCGTCCCAGCCCGGCCCGACGAACAGCGCGCCGGCCGCACTGCCGGCCATGGCCACGGGCACCGTGTGCTCCAGCTCGAGCACCGTGTCCTCGCCCTCGGCGGCCAGGCGCAGCTCGACCACGCTGGTCTCGTGGCCGAACGTCACCCGCAGCAGGCGCGGCGGCGTGCAGCTCAGGATGTCGCCGCCGGCGTTGCCCTCCAGCGCGAACGTGCCGCCCTCGCGGAGGTCGCCGTGCAGCGGCAGGAACCAGCGCACGACCCGGTCGGGCTCGGTGAGCGCGCTCCACAGGTCCTCGGGCGCGGTCGGGTAGCGGCGTCGCAGCAGCACACGGACGGTGTCGCCCTCCACCTCGTCGAGGGCGACCTCGCGGTGGATGGCGTCGAGCTCGGAGAAGAGGTCCATCAGGCGTCCTCGGGATCGGGGTCCGGGGTGGTCGTCCTGCGGGCGCGCTTGCCGCGGGCGATCTCGGTGCCGAGGGCGTCGAGGCGCTGCTCCCAGAACTGCCGGAAGCGCCCGATCCACGCGTCGACCTCGCGGAGCCCCTCGGCGTCGACCGAGTAGAGCCGGCGCGTGCCCTCGGCCCGCACCGAGGCCAGCCCGTTCTCCCGCAGCACCCGCAGGTGCTGCGAGACGCCGGGCTGCGAGATGCCGAACTCCTCCCGGATGTGCTCGACGACGGCCCCGGACGCCAGCTCCCCGTCGGCGAGGAGCTCGAGGATCCGGCGGCGGACCGGGTCGCCGAGGACGTCCATGGCGTGCACAGCTCGAACTTAGCAGTGAAAACTTATATAAGTCGAGGCTGCTCAGAACGCCCGGCGCGCGATCCCCGGGTAGTCGACGACGAGGCCGCTGTCGTCGTAGGTGAGGACGGCCGAGAAGTCGTCGTCCGACGTGTACGCGAAGCGGCGGTCGTCGAGGCGGCGGTAGGTCTGGTCGAGCCGCACGACGGCCAGGTCCAGCGCGCGGACGTAGACCGCGGACGCG
>JAQSWW010000259.1 GCA_029266415.1 Actinomycetospora sp. | reverse complement strand
GTTCCACGCGCAGCCGACCTGCTGCCCGGCCTGCGGGCCGACGCTGAGCCTGCACCCCCACGGGCCGGGCGACCCGCTGCGCGACGCCGCCGCCCGGCTGCGCGAGGGCGCGGTGCTCGCGGTGAAGGGCCTGGGCGGCTACCACCTCGCCGTGCGCGCCGACGACGCCGAGGCCGTCGCCCGGCTGCGCGCCGCCAAGCACCGCGAGGACAAGCCGTTCGCGGTGATGGTGCCGTCCCTCGACGCGGCCCGCGCCCTGGTCGACCTCCCGGCGGGCGCGGTGGAGGTGCTCACGTCCCGGCGGGCGCCGATCGTGCTGCTGCCCCGGCGGCGCGGGGCCGCGGTGGCCCCGGCCGTCGCGCCGGGCAACGGCGACCTCGGGGTGGTGCTGCCGTACACGCCGCTGCACCACCTGCTCGCCGACGAGCTCGGGGTGCCGTTCGTCCTGACGAGCGGCAACGTGTCCGACGAGCCGATCGCCCACCGCGACGACGACGCCCGCACCCGCCTGGCGGAGCTGGCCGACGGCTTCCTCACCCACGACCGCCCGATCCACGTGCGCACCGACGACTCGGTCGTGCGCCTGCACCGGGGGCGCGAGCTCCCGATCCGCCGCGCCCGGGGCTACGCGCCCGAGCCGGTGACGCTGGCCTTCGACGTCGGGCGCCCGGTGCTGGGCTGCGGCGCCGAGGTCAAGAACGCCGTCTGCCTCGCGGCCGGGCGCCGGGCGTTCCTCTCGTCCCACATCGGCGACCTCACCCACCCCGCGGCCCTGCGCTCGTTCCACGAGGCGATCGAGCACCTCGGGCGCCTGTTCGGCATCGCCCCGGTGGTCCTCGCCCACGACCTGCACCCGGACTACCTCGCGACCCGCTACGCGCTCGACCGGGCCGACGCGGACCCCGACCTCGAGACGGTCGGCGTCCAGCACCACCACGCCCACGTGGCGTCGTGCCTCGCCGAGCACGGCGCCACGCCCGAGGACGCCCCGGTGCTCGGCGTGGCCTACGACGGCACCGGCCTCGGTGACGACGGCACGATCTGGGGCGGGGAGCTGCTGCTCGCGGGCCTCGGGGGCTACCGCCGCGTGGGGCACCTGGCGCCGGTCCCGCTGCCCGGCGGGGCCGCGGCCGTGCGCGAGCCGTGGCGGATGGCGGCGGCGTACCTCGGCGACGACGGGGCCTCAGCGGTCCGCGACCGCCACGCCGACCGCTGGGACGCGGTGTGCGCGCTGGCCCGCGCGGGGACCGCGTCCCCGCCGACGTCCAGCGTCGGGCGCCTGTTCGACGCGGTGTCCGCGCTGCTGGGCGTGCGCGACGTGGTCACCTACGAGGGCCAGGCCGCGGTCGAGCTCGAGCAGCGCGTCGACCCCGGCGAGCGCGACGCCTACCCGGTCACGGCGGGCGACGTCCTGCCCGGTGGCGAGCTGGTCGCGGCGGTCGTCGAGGACCTGGCCGCCGGCGTCGACGCGGGCCGGATCGCCGCCCGCTTCCACCACGGGCTGGCCGACGCCACGGTCGCCGCCGTCGCCCGGCTCGCCGGGGAGCACGGGACGGGTACGGCGGCCCTCTCCGGCGGGGTCTTCGTCAACGCCTTCCTGCTCGAGCGCGTGCGCGCCGGGCTCGAGGCGCACGGGCTCACCGTGCTCGTGCCCACCCGGGTGCCGTGCACCGACGGCGGCATCGCCCTCGGCCAGGTGGCGGTGGCCGCGTGCACCCCGACGACGACGGAGGTCGGCCGATGATCCGTGAGCTGACCCGCGCGGACGTGGAGGAGGCCTTCCTCCGGCGCACGGCGGCCACCACCGCGCTGGCCGACGAGGCCGACGGCATCGGCGACGCCTGCCACGCGATGGCCGCGCGCTTCTCCCGCGGCGGGCGCTTGATCACCTTCGGCAACGGTGCAGCCGCGGCGGACGCGGCCCACCTCGCGGTCGAGTTCGTCCACCCGGTGACCGTGGGCAAGCGCGCACTCCCGGCGCTCTCGCTGGCCACCGATCCGGCGACCCTGACCGGTATCGCCCGCCGCTCCGGTTTCGAGGAAACCTTCGCGGAGCAGCTGCGCACCCACGCCCGGCCCGACGACATCGCGGTCGGGATCTCCCCCGACGGGGCGTGCGTGAACGTGGCGCGCGCCCTCGGCGAGGCCCACGACCGGGGCCTGCTCACCGTGGCGCTGGTCGGTGGTGACGGGGGAGCGGTGGCCGCGCTGGCCGGCGAGCGCCCGTCCACCCGGCTCGACCACCTGCTGCGCGCCCGCTCGAGCGAGCCGTCCGTCGTGAAGGAGATGCACGTGACGATCTACCACGTGCTGTGGGAGCTGACCCACGTGTTCCTCGAGCGGCCGGGGGCGCCGGGACGGGGGTCGTCGCGGTGACCGGGTTCGAGGCGCTCTACCCGTTCCTGTACCCGCCGGTGGACGAGGCACCGGGCGGCGACGACGCCCGCGAGCGGGAGGTGTTCGCCGAGGTCCGCCGATCGACGCGGGAGAAGGTCGCGGAGATCGCCGCCCTGCGCGAGCGGGTGCTGGCGACCTACGCCGACGAGCTCGTCGCCTGCGCGCGGGCGATGGCCGCGGCGTTCGCGGCGGGCGGGCGGTTGTTCTCGTTCGGGAACGGCGGCAGCAGCACCGACGCGCAGGGGGTCGCCGCGATGTTCTCCGCGCCCGAGCACCCGGGCGCCGGCCTCCCCGCGATCGCGTTGACCGCCGACGTCGCCGTGCTCACCGCCCTGTCCAACGACGTGTCGTTCGAGGTCGTCTTCGCGCGGCCCCTCGCGGCGGCCGGCCGGCCCGTCGACATCGCCCTCGGGCTCTCCACCAGCGGGAACTCGCTGAACGTGCTGCGCGCGTTCGGTGAGGCGCGCCGCCAGGGCATGCTCACGGTCGGGCTGGCCGGGTACGACGGCGGCCGGATGGCGGAGGCCGACGTCGTCGACCACCTGTTCGTCATGCCGTCGTCGTCCGTGCACCGCATCCAGGAGGCCCAGACGACCGTCTACCAGGTGCTCGGCGAGCTGACCCGCACCGCGCTCAGCCGCCCTGGTCCCCCGGCCCGACGTCCGGGCTCCCCGGGGTGACCGACGGCTGCGGGTGCACACCGCGAGCCTCGTCCCCGCTGCCCTGGGGACGTGCCGCGGCGCCGGTGCCCTCGCGGTCGGACCCCCGCTCCTCCTCGGCCTCGCGGGCGATGTCCTCGGCGCGGGCGTTGAGGCTCTCGCCCACCCCGAGCGGGCCCCGCGGTGCCGTGTCGGTGTCCCGCACCCCCTCGTCCTCCTCGGGGGACGGCTCGCGGCCCGGACCCGGGGGCGGGGCGTTCGAGGCGTCGAACGCCTTGTCGGCGCCCTTCTCGGCTTCCTTCATCTCGGCCTCCTTCGGCCTCCGGCCTCGTGAGCGGCGCACGGCCCTCAGCAGATGCGCGGCAGGGGATCGCCGACGAGCACGTCGACGATGCGGGTGCCGCCGAACGCGGTGCGCAGGAGCACCAGCCCCGGCGGGTCGTCGGCGACGTGCCCGATGACGGCGGCGCCGTCCCCGAGCGGGTGCGCCCGGAGCGCGGCCATGACCGCCTCGGCGCGCGACGCGTCGACCACGGCGACCAGGCGGCCCTCGCAGGCGACGTAGAGCGGGTCGATACCGAGCAGCTCCGCGGCCCCGCTGACGACCTCGCGTACCGGCACCGACGCCTCGTCGACCACGACCGCCGTCTGCGACGCGGCCGCGATCTCGTTGAGGATCGTCGCGACCCCGCCCCGGGTCGCGTCGCGCAGTACCCGCACGCCGTCACCGCCGGCGTCGAGCAGCCCGGCCGTGAGCTCGTGCAGCGCGGCGGTGTCGGACGACAGGTCGGCCTCGATGTCGAGCTCGCCCCGGGCGATCATGATCGTGATGCCGTGGTCGCCGAGCGGCCCGGAGACGATCACCACGTCGCCCGGGCGGGCGGCGGTGGCGCTCAGGGCGAGGGGTCGCTCGAGGACGCCGACCCCGGCGGTGCTGACGAAGCAGCCGTCGGCCTTGCCCCGCGGGACGACCTTGGTGTCCCGCGGCCGCCCGCGCCATCGAGTCGGCGATCCGCCGCAGGTCGGCCACCGGGAAACCCTCCTCGAGGATGAACCCCGCCGAGAGGTGCAGCGGGCGCGCCCCGCACATCGCGAGGTCGTTGACGGTGCCGTTGACGGCGAGGTCGCCGATGTCCCCGCCCGGGAAGAACAGCGGCGAGACCACGTAGGAGTCGGTGGTGAACGCCAGGCGCGCCCCGCCGACCTCCAGCGACGCCCCGTCCTCGAGCTGCTCGAGGACCGGGTTGCGGAACGCCTCGACGAACACGGCCTCGATGAGGGTGTGGGTGGCCTTGCCCCCCGCGCCGTGGGCGAGGGTGATCCGCTCCTCCCGCACGCGCGGACGGCGGCGCCGCGCCCGCTCGATGCGTTCGAGGACCTGCTCCTCGGTGCGCAGGTGCTCGGCCCCGGCGTGCGTCGCCACGGCCTCCTCGGCCCAACCCGCGTGGACCGGGGCGCCGTTCGGGGTGGTGGTGCCGTTCGTGCTCATCGCCGCACCACCGGGTCCGCGAGCATGGTCGTGCCGCCGGCCCGGACGCGCTCGCGGCTGAAGCGGCCGAAGTTGTAGTAGGCCGCGCAGGCGCCCTCCGAGGACACCATGCAGGTGCCGATCGGTGTCTCGGGGGTGCACGCGGTGCCGAAGACCTTGCACTCCCAGGGCTCGAGGACGCCCTTGAGCACCTCGCCGCACTGGCACGCCTTCGGGTCGGCGACGCGCACCCCCGGGACCCGGAAGATCCGCTCGGCGTCGAACCGCGCGTACTCCGCGCGCATCTGCATGGCGGAGTGCGAGATGAACCCGAGGCCACGCCACTCGAAGTACGGCCGGAGCTCCATGACCTCGCCGATGACCTCGAGCGCCCGGCGGTTGCCGTTCCAGGGGACGACGCGGCGGTACTGGTTCTCGACCTCGCAGCGGCCCTCCCGCAGCTGGAGCATCAGCTGGTACACCGACTGCAGGATGTCCAGGGGCTCGAACCCGGCGGTGACCAGCGGCTTGCCGTGGCGGGCC
>JAQSWW010000091.1 GCA_029266415.1 Actinomycetospora sp. | reverse complement strand
GCGTGTCTACGGCACCGGGCAGCCGGTGCGGTTCCGGCCGCCCGGTCCGGCCGACGCCGCGGCCGGAGTCCGGTACCTGGTCGACGTCGACCACGCCCCCGCCGCCGTCCTCGTGCGCGACACCACGGAGCGCGGCGGGCCGGTGTCCCGGCTCGAGGACGGCCGGCGCCGGCTCCGGCTGCGGATGCGCGCCGGGCGGATGACCGCGAGCGAGGGCGGCGGCGCCGTGTTCACCGCGCGCCGCTCGGGCCCCGCCGGCCGCCGGACCTGGGAGATCACCGCCGACGGCGTGCGCCTGCGCCTCGAGGTGCGCGGCGGGCACCCCGTGCCTCGCCGCACGCTCGTCGACGGCGAGGGCGTGGCCTGGCTGGTGCACGTCGGCCGGGCGCGGCGCCGCCGGGTCCACCCCGATGCGCGTGTGCCCGAGGCGCTGAGCCCCGCCGGCGCGGCGTTCTGCGTGCTCGTCGTCGCCGAGCTCGACGCGAGGATCCGCGCGGCCCGGGAGTCCCCGCTCACCGGCGGGAGCGGGGGCGACGGCGACTCCACGTGGTGGGACACCGGGAGCACCGGGAGTTCCGACAGCTCCGGCGGCGACTCCGGGGGCGGCGATGCCGGCGGCAGCAGCGGTGACTGAGCGCCCCGCACCCGTGCCGGTCCGTCACCCCTGACTCGATCAGGACGAGCCGGCGCCGCGAGGGCCTAGTCTCGTGGGTGTGACCCGTCCGGTGATCCTGACCGTCGACGACGACCCCGGCGTCTCCCGCGCCGTCGCCCGCGATCTGCGCCGTGAGTACGGCGAGCACCACCGCATCGTGCGCGCCGAGTCCGGGCCCGCCGCCCTCGAGGCGCTGCGCGAGATCGCGCTGCGCGGCGAGCAGGTCGCCGTCATCCTCGCCGACCAGCGCATGCCGCGGATGAGCGGCGTGGAGTTCCTCGAGCAGGCGATGGACCTGTTCCCGCGCGCCCGCCGCGTCCTGCTCACCGCCTACGCCGACACCGACGCCGCGATCACCGCGATCAACGTCGTCGACCTCGACCACTACCTGCTCAAGCCCTGGGACCCGCCGGAGGAGAAGCTCTACCCGGTGGTCGACGGCCTGCTGGCCGCGTGGCGCGAGGCGCCCGACCGGCCCTCCGCCTCGATCCGCATCGTGGGGCACCGCTGGTCGGCGCGTTCCTACGAGCTGCGCGACCTCGTGGCCCGCAACCAGGTCGCCTACGAGTTCCGCCGCGCCGACGAGCCCGAGGGCGCCCGGCTGCTCGCCGCAGCGGGCGTCGGCGCCGACCGCCTGCCGGTCGTCGTCACCGAGGACGGCACCGCGCTCGTGCAGCCCACCGACGCCGCGGTCGTCGAGGCCGCGGGCCTGGCCACCACCGCGTCGCGGGCCGTCTACGACCTCGTCGTGGTGGGCGGCGGGCCGGCCGGGCTCGGCGCCAGCGTCTACGGCGGCTCCGAGGGCCTGCGCACCGCGCTGATCGAGTCGCGGGCCACCGGCGGCCAGGCCGGGACGTCGAGCCGCATCGAGAACTACCTCGGCTTCCCCAACGGCGTCTCCGGCGACCAGCTGACGACGCGGGCGCGGCTGCAGGCCGAGAAGTTCGGCACCGAGGTCATCACCACCCGCACGGTCACGGGGCTCGAGCCGCGCGGGCAGTCGCGCGTGGTGCGGTTCGACGACGGCACCGAGGTCACCGCCCACGCGGTCGTGCTGGCCACGGGCGTCTCGTACCGGATGCTCGACTGCCCGGGGCTCGAGGAGCACACGGGGCAGGGCGTGTTCTACGGCGCGGCCTCCACCGAGGCGAGCTCGTGCACGAACCAGGACGTGTACGTCGTCGGCGGCGCGAACTCCGCGGGCCAGGCGGCGATGAACTTCTCCCGGCACGCCAGCCGGGTCGTCATGCTCGTGCGCGGGCCGTCGATCGAGGCGTCGATGTCGAGCTACCTCGTCGAGCAGATCCGGGCCAACCCCCGCATCGAGGTGCGCACCTGCACCGAGGTCGTCGGGGCCGACGGCACCGACCACCTCGAGAAGCTGACACTGCGTGACAGGAACTCCGGCGCCGAGGAGACCGTCGAGGCGTCGTGGCTGTTCGTGTTCATCGGGGCCGCGCCGCGCACCGACTGGCTCGAGGGCGTCGTGGCCCGCGACGGGCGAGGCTTCGTCCTCACGGGACCCGACCTGCCGCGGCGCACCGGTGAGCCGGGCGAGAAGGGCCCCCCGGGATGGGAACCGGCCCGGGATCCGTTCCACCTGGAGACCTCGGTGCCCGGGGTGTTCGCCGTGGGCGACGTCCGGGCCGAGTCGGTCAAGCGCGTCGCGTCCGCGGTCGGTGAGGGCGCGATGGCCGTGAGCCTGGTGCACCGATGGCTGGAGAACGGATGACCATGACCACGAGCACGCCCGAGAAGATGACCCGCGAGGAGCTGCGCGAGCTGTTCCTGTTCGAGGCGCTCTCGGACGAGCAGCTCGACTGGCTGGCCCGCCACGGCGACGTGGTCGCCGCGTCCACCGGCGAGGACGTCTGCCGCGAGGGCGACCCGGCCAGCTGCTTCTGGGTGCTGCTCAGCGGCGAGATGGCGATGCTGCAGACGGTGCGCGGCGACGAGGTCGAGACCACGCGCACCACCCAGCGCGGCGCCTACGGCGGGTCGACGCAGGCCTACATCCCGAACGCCGACCAGACCTACCTGCACACGCTGCGGGCCCTGGCGCCCTCGACGTTCCTCGCGCTGCCCGCCACCGAGTGGGCCGAGGCGCTGCGCACGTGGTTCCCCCTGCCGATCCACCTGCTCGAGGGACTCGTCGTCGGCATGCGCCGCACGTCGACGATCACCAGCGAGCGCGAGCGGCTGCTGGCCCTCGGGTCGCTGTCGGCCGGCCTGACCCACGAGCTGAACAACCCCGCGGCCGCGGCCCAGCGCGCCACCGAGTCGCTGCGCAGCCGCGTCGCCGGCATGCGGCACAAGCTGGGGATGCTCGCGTGCGGCAAGCTCGACAACGAGATCGTCGCGCAGCTCGTCGAGCTGCAGGAGGACGCCGTGAGCCGGGCGGAGACCGCCCCGGAGCTCTCGGCGCTGGAGGCGTCCGACGCCGAGGACGCGCTGGGCGACTGGCTCGACGAGCGCGGTGTCGGCGGCGCCTGGGACCTCGCGCCGGTGCTCGTCGCGGGCGGCCTCGACGCCGAGTGGCTGGACAAGGTCGAGCGCACGGTGCCCGCGGGCTCCATCGAGGCCGCGGTGCGCTGGATCGCCTACGCCGTCGAGACCGAGACGCTCATGGGCGAGATCACCGACGCCACCGGCCGCATCTCCACCCTGGTCGGCGCGGCCCGGCAGTACTCGCAGCTCGACCGCGCCCCGTTCCAGGAGGTCGACCTCCGCGACCTGCTGAAGTCGACGCTGGTGATGATGAGCCGCAAGTTCGAGGGCATCCGGGTCGTCAAGGAGATCGACCCCGATCTGCCGAAGATCCCGGCCTACGCCGCCGAGCTCAACCAGGTGTGGACCAACATCATCGACAACGCGATCGGCGCCATGCGCGCCCACGGTGACGGCACGGGCACCCTGACGATCCGCACGCGCCGCGACGGCCGCAACGCCGTCGTCGAGATCACCGACACCGGCCCCGGCATCCCCGACGACGTGCGCCCGCGCATCTTCGAGCCGTTCTTCACCACGAAGGACGTCGGCGAGGGCACCGGACTGGGGCTGGACATCTCGTGGCGCATCGTCGTCAAGAAGCACCACGGCGACATCCGCGTGCACACCGGGCCGGGCGGCACGACCTTCGAGGTCTGCCTGCCCCTGGACGGGCCGGAGCGCGCGCCGGCGCCGGCGGACGAGCTCGAGGACGCCTGAGCGCGGAGTCAGTGGGTGGCGGCGCCGGTGAGCCCCGACAGCAGGCGGCGGCTCACCACGGGCAGGCGGGCCGCCCGCAGGACGGTCCGCCGTAGCCAGAGGTCCCGGCGGTGGCGCGGGACGAACGTGCCCGCGGCACGGCGCCCCGAGCGCTGTACGGGCTCGACCACGGCACGCCACGTCCGCTCGTGCTCCTCGAGTGCGGCGTCCAGGTCCTCGTGCCCGGCGATCCGGTCGACCAGGGCCGCCGCACCCGCGATCGCCAGCGACGCGCCCTGCCCGGCCAGCAGCGAGACCGCGTGCGCGGCGTCGCCCGCCAGCAGCACCCGCCCGTGGACCCAGCGCGGCACGACCGACTGCGCCACGACGTCCAGGTAGGGCGCGTCGGGGACGTGGTCGGCCACCGCCGCCGCCCACGCCCCGTGCCGGCCCAGTTCGTCGACGACCGCGCGCCGGGGGTCGTCGGGGAGCCGACTGCCGCCCCGGCGGATCACGAAGACGGACACCCGGCCCCGGTCGGGCTCGGGACGCTGCTCGCGGCCGCCGAGGTCGAGCGCGAACAGACCCACCTGCCCGCCGACCACGTCGGTCAGGAGCACCTCGTCACCCAGACGGGCCGCCAGCTCCGGATGGGAGCAGGTGAACGCCGCGGTCTGGAACCCCAGCGGGCGCAGCAGGCCCGCCTCGTCGCCGACCACGAGCCGCCGCACGCCCGAGTGCAGGCCGTCCGCGGCGACGACGAGGTCGCCGGTGAGGGTGCTGCCGTCGTCGAGCGTGACCCCGACCGGGCTGCGGGGCGCCGCGCTGCTCGACCGCCGTCACGGTGCGCCCGTAGCGCACGTCGACCGTCGGCGGCAGCGATTCCCGCAGTGCCTCCTCGATCTCCGGGCGCAGGACGGAGAAGTAGCGGCCGCCGGTCACGCCGGCGAGGCTCGCCAGGGGGAGCCGGCCGGTCGTGTGCCCGTCCCGGTCGACGTAGCGCGCCGCCGTGTAGATCCGGCCGCGCCGCCGCAGGGCGGGCATCACCCCGAGGCGCTCGGCGGCGGCCCAGCCCGGGCCGAAGAAATCGATCATGTAACCGCCCCGGCGGGGTGCGGGGGCAGCCTCGACCATCGTCACCCGCCAGCCCGAGCCGGCCAGTCCCGTCGCGGTGGCGAGCCCCGAGATGCCCGCTCCGCTGATCACTGCGTGCACGGTGGTGCCTCCGTCGTCGTGAGGGTCCGGAGCAGCGCGTCGACGCCGCCGTGCAGGGGCAACCGCGGATCGAGGGCGCGGTGCAGCGCGATCCCGTCGAGGATCGCGGTCAGCAGGACGGCCGACCCCCCGGCGGTGCTGCTCGGCACGCCCCGGGAGACCAGCCACCCGGTGAGGCCCGTCCGGAAGTCCGCCACGACCCCGCGCAGGGCGCTCGCGAGCGCGGGGTCGCGCGTCGCCGCGAGGTAGGTCTCGGACGCGAGGAGGTGCAGCGGATCGGTCGGGTCGAGGTGCGCCACCGACTCCAGCAGCAGCGTGAGGCCCGCGCGCAGGTCGGGTGTCGTCTCCAGCGCGGCGAGGCCCTCGCCGGCCCACCTGGCGATGCGGCCGGTGGCGGCCTCGGCGAGCAGTTCCTGCTGGGTGGCGAAGTGGTAGTGCACCAGGCCGGGCCGCACGCCCGCGCGCTCCGCGACCGCCCGGGTGCTGACCCGGCCCCAGCCCAGCTCGCCGACCAGGTCGGCGGCGGCGCCGAGCACCGCGCCACGGGTGTTCCGGCCGCGTTCGCTGCTCACACCTCGAGGCGTACCACCGAATTGGTCGATCGTCCAATTCCGCGGAAGCCACGAGAGGGGCGCCCCCCGGTCGCCGTGGGGCAGCACGGCGACCGAGGGACGCGAGACCCCGTGCGGCCGGGCGCGGTCGGTCGCACGGGGGACCGGGTCGTCCCCCACGGGGGACGGCTCGGGGGTCGTACCGTCGAGACCTCGCGGCGGCTTCGGCGCGAACTGCGGCGACAACGGCATCTGTCCAACGAACGAGGTCGTGCGCGCGATACGCACTCTCGCCGTCCCGGCCGGGATTCGCGCCGACCGGTCGCCCGGTTCACCCTCGTGGGCGACGAGCGGGGCGTGACGCACGTCTCCCTCCGCCGTCCGGACGCTCCTCGGGTGCACCCGGGGCCACGACCCGGGACCCGCGCCGCGGCGGTGGGACACTGGGAACGTGCAGACCGCCCAGGGCCCGGACCGCGGTGCCGGGAGACCGAGCGACGTGGACCGCGGCGTGGACACCGACCCGCCGACCGACCCGATCGGTCGCGACGTGCCCGTGGTCCGTCCCGCCGCGGACGAGGGTGCCGCCACCCCCGAGGCCCCGCGTGCGCGCACGAACCAGTCGTTCACGTCGATGGTGGGCCTGGGCGGCGACGACGCCGAGAAGCGCACGCGGCTGCGGCGGATGAAGGCCGTCGCGACCGGGTTCCTGCTCGGCGCGGCGATGGTCTGGATCGTCTTCCTGCTCTGGGAGCGCAACGGCGGCCCGGGGTTCACGGGCTACGTCCGCGCCGCCGCCGAGGCCGGCATGGTCGGTGCCCTCGCCGACTGGTTCGCCGTCACGGCGCTCTTCCGGCACCCGCTGGGGATCAAGATCCCGCACACGGCGCTGATCCCGCGCAAGAAGGACCAGCTCGGCCAGGCCCTGTCCGGCTTCGTCGGCGACAACTTCCTCGCTCCCGCCGTGGTGGGCGAGAAGCTGCGCGCCGCACGCATTTCCGCGCGGGTCGGCAGCTGGCTCTGCGTGCGGGGCAACGCCGAGCGGGTCACCGCCGAGCTGGCCACCGTCGTGCGCGGCGCGGTGACCGTGCTGCGCGACGACGAGATCCAGGAGGTCGTCGACCAGGCGGTGACGCGCCGCGTCGTCGCCCAGCCGTGGGGGCCGCCGCTGGGCCGGCTGCTGGCCGGGGTGCTGGCCGACGGCTCGCACCGCCGCCTCGTCGACCTCGTCTGCGACCGCGCCTACGACTGGGTGCGCAACAACCACGAGACCGTGATGGCGCTGGTCAGCAGGCAGGCGCCGAGCTGGTCGCCGCGCTTCGTCGACGGCCTCATCGGCGACCGGCTCTACGCCGAGGCGCTGTCGTTCGCGTGGGCGGTGAAGTCGGACGCCGACCACCCGATGCGCAAGGCCATCGACCGGTTCCTGATCTCCTTCGCCGCCGACCTGCAGGACGACCCGGACACCGGCGAGCGGGTCGAGGCCATCAAGCGCCAGCTGCTCGAGCACCCCGACGTCCAGGCGCTGATCTCCCGGGCCTGGACGACGGGCAAGGCGATGCTGCTCGACGCCGCGGAGGACCCGTCGTCGCAGCTGCGGCTGCGCGTGACCGACGGCGTCGCCCGCTTCGGCGAGCGCCTCGACAACGACCCGGAGCTCCGCGACAAGATCGACGGCTGGATCGTCGACGCCGCCGGCTACGTCGTCGGCCGGTACTCCCGCGAGATCACGACGCTGATCTCGGACACCGTCGAGCGCTGGGACGGCGACGAGGCCTCGCGCAAGATCGAGCTGCAGGTCGGCCGCGACCTGCAGTTCATCCGCATCAATGGCACCATCGTCGGCTCGCTCGCGGGCCTCGTGATCTACACGGTGGGCGAGCTGCTCGTCTGACCGCGCCTCACCCGCCGAGCGCGAGGCCGAGGCCCGCGTCACCCGTCCGTGTGTGTGTGAGGCCACCTGACCAGCGCTAGCGATGTGCTTGCAGCAGCTAGCACTCGTGTTAGCGTGGGTGACAGCGAGATCGGAGGAGGTGGTTCCGGTGGCCACGGACGGGGTCGAGAAGATCGGCCAGGCCGTCGAGGACATCGGGGCCTACATCCGCCGGCAGCGCGAGGGCGCGGAGGTCAGCCTCCGTCAGCTCGCCAAGGTCGCGGGGATCAGCAACCCGTACCTGAGCCAGATCGAGCGCGGGCTGCGCAAGCCGTCCGCCGAGATCCTGGCCCAGATCGCGACCGGCCTGCGGATCTCCGCCGAGGCGCTGTACGTCCGCGCCGGCATCCTCGAGGCCCGGGACCACTCCCCGGTGCTCGACGCGGTCGCCGCGGACCCGGACCTGACCGAGCGCCAGAAGCAGGTGCTCACCGACATCTACGAGTCGTTCCGTCGCGGCAACACCGGCGGCGGCGCCACGGGCACGGTCGTGCCCGTCGTCGACGACGTGGTCGACCCGGGTGTGGACGGGGACGACGCGGGTCACACCCGCGTTCCGTCCTGAGTCCGTCCCACGCCCCTATCGCTCAGATCGAGAACACCCGAACGAGGAGTCAGATCAGCATGGCCGTCACCTTCCCCACCAAGTTCGACGTCCGCGAGGCCCGTGACCAGGCCACCAAGGTCGTCTCGGACGCCATCGACCCGCTGCGCCAGCCGGCCCTGGCCGTGCTCGGCCTGGGCGACGTCGCCGTCGCCGCCGCCCGCGAGGCCGCGGGCCGCGTGCAGGCCGGCGCCACCGAGGTGCAGGCCCGCGTCGAGGACCTGCCGGCCGAGCTGCAGGAGCTGCGCACCAAGCTGACCGCGGAGGACTTCCGCCGCCTGGTCGACAGCTACCTGGCCGCTGTCCGCAGCGTCTACACCGACCTGATCAAGCGCGGCGAGGTCACCTACCACGGCATCAAGGCCCAGCCGCAGGTCAAGCAGGCCCTGGCGACCGTGGACCAGGTCCAGTCCGAGATCGAGGGTCGCCTCGAGGAGGCCGTCGAGGGCTTCCGCGTCCGCGGTGAGGCCGGCCTCGCCGAGGTCACCAAGCAGACCCGCTCGGTCGGCGAGCGCGCCGCCCGCACCACGCAGCGCGTCAGCGCCGAGGCCGCCGAGAACGTGGCCGAGGCCGGTGCCGAGCTCTCCGAGGAGATCAAGGAGGCCGGCGACGAGGTCGCGGCGGACACCCGCAGCGCCTCGCGCAAGGCCGCCGCGCGCACCGCGCCGAAGAAGCAGGGCCCGAAGAACGCGCCGAAGTCCGCGGCCACCACCGCCGGCGCCAAGAAGGCCTCGCAGAGCTGAGGTCCGTCACCCCTCGGTGACCCTCCACACCGCACGGCCCCGGGACGCTCGCCGTCCCGGGGCTGTCGTGCGTGGCCGCGTCGCCCGCGCGCCTGTCACCCGACCGCGGAGGGCACGTACGCTGGCTGCCGTGGCCGTGCTCTACAACCTCGACAACTACGTGCTGCTGGCGCTGTGGCTGATCGGGATCCCGGTGGGCCTCTTCGCCTTCGTGCACGCCCTGATGCAGCGCTCCGACGCGTACACGGCCGCCGACAAGCTGACGAAGCCGGTCTGGTGCGCCATCACCGGCGTCGGGGCCGCGATCATGATCCTGCCCGACCTGCTCTCCGGCGGCTGGCCCGCCGGGCCCGCCAGCTTCCTCTGGCTCGTCGGCGTCATCGCCGTGCTCATCTACATCGTCGACGTGCGCCCGCGCATCGTCGAGATCCAGCAGGGCCCGCGCTGGTGACCGGCGCGGCCCTGGCGATCGCCGGGTCGCTGCGGCCCGAGCCCGCGCTCGACCGGCCGGACCTTCTCGCCGCGCCGGTGCTCGCGGCCCTGCACACGCTGCCCGCCGACACCGCCGCCGCGTGCCTCGTCGCCGCGATCGACCCCGAGCTCGCCGACACCGCCGCGTTCTGCGAGGCCTACGGCTCGCCGCTCGACGCGTCCGCCAACTGCGTCGTGGTCGCCGGGTCACGCGCGGGGGAGCGGCGGTTCGCCGCCTGCGTCGTGCTGGCCACGACCCGCGCCGACGTCAACACCGTGGTGCGCAAGCGCCTCGACGTGCGCAAGGCGTCGTTCGCGCCGATGGACGAGGCCGTGGAGCTCACCGGCATGGCCTACGGCGGCATCACCCCGTTCGGCCTGCCCGCGGACTGGCCCGTGCTCGTCGACCCCACCGTGCTCGCCGCACCGGCCGTCGTCGTCGGCAGCGGGCGCCG
This sequence comes from Actinomycetospora sp., assembly GCA_029266415.1. Lineage (GTDB taxonomy): Bacteria > Actinomycetota > Actinomycetes > Mycobacteriales > Pseudonocardiaceae > Actinomycetospora. Next base: position 5,579 of record JAQSWW010000091.1, on the reverse strand, counting down.
CGAGAGCAAGCTCCTGGTCCCCGGCGCCGTGCTCGGCGAGCTGCCGGGTGCCGAGGCGCTCGAGGGGCTGGGTCGTTAGCGACCACCCTCGACCTAACGGAACACCACCGTGCGGCCCGCGTGCACCTGCACGCGGTCCTCGAGGTGGGCGCGCAGGCCCCGGGCCAGCACGAGCTTCTCGACGTCGCGGCCCCGGCGGACCATGTCCTCCGGGGTGTCGGCGTGGTCCACGCGGCTGACGTCCTGCTCGATGATCGGGCCGGCGTCGAGGTCGGGCGTCACGTAGTGGCACGTCGCGCCGACGAGCTTCACCCCCCGGGCGTGGGCCTGGTGGTAGGGCCGCGCGCCGATGAACGAGGGCAGGAAGCTGTGGTGGATGTTGATCGCCCGCCCCTCCCAGCGCTCGCACAGCGACGGCGTCAGCACCTGCATGAACCGCGCGAGGACCACGGCCGCGGGCTCGTGCGCGTCGACGATGTCGGCGACCTGCGCGAACGCGGCGTCGCGGCCGGTGCGCGCCTCGTCGTCCCGGTCGCGCGCCGGGAACGGGACGTGGTGGAAGGGCACGCCGTGCGCCTCGGCGATCGGGCGCAGGACCTCGTGGTTGCCGACGACCGCGCGCACGTCCATGTCCAGCTCGCCGCCCCACACCCGCCCGAGCAGGTCGTGCAGGCAGTGCGACTCCCGGCTGACCAGCAGCACCACGCGCGGGCGCTCGGCGGTGTCGCGCACCCGCCAGCGCACCGGCTCGCCGCCGGGCACCTCGAGCTCGGCGGCGACCCGCCCGATCACCGGGCGCAGCACGTCGGCGCCGCCGGGCACCGACGCGGAGTCCACGACCTGGCGCGTCACGAACCAGCCGGCGTCGACGTCGGCGTGGTAGGCGGCCTCGGTGATCGACGCGCCGAGCGCCGCGAGCCGGCCGGTGATGGCGGCGACGATGCCGGTGCGGTCCGGGCAGCTCAGGGTGACGACGAGGCGGCTGCTCACCGCGTCAGCCCTGCGCGAGGCGGCGGCGGGTGAACTCGTCCTCGGCGTCGAGCAGCGCGCCCACCTGCTCGACGACGACGCCCTCGACGCGACTGCCGACCATCGGCACGTTCACCGACGCCTGCCCGTCGACCTCGGTGACCGACCCGCCGCCGGAGTCGGTGAGGCGCTGGGTGCCCGTGAGCGAGCCGGGCAGCCCGCGCACGGTGACCTCCACCGTGCCCTCGTAGCCGCCCCCGTCCCGGGGCCGCCAGGTCTCCACGCGGTGGAGCACCAGATCGCCTCCGGTGAAGCGGCGGATGACCGAGGGCAGGAACTCGGCGGGGACCGCCTGGCGCAGCGTCAGGCGCGCGCCGGAGGCGTCGACGGAGTGCTCGACCAGGGCCGGGTCGTTGCCGCCCAGCTCCTGCAGGCGGGCGCGGAGGTGGTCGGCGTCGACCAGTTCCGCGTAGACGTCCTGGGCGGGGGCGTCCCAGGTGGCGCGGTGGGTGATGCGGCTCGGCACGGGCCGGAGGCTACCGTCGGAGGTCATGGCACCCGGTCCGACCGCACGCACGGCGCCCGCGCAGGGCGACCGTGCCGCCGACACCCCCGCCGACGTCGACGCCGCGAGCCTCCTCGCGCCGCACACCACGCTCGGGCTCGGCGGCCCGGCGCGGCGGCTGGTGCGCGCGACGACGGCCGACGAGGTCGTGTCGCGGGCGCGGGCCGCCGACGGGGCGGGCGAGCCGTTGCTGCTGGTCGGCGGCGGATCCAACCTCGTCATCGGCGACGCGGGATTCGCCGGCACCGTGCTGCTCATCGACAACCGGGGCCACCACGTCGTCGCCCGCGACGCGGAGTCGGTGGTGCTGCACGTCGAGGGCGGCCACGACTGGGACGCGCTCGTCGCCGACACCGTGGCCGCCGGCTACGGCGGGCTCGAGTGCCTCTCGGGCATCCCGGGCCGCACCGGGGCGACGCCGGTGCAGAACGTCGGCGCCTACGGCGTCGAGGTCGCCGACGTCCTCCTCGACGTCGACCTCTACGCCCGGCGGACCGGCCGGCGCGGCGTCGTCCCGGCCGCCGACCTGGGCCTGGGCTACCGCACGAGCCGGCTCAAGGGCGACCGCAACGTCGACGGCGAGGTCGTGCTCGGCGTCCGCTTCCGGGTCACCACCGACGGGCTGTCGGCTCCGGTGCGCTACGGCGAGCTGGCCCGCACCCTCGGCGTCGGGCCCGGCACGCGCGTGCCCGTCGCCGAGGCCCGCGAGGCCGTGCTCGGGCTGCGCCGCGGCAAGGGCATGGTCACCGACCCCGACGACCCGGACAGCCGCAGCGCCGGCTCGTTCTTCACCAACCCCGTCGTCGACCGGGCCACCGCCGACCGGGTCGAGGCCCGGACGCGGGCCGCGGGCCAGGTGCCGATCACGGCGTGGCCGATGCCCGACGGGCGCGTGAAGCTCTCGGCGGCGGCACTCATCGAGCGCGCGGGCGTCCCCCGGGGTCACCCCGGCCCGCAGGCGCCGGTCCGTGTGTCCACCAAGCACACGCTGGCGCTCACCCACCGCGGCGGCGGCACGACCGACGACCTGCTGGCGCTGGCCCGCGACGTCCGCGACCGCGTGGACGCCGCTTTCGGTCTGGTGCTCGAGCCCGAGCCGGTCCTGGTCTCCTGCGCGTTGTGACGCCCGCCCGGCGGGCTACGGCCCGGCCTCGCCGTGGGCCCGCAGCGTGGCGGCCACGACGCCCGCGGTCCGGGAGGTGCCGCTGTCGGGCCGCTGCGCGAGCGCGGTGACCACGAGGTCCGGGGCGTCGGCCGGCGCCACGGCGGTCATCCAGTCGTCCACGCCGCCGCCCGGGACCGAGGGGTCCTCGGCCGTGCCCGACTTCGCCGCCACCGGGATACCCGCGCCGGCCAGCGCCCTGCCGGTCCCGGAGGTCACGACGGCCCGCATCCCGTCGCGGACCGGCCCGAGCCGGTCGGCGAACGCCAACGGGGTCGGCGCCGGGTGCGGCAGGGCCGTCGCCCCCGGGCCGGTGCCCACCGCCATCCCGACGTGGGGCGTGACCAGCGCGCCGGTGGCGACCGCGGCCGTCCACCGCGCGGTCTGGAGCGGGGTCGCCAGGATCGGCCCCTGCCCGATGCCGAGGATCACGGTCGACCCGGGGTACCAGGTGTTGCCGGCCGCCGTGACGCTCGCGGGGGTGCCGAGGTAGCCGGGGCTCTCACCGGGCAGGTCGATGCCGGTGGGGCGCCCGACGCCCAGCGCCCGCGCAGTGTCGATCATGGCGTCGGGCCCCAGCGCGAGCGCGAGCTTGTAGAAGTAGACGTCGTTCGACCAGGCGATCGCGTCGACCATGTTCTGCGGGGGCAGCACCCGCCAGTTGCCGAACGTGTTGTTCCCGTAGGTGAAGCTCCCGCCGGTGGGGATGACCCGCTCCGGGGGGAGGACCCGGTGCACCATGTTCGCCGCGGCGTTGACCAGCTTGTAGGTGGAGCCCGGCGGCAGGGCCGAGGCGATGGCGTGGTTGATCGTCGGGGTGCCGGGCGTCCGCGAGGCGGCCCGGAGGGCGGCGGGATCGAGGGGCGGCCCGTAGAGGGCGTTGTCGTGGCTGGGCCAGCTCGCCAGGGCGAGCACGGCGCCGCTGCGGGGATCCATGGCCACCGCGCCGCCGACCGCGCCGCGCGCGCTCCCGGCGAGGGAGGCGGCGACGTCCGCCACCAGGCGCCGCTGCACCCCGAGGTCGATGGTCAGGGTGAGCGCCGTCCCGGGCACCGGGTCCTGCCGTGCGGCGGCGCCGACGGGGCGCCCACCCGGATCGACCCAGTAGCACTGCTCACCCGGCACGCCGCGCAGGACGGCGTCGTAGCTCTGCTCGACGCCCGCGCGGCCCGTCGTGCCCCGAGGATCGAGGTCGGGGTGCCACGCGGTCTGCGTCGGGGTCGCGAGCCCGACCCAGCCGAGCACGGGGGCGAGCACCGGGCCGGTGGGGTAGGAGCGGCGGGGTGCCGGGACGACCACGACGCCGGGCAGCCCGGCGCGGGCCACGGTGTCGCCGACCGGCCCGGACACCGTCCCGGCGTCGAGCCCCACGACGGTGTCGGGTGCCGGGTCCACCAGCGCGTGGAGATCGGCGGGCGGGCGGCCGAGCAGCGTGGCGAGCCGGTCGACGGCGGTCGGCTCGCGACGCAGCAGCGCCGGGGCGAGGCGGACGCCGCGGTCCCCCGCGTCGGCGGCGAGGAGCGCTCCGTGCCGGTCGACCACGGCCCCGCGGGGCGCCGGGATCGTGACGCACCGGGTCATCTGGTCGACGCTCGCCGCGGCCGCCACGGGGTCCCGCACCACCCCCGCGCCGAAGGACGCGAACGCGACGAGCACGACGGTGAGGGCCGCGACGGTGGTGCGGGCCAGCCGGGGACGGCTGCGGGCGGCGGAGGTCCACAGGAGGCGGCGCGCGCCGTCGCGGCGGCAGCTCAGCGCGAGGCCGAGCGCCGCGAGGTGCACCACGGTCGCGGTACCGCCGCCCGACAGGACGGGGAAGGGCACGCCGGCGACGGGCAGGAGGCCCAGGTTGCCCCCGGTCGAGACGACGAGCTCGACGGCGAGCAGGACGGCGAAGCCCGCGCAGAACAGGCGCCCGGTGGCGCTGCGCGGCGCCCGCGCGCCCAGCACGCACCGCCACACGATGACGAGCCCGGCCAGCAGCGCGAGGGCCGCCGCCACCGCGCCCCAGCCCGACGCGAGCGAGGCGAGGGCGAGGTCGGTCTCGCGTTCGGGCAGGTAGCGGGCGGCCAGGACGTGGACCGGGTCCGACCGGTCGCCCCACCAGCCGCCCCGGGCGATCGCGAGCCGCGCCTGGCGCACGGCCCACCCGGGGCCCTCGGCGGACTGGGATCCGGTGAGGAATGTCCCGAGCCGGGCGACCTGGTAGTCGCGCAGGAGCCCGACCGCGAGCGGCGCCGCCACGACCGCCGCCGCGAGCACCGGGAGCAGGTACCGGGTGGGGACCCGGGCGATCACGAGGACGGCGGCCGCCGTGACGGTCAGCAGCGTGGCCGTGGACAGGTCGGGCTGGTCCGCGACGAGCACGATCGGTACCACCGCGAACGGGAGCGCCACGGCGAACCGCCGCCAGGTGGGGCGGCTCCGGGTGAGCACCGCGGCCAGCACCAGGGGGACGGCGATCTTCGCGAGCTCGGAGGGCTGCAGGGTGACGCCGCCGACGGCGAGCCAGCGCCGGGCGCCGTTCACCTCGCGCCCGACGAGGAGCACGGCGAGCAGCAGCGCCAGCGTCGCGCCGTAGGCCGTCCACGCCAGCGCCGCTGTGACCGTGAAGCGACGCGCGGCGAGCAGGAACAGCACCGCGAGGCCCAGCCCGCCGGTCACGAGCTTCGTGGTGGCCGCGTCCCCGTCGCCGATGGCCGACAGGTTCGCCGCGCCCAGGACGACCAGCACCACCGCCGCCACGAGCGCGAGGACGTCGCCCCACGCCGCGCGGGGCGGCTCGGCGCCGCGCTCCTCCCGGGCCCGGGCGCGGGCCCGGCGCTGGTCCGCGCGGTCGTCCCGGCTCGGGCGGCGGGCCGGCCGGCGCAGGGCGCGGCGCAG
>JAQSWW010000090.1 GCA_029266415.1 Actinomycetospora sp. | reverse complement strand
ATCCGGTGGGTCTCGACGACCTCGTCGGTGCCGGCCGCGCCGAGTCGCAGCGGGACGGGGTGCCGGGTGGCGTCGTCGCGGTGCACCATCGCCCACTCGTGCAGGCCGAAGCACCCGAGCTGGGGCGGGCGGTCCACGGTGGCCCGCAGCAGTCCGGCGACGAAGTCCACGGTCGCGGTCCGCTCGGCGAGCAGCGTCGCGTGGTCGACGCGGACGCCGTCGCCGTCGGCGGTGTAGTGCCGCCACCCGGCGCGCTCGGCGTCGCCGGCGAGCACGACACCCGCGCCGGGGTGCCAGCGCCGCAGCCGGCTCGGGCGGGTCGGGTAGTAGGTGTACAGGAAGTCCTCGACGGGGTGGGTCTCGCCGCGCGCCTTCCGCGCGCGGTGCCCGGCCGTGAGCGTGTCGGCCCGCTCGGCGTGCACGCCGGCGCGGGCCCGCCACTCCTGCTCCGCCAGCACCTCCATCGCCGACCCATGCTGCCACCGCGCGGGGCCGCATCGATCCAGTCGGGGTCCGCTCCGCGGGTGACGCGGGTAACCGCCAGGGTCACCGACCCAGGGAGGCCACCACCGATGTCCCAGCAGAACGACACCGACCCCGCCACCGTCGTCCCCGACGCCGCCCCGCTGCGCGGCGAGCCCGCGGAGCCCGAGCAGCCGAACCCGGAGGACGTCCTGCCGATCGGCGAGGCGAGCGAGACCGAGCACGTCGTCCCGGACGACCAGAGCTGACCGTCGAGCGCCGGCCCACCCGGCGCGGGGGCGCCTGCGAGGTGGATCCTGACGACGTGAGCGAGACGACCGCCCCGACCGACACGACGCCCGCCGCGGACCGCGAGCGCCCGGTGCAGCCCGGCGACCGCGCCACCGGGCTCGGCTCGTGGCCCGGCACCGACCGCCAGGAGGCGGCGCGGACGGTGGTCGGCGAGCTCCCCGGCATGCCCTACGTCCCCGAGCTGCCCGCGCGCGGTCTCGGCGCCGACATCGTCGGCCGCGGGGCGGCCCTGCTCGTCGACCTCGCGGTCGAGGAGTGGCCCTCGGGCTACCGCGTCGCCCGCCGGCCGGGTGGCGAGCACCGGCGCGCGCAGGAGCTGCTGGCCCGCGACCTCGACGCCCTCGACGAGGCGCTCGGGGCGGCCGGCGCGACGCCGGCCGCCGTCAAGTGCCAGGTCGTCGGCCCGTGGACGCTCACCGCGGGCGTCGAGCTGCGGTCCGGGCACCGGGTGCTCACCGACCGCGGTGCGGTGGCCGAGTTCGCCGCGAGCCTCGCCGAGGGCCTGCGCACCCACGTCGCCGAGCTCGCCCGGCGCACCGGCGCGCCCGTGGTCGTGCAGGTCGACGAGCCGTCGCTGCCCGCCGTCCTCGCCGGCTCGCTGCGCACGCCGTCGGGTTACGGCACGGTCCGCGCCGTCCCGGGCACCGAGGCCCGCGTCGTGCTCGCCGACCTGGTCACCGCCGCCCGGGACGCGGGCGCCACCTCGGTCGCGGTGCACTGCTGCCACCCGACCCCGCCGCTGGCCCTGCTGGGCGCGGCCGGGGCCGACGCCGTCGCGGTGGACCTGGGTGCCCTGGGCGGTCCCGACGCGCCGGCCGACGTGCTCGACGCCCTCGGCGAGCTGTGGGAGTCCGGGGTCGAACTGTGGCTGGGGATCGTCCCCACGACCGAGCCCGCGACGCGTCCGGAACTGCACGACCTCGCCCGACCCGCACTGGACCTCACCGACCGCCTCGGCTTCGACCGCGCCCGGCTGGCCGACCGCGCCGTCGTCACCCCCGCCTGTGGCTTGGCCGGTGCCGGGCCGGCGTGGGCCCGCCGGGCGACGAGCACCACCGTCGAGCTCGCCCGGGCGTTCGCCGACCCACCCGCGAGCTGGTGATCTACTCACCCCCGTGCGGATCGGACTGGTCGGCGGCGGGTTCGCCGCCCTGCGCGGAGCCCTGGCCACGGCGTTCGACGACGCCGGCCGGCCCGGGGTGGAGATCGTCGACGTGCCCGTCGAGGTGCCGCCGGACGGGGTCGCGCGGGTCGACGTGCTCTGTCCGATGGGCAGCGTGATCTCCGGGGCGCTCATGGACGCCGCGGCGCCGCGCATGATCCAGCAGTTCGGGGTCGGGCTGTCCGGGGTGGACATCGCGGCGGCGGCCGAGCGTGGCATCCCGGTCGACAACGTCTCCGGCGCGGAGTCCGGCAACGCCGTCGCGGTGGCCGAGGTCGCCCTGCTGCACCTGCTGGCGCTGCTGCGCCGCTTCGAGGAGGCCCGGGCGAACGTCGCGCGGCGTCTGGTCGGCGAACCGATGGGCAGGACGCTCGCGGGCCGCACGGTCGGCGTGCTCGGCGTGGGCGACATCGGCGCCGAGGTGATCGGGCGCCTCCGTGCGTTCGGCGCCGTCCCGGTCGGCATCGGCCGCCGGCCCCGTGCGGAGACGCCACGGGCCGCCGCACTGCTCGACGACGGTCAGTACCACCTCGCCGACGACCTGCCCGGCGCGCTCGCCCGCTGCGACGACCTCGTCGTGTGCTGCCCGCTGACCGAGGAGACGCGCGGGCTGGTCGGAGCAGCCGCGCTCGCCGCCCTCGGTCCCGCGGGGTACGTCGTCAACGTCGCGCGCGGCCCCGTCGTCGACCGCGACGCGCTGCTCGACGCGCTGCGCGCCGGGCACGTGCGGGGTGCAGGGCTGGACGTGACGTGGGTCGAGCCGATCGACCCCGACGACGAGCTGCTGGCCCAGCACGTGGTGGTCACCCCGCACGTCGGCGGCATCACCGACAGTTCCTACGCCGGCATCGCGGCGGGGTTCGTGGCGTCGGTCGAACGCCATCTCGATTGACACGTTGAGTCACTCTCGACCGCTGGCGACAAAGAATCACCGCTCGGACGGCCCATCACGAGTACTCTGCGTGTGCATCACCCTGGTCGCGCCGCGGGAGGCGTCATGACCCGATCGCTGGTGCTCGCTGGAGCGGTGTGCACGTTGGCCTGGATGGCCGCCCTGCCCGTGGCGGTCACCGCGATCGCCCGGCGTGACCTCGCCCTCGACACCCCGCGGGGCGCGTGGCACGTGGTCCTGGTCGTCTCCCTGCTGGCGGTCCCGGGCCTCGCGGGCGCCGCGGCCGTGCGACGCGACCCGCGCCACGGACCACGGCTGGTGGTCGCCGGTGGGGCGCCGCCCTGCGGGGGTTCATGGCCACGGTCGCCGGACCGGAGTCGGAGGTCACCTGGCTCGGCACGTTCGGCTTCATCCTGCTCACGAGCGCCCTCGTCGGTGGGCTGCTCGGGTACGCCGAGCACCGGCGTCGCGTCGGGCGCCCGCGCCGCCGGCTGACGCTCGTTCCGCTGATCTTCGCCGTCGACCCGTCCGCGCTGCTCCTCGTGCTGCCCGCCATGGCGGGCGGGTGGGCCCTGGCCGGGCGCGGCACCCGGGCCCGGCGACGGCTGGCCTGGTCGGCGATGATCGTCCCGGTGGTGGCCTTCCTGGTCATCGTGGCGCTGCTCGGCGACGTCCCCGCCCTCCTGCGCCCCGAGGGCGTCGCCGCGACCGTCCTGTTGTTCTCCTGCCTGGCCGTGCTGACGCTCGCGTGCTCCATCCCGTACCGGGCGGCGCCGCCGCCGGACCCCGACACGGTCGAGTCCCGGTCCACTGTCGGGGTGCGCGGCTAATCTCGGCGCTGTGACCAGCACGGAGCAGACCGACGTGCCGACCGACGCCGCCCAGCGGCACCGCGAGCTGTCCGAGGTCGTGGCCGACCACCAGTTCCGCTACTACGTGCTCGACGCGCCGATCGTCACCGACGGCGAGTTCGACGAGCTGTTCGGCGAGCTGCAGGGCCTCGAGGAGCGGTACCCGTCGCTGGTCACGCCCGCGTCGCCCACGCAGCGGGTCGGGGGCGGGTTCTCCACCGACTTCGTCGCGGTCGACCACCTCGAGCGCATGCTCTCGCTCGACAACGCGTTCACCGGCGAGGCGCTGCGCGAGTGGGTGCTGCGGGTGCAGCGCGAGCTCGACTTCCCCACCGAGGAGCTGCTCTACCTCTGCGAGCTCAAGATCGACGGGCTGGCGGTCAACCTGCTCTACGAGGACGGCCACCTCACCCGCGCGCTCACCCGGGGCGACGGGCGCACGGGCGAGGACATCACGCTCAACATGCGCACGCTGGCCGACGTGCCCACCGAGCTGACGGGCACCGAGCAGTTCCCGGTGCCGAAGCTCATGGAGGTGCGCGGCGAGGTCTTCTTCCGCCTCGCCGACTTCGAGGAGCTCAACGCCGGCCTCGTCGCCGCGGGCAAGCAGCCGTTCGCCAACCCGCGCAACTCCGCGGCCGGGTCGCTGCGCCAGAAGGACCCGCGGGTCACGGCGACGCGCCCGCTGCGGCTGATCTGCCACGGGCTCGGCAAGCGCTCGGGCTTCACGCCGGCCCGCCAGTCCGAGGCCTACGAGGCCCTCGCCGCCTGGGGGTTGCCGGTCTCGTCGCACACCCGGGTGCTCCACGGCGTCGCCGCGGTCCTCGAGCACGTGCAGTACTGGGGCGAGCACCGCCACGATGCGGACCACGAGATCGACGGCGTGGTGGTCAAGGTCGACGACGTCGCCCTGCAGCGTCGGCTCGGGTCCACCGCGCGCGCCCCGCGCTGGGCGATCGCCTACAAGTACCCGCCCGAGGAGGCCACCACGACGCTGCGCAACATCAGCGTCAACGTCGGCCGCACGGGGCGCGTGACCCCGTTCGCCGAGATGGATCCGGTGCTGGTCGCCGGGTCGACGGTATCGCTGGCGACGCTGCACAACGCGGGCGAGGTCGAGCGCAAGGGCGTGCTCATCGGCGACCGGGTGATCATCCGCAAGGCGGGCGACGTCATCCCGGAGGTGCTCGGGCCCGTCGTCGAGGCGCGCACGGGCGACGAGCGCGCGTTCGTCATGCCCACCCACTGTCCCGAGTGCGGCACCGAGCTGCGCCAGATGCGCGAGGGCGACAAGGACCTGCGGTGCCCCAACGCCCGCTCCTGTCCCGCGCAGCTGCGCGAGCGCCTGTTCCACGTCGCCGGCCGCGGCGCCTTCGACATCGAGGTGCTGGGGTACGAGGCGGCCACCGCGCTGCTCGACGCGGGCGTGGTCCACGACGAGGGCGACGTCTTCGGCCTGACCGAGGACGACCTCGTCCAGGTCGACCTCTTCCGCACCAAGGCGGGCACCGTCTCGGCCAACGGCCGCAAGCTGCTGACCAACCTCGACACCGCCAAGCAGCGTCCGCTGTGGAAGGTGCTGGTCGGCCTGTCGATCCGTCACGTCGGGCCCACGGCGGCGCAGGCCCTGGCGCGGCACTTCCGATCGATCGACGCCATCGACGCCGCGAGCGAGGAGGAGCTGGCCGCCGTCGACGGGGTCGGGCCCACCATCGCGCACGCGGTGCGCGAGTGGTTCTCCGTCGACTGGCACCGCGAGGTCGTGGAGAAGTGGCGGGCCGCGGGCGTGCAGCTCGTCGAGGAGGTCGACGAGTCGGTGCCCCGCACGCTCGAGGGGCTGTCGATCGTGGTCACGGGCTCGCTGCCCACCCTGTCGCGGGACGAGGCCAAGGAGGCGATCCTCGCCCGGGGCGGGCGCGCGGCCGGCTCGGTGTCGAAGAAGACGGCGTTCCTCGTGGTCGGCGACGAGCCGGGCTCGAAGTACGACAAGGCGGTGGCCGCGGGCGTGCCCGTCCTCGACGAGGACGGATTCCGCGTGCTGCTCGAGCAGGGGCCCGAGGCCGCCGCGGGCTCGGCGCTGACCCCGGCGGGGAGCGACGCGGAGGAGGCACCGGCCGCCACCCCTGAGGACGCCTGAGAGGCCCGCCGACGCCGCGGCCCGGCGTCGGGCACACTCACACCGTCGGGTGACGCGCGTGCGACCGTCCGGGTGGCGTCGCGGTGGGAACCCCGGTGCCGCTCGGTAGACGTTGCCCTCGTCGTCGAGTTGGTTGAAGCTGGACACACCGGTGGAGGGTCCGGAGGCGGAGGGAGGAACACGGCGGTGCTGCAGTGTTGCCCCAACGGCGCCCGGCCCGCCGACGTGTACCCCGCCGTCCCCATGAGCCCGCGCCACCTGGCCCGCGACGCGCGCGCGGTCGCCGCGCTCGGCGTCCAGAGCCTCCACGTCCACCCGCGCGACCGCGACGGGCAGGAGAGCCTCGCCCCCGGCGTCATCGGCACGGTGGTCGGCACGATCCGCCGCGAGGCCCCCGAGCTCGAGATCGGCGTGACCACCGCCCGCTGGGTCGAGCCCGACCCCTTCAAGCGCACCGAGCTCATCGCCCAGTGGGGCAAGCTGCCGAAGCACGCCCGCCCCGACGTGGCGGCGGTCAACGTCCACGAGCGCGGGTGGCAGGGCGTCTGCGCGGCGCTCGACGCGGTCGGCATCGGCGTCGAGCTCGGCGTCTGGACCACCGGCGACGCCGTGCAGCTCAAACAGGCCGGACTACCGCGGGGCACGGTCCGCGTGCTGGCCGAGGTCACGGTCACCGACCCCGACACCGCGGTGGCTGAGGCCGTGCGCATCCTCAAGGCCCTCGGGCCGGTGCCCGCGCCGATCCTCCTGCACGGCGAGGAGGGCGGCACCTGGCCGGTGCTCGAGTACGCCAAGCGCAACAACCTCGACACCCGCATCGGCTTCGAGGACACCCTCAAGGGGCCGGACGGCACGTGGCTGGCCACGGGCAACGAGGAGCTCGTGCGCTATGCGCAGGGCAAGGACGTGGCGGGCCGCTACGACCGCCGCCGCTCGGGCTCCCGCTCCGGCGGGCTGTTCACCTCGGGCCGCTGGCCCGGGTCCCGCGCCGAGCACCGCCGGTAGTTCCTGCGGTCCGCGCGTCAGCCCACGATCGTCGCCACGATCCCCGCGAGGTGGGACAGGCGGGCGAGCTCCGAGGGCCGGAAGGCGGGGCCGCCCGGGCGCCCGACCACCAGCGCCCGCTCCGGGCGCCCCAGTGGCGCGGCGGCGAGCTCGGTGTCCAGGTCGGTCCACGCCTCGGGCACCCCGTGGCCCCCGGTCGGGTCGAGCACGGTGGCCTTGTCCAGCGGCAGCCAGCGCAGCTCGGCGGCCTCGGTCTCCGGCGCGGCCGCGCTGGAGGCGACGCGGCGCACCCGGCGCCCCTCGCCGGTCGCCTCGGTGACCAGCGCCCAGGCGGAGCGGAAGAGCCCGGGCACGCCCTCGGTGAGCAACGCCACCCCGCGCTCGGGGTGGGCGGCGACGGCCTCGACCAGCTCCAGCTCGCGGGTGGTGTCCAGCGCGCCGGCGAACGGGCGCACCGACTCGACGACCACGCCGGAGACCGACTCGGCCGCGGTGATGAGCACGTCGGGGGGCCGGGAGCTGGGCAGGTCCACGACCAGGTCGTCGACGGCGGACCCGGCGCCGCGCTCGACGACGTCGACCGAGAGGATGTCCGCGCCCTCGGCGCCGAGGGCGGAGGCGAGCGCTCCGAGGGTGCCGGGCCGGTCGGGCAGCACGACGCGCAGCAGGTAGGTCACGACCCTCCTCGACGTCCCGGACACCCGATCTCCCGCCCGCGGCGCCACGGCGGCCGCACCGAGGTACCCCGCCGTCGGGTCCGCCATCCTCCCAGGCCGACCCCGACCGGAGCGAGCGTCGATCACCCGCAAACCTCGTCGAGGGCCCCGTCGCCGCGGTCCTAGACTGGAAGTCCCTGCCCCACCTCGGAGGACCATGTCCGACATCACCCGCGACGACGTCGCCCACCTCGCCCGACTGGCCCGCCTCGCGGTCACCGACGACGAGCTGGACACGTTCTCGCGACAGATCGACGCCATCGTCGACACGGTCTCGGCGGTGGGGGACATCCCGGACGACGTCCCGCCGACCGCCCAGGTCGTGCCGCAGACGAACGTCCTGCGTCCCGACGCGACCGAGCCGTCGCTGCCGCGGGAGGCCGCCCTCGCCGGCGCGCCTTCCGCCGAGGAGGGGCGCTTCCGCGTGCCGCGCATCCTGGGGGAGGAGCTGTGAGCGACACGCAGCGCAGCGGAGCTGGAGCATCGGGAGAGGAGCTGCTCTCCCTCGACGCCACCGAACTCGCGCGCCGTCTGCACGCCCGTGAGGTGTCCTCGGTGGAGGTCACCCGCGCCCACCTCGAGCGCATCGAGGCCGTCGACGGGGACGGGGGCGGGGACGGGGTCCACGCGTTCCTGCACGTCGACGCCGACGGCGCGCTGGCCGCGGCCGAGGTGGCCGATCGGGCGATCGCCGACGGCGGGCCGGTGTCGCCGCTGGCCGGGGTGCCGATCGCGGTCAAGGACAACATGACCACGACGGACATGCCGACCACGTGCGGGTCCCGCATCCTCGACGGCTGGCGCCCGCCGTACGACGCGACGGTCGTGGGCCGGTTGCGGGCCGCGGGCCTGGTGCCGCTGGGCAAGACCAACCTCGACGAGTTCGCCATGGGCAGCTCGACCGAGAACTCCGCCTTCGGGCCCAGCCGCAACCCCTGGGACCTCACGCGCATCCCCGGCGGTTCGGGCGGCGGCTCCTCGGCGGCCGTGGCCGCGGGCGAGGCGCCCCTGGCCCTCGGCTCGGACACCGGCGGCTCGATCCGCCAGCCCGGCGCGGTCACCGGCACGGTCGGGGTGAAGCCGACCTACGGCACCGTCTCCCGGTTCGGGCTGGTCGCGTTCTCGTCGTCGCTGGACCAGATCGGGCCGTGCGGGCGCTCGGTGCTCGACGCCGCCCTGCTGCACGAGGTGATCGCCGGGCACGACCCGCGGGACCAGACCTCGGTGGACGCCCCGGTGCCGCCCGTGGTCGAGGCCGCGCTGGCCGGGGCCCGCGGCGACCTGGCGGGCGTGCGCGTGGGCGTCGTGAGCGAGTTCGCCGGCGAGGGCTACCAGCCCGGCGTGTCGGCCGCGTTCACCGACGCCGTCCGGGTGCTGGGCGAGCTGGGCGCCGACGTCGTCGAGGTGTCGTGCCCCTCGTTCTCCTACGCCCTGCCGGCGTACTACCTCATCGCGCCCAGCGAGGCGTCGAGCAACCTCGCCCGCTTCGACGCCATGCGCTACGGACTGCGCGTCGGCGACGACGGATCCCGCTCGACCGACGACGTCATGTCGCTGACCCGCGAGGCCGGCTTCGGCGCCGAGGTCAAGCGCCGCATCATGATCGGCACGCACGCCCTGTCGGCGGGCTCGTACGACGCGCTCTACGGCAAGGCGCAGAAGGCCCGGACGCTGATCGTCCGCGACTTCACCGCCGCGTTCGAGACCTGCGACGTCCTCGTGTCGCCGACGACGCCCACCACGGCGTTCCGCATCGGCGAGCGCATCGACGACCCGCTGGCCATGTACCTGGCCGACCTGTGCACGATCCCGTCCAACCTCGCGGGCAACGCGGCGATCTCGGTGCCGTGCGGGACCTCGGCCGACGACGGCCTGCCCGTCGGCCTGCAGGTGATGGCGCCCGCGCTGGCCGACGACCGCGCCTACCGCGTGGCCGCGGCCTACGAGACAGCGCGCGGCGAGTCCACCGGCCCCCGCATCCCCGAACTCCGTGCCCTGGAGGGCTCCCGATGACCGCCGTGGTCGAGTCCGCCCCCTACACCGTCGAGGAGGTCTGCGAGCACTTCGACCCTGTCATGGGTCTCGAGGTGCACGTGGAGCTCAACACCGCGACCAAGATGTTCTGCGGCTGCGCCAACGCGTTCGGCGCCGAGCCCAACACGAACGTCTGTCCGGTCTGCCTGGGTCTGCCCGGCTCGCTGCCGCGTCTCAACGGTGCGGCCGTCGAGTCGGCGATCAGGATCGGCCTCGCGCTCAACTGCCGGGTCCGGGAGCGCTCCGGCTTTGCCCGGAAGAACTACTTCTACCCGGACATGCCGAAGAACTTCCAGATCTCGCAGTACGAGGACCCGATCGTCTTCGACGGGTACCTCGACGTGCCGCTCGACGACGGCACCACGTGGCGGGTGGAGATCGAGCGCGCGCACATGGAGGAGGACACCGGCAAGTCGCTGCACGTCGGCGGGGCCACCGGGCGCATCCACGGCGCGGACTACTCCCTGCTCGACTACAACCGCTCCGGCGTGCCGCTGATCGAGATCGTCACGCGGCCGATCATCGGAGCCGGCGTGCGGGCGCCGGAGGTCGCACGCGCTTACGTCACGGCGCTCCGCGACGTGCTGCGCGGGCTCGGCGTCTCCGACGTGCGGATGGACCAGGGCTCGATGCGCTGCGACGCCAACGTGTCGCTGATGCCGAAGGGCACCTCGACGTTCGGTACGCGCACCGAGACCAAGAACGTCAACTCGCTGCGCTCGGTGGAGCGCGCCGTCCGCTACGAGATGGGCCGCCACGCCGGCGTACTGCTCTCGGGCGGCGCCATCCGCCAGGAGACCCGGCACTTCGACGAGCAGTCGGGGACGACGTCGCCGGGCCGGCCGAAGGAGACCTTCGCCGACTACCGCTTCTTCCCCGAGCCCGACCTCCCGCCGCTGGAGCCCTCGGCCGACTGGGTCGAGTCGCTGCGCGCGGGCCTGCCCGAGCGCCCGTGGGAGCGTCGCGCGCGCGTGCAGACCGAGTGGGGCCTGTCCGACGAGGAGCTGCGCGACCTCGTCAACGCCGACGCGCTGGACCTCGTGGCCGACACCGTCGATGCCGGCGCCCCGCCGGAGGCCGCGCGGTCGTGGTGGGTGTCCTACCTCGCGCAGCAGGCCAACACCGCCGGCGTCGCGCTCACCGAGCTCGCGATCACGCCGGCCCAGGTGGCCCGCGTGGTGGCGATGGTGGCCGAGGGCACGCTGACCAACAAGCTCGCCCGCCAGGTCGTCGACGGCGTCCTCGCGGGCGAGGGCGAGCCCGACGAGGTCGTCGCCGGCCGGGGCCTCGCCGTCGTCAGCGACGAGAGCGCCCTCACCGCCGCGGTGGACGAGGCGCTGGCCGCGCAGCCCGCCGTCGCCGAGAAGATCAAGGCCGGCAAGACCAAGGCCGCGGGCGCGATCGTCGGCGCGGTGATGAAGGCCACCCGGGGGCAGGCGGACGCCGCGCGTGTCCAGGAGCTGGTGCTCGAGCGCTGCCGCTGACCCGGTGGCGCCCGACCAACATCTTTTTTCGAGACCTCCCCGTAACCCGACCGGGTTCCTCCCGTTGGGGGATCAAGGGAGCAGCGTGTCGCTGCTCCTGGACCGGGCGTCACCAGCGAGCGTTGCTGTGCCCACGTCCGGTCCATCCCCCCGACGCCACACGATGTACAGGAGGGTCCGTATGGGTGCACACCGTGCCCGTCAGACCAGCACGGTCGGCAAGATCGCCGGCCGCGGCGCGTTCACCGCGGCGGCCGCGCTCGCCCTCACCGGCGGGACCGCGTCGCTCGCGTTCGCCGACGAGGCGCCGAGCTTCGACAACACCGCGCACACGGTCGAGGACGTCGTGTCCGGCACCGTCGAGAGCGCCCAGGAGCTCCCCGGGACCGACGTGCCGACCACGGTCAAGGGCGGCGAGGACTTCGTGGGTGGCCACGCCTCCGCCGTCGAGCACGACGTCAACCGCACCACCTCGGCGCTGACCTCGGACCTGCAGACGCACGCGAACGCCGCGGGCGTGCCGGTCGGGAGCCAGGCCACCGACACCGAGCAGGAGATCTCGGGCGCGGTGAACGAGGTCTCCGGCCAGGTCCACGACGCGACGGGCGGCGGCGCGCAGTCGGTCGACGACGCCGTCGAGAGCGGTGCGAGCATGCTGTCCTTCTCCTGATCCGCTCCCCAGATCAGGCGAGGCCCACGGCCCCGTTCCTCCCCACCCCCCGGGTAGAGGGACGGGGCCGTGGTGTGTCCGTGGGTTGTCAGCGACGTGGCGTCGCTGACATTGGACGTCCGTATCGGTACTTCGATCACCGGCGGGGCGCGGGCTAGTCGGCCCCGCTCGCGCCGCCCGAGGGCGGGCGGATGCGCACGACGCGGTCGTCGGTCGGCGTGACCGTCCCGCCGCCGTCCTTGTTGGCCGTGGTGAACCAGATGAGACCGTCGGAGGCGACGTCCGTGGCGGTGATCCGCCCGTACGCGCCGGCGAGGACGGCCTGCGGCGTGCCGACGAACGAGCCCTGCGGGGTGGGGCGCAGGACGTACATGGCCGCCGAGCCCTCGAGCCCGACCACGAGCGTGCCCGGCAGCGCCGCGCAGCCCGCGACGCCGGGACGCTCGGGCCACGTCCAGGCCGGGGCCGACGGGGCCTCCGGGCCCGGCGCAACCCCGGGCCGCACGGCCAGCAGGACGTCGCGGGCCCCGGCGCGGTCGGTGACCCAGCTGACGCCCGACGACGGGTCGGTGCAGACGTCGCCGGGCGCGTGCAGCCCGCTGCCGACCACCGCCGAGGCCGGGTCGGGCGTGCCCGGCGCGGGCCGCCCGAACGGGTCGATGCGCAGCAGCTTGCCCGCGAGCGACGTCGGGGTGGACGCAGCAGACCGGTTGCCGCCGTCGCCGGTGGCCACGAGCAGCGTGCCGTCGGGCTCCACGCCGATCGCGCCGCGGTTGCCCGAGGTGCCGCGCGGGATGCCGCCCAGCACCGTCTTGGGCACGTCGCCCGGCGCGATCCGCAGGACCGCGTTGCCGCCGGAGGTCGTGGCGTAGACGTAGAGGAGCTGGTCCTCGGCGTAGGTCGGGGACAGCACGAGCCCGGTCAACCCGCCGTCGCCCGCGGCGTCGACCGGCACGGTGGCCACCGTCTCCGGGGGCTCCTCGAGCGTGATCCGCAGGATGCGCCCGGTGGTGCGCTCGGCCACCAGCGCCGCCTGCCCGCCGGGCAGCGTGACGACGGCCGACAGCGGCGCCAGGCACGTGGCCACCACCTGCGGGTCCGGGTCGACGCACGGCGGCGGCACCGACGGCCCACCCGAGTTGGGCGCGGGCGTCGGCTCGCCGGTCTCGGGCAACCGGGGCTGCGGGGCGCGCTCGGCGCCGAGGTCGGGGCGCTCGCGCCACGGTTGCTGGCCGGCGTCGGGGAACTGCGCGCAGCCGGCGAGCAGGGCCGCGAGCACGAGCAGTGCCCCGAGGATCGCCCTCGTCCGCCACGGTCCCGACACGGGGGGACACAGTAGGCGTCCGCGGCTGTGCCGGCCGTGAGACGGGTCGGGGCGGCCGACGGGTCGAGCTCCGCTGCGCTGCGTCTCCCGGGTGCACTAGCGTCCGCGGACCGTGAGCAGCGAACCGGTGACCGTCCTGGTGCCGCACGAGGAGGGCGAGCGCGCCCTCGCCGGGATCGAGGGCCTCGAGCTCGTCCGCTACGACGAGCAGTCCGACGCCCTGCCCGACGCCGCCGACCGGGCCGCGGTGCTGATCCCCGGCTTCCTGGCGACGACCGAAGCGCTGGCGCTGGTCGGGCGCTGCCCGCGGCTGCGCCTCGTGCAGCTGCTGTCGGCGGGCGCGGAGATGTGGGTCGGGCGGCTCCCCGAGGGCGTGCAGCTCTCCGACTGCCAGGGCGCGCACGGCGGCGTGACCGCTGAGTGGGTGCTGGCCGCGACGCTGGCCGTGCTGCGCGAGATCCCGGTGTTCGTGCGGGCCCAGGACGAGGGCCGCTGGGACCAGCACATCACCGACACGCTCACCGGCAAGCGCGTCCTGCTCGTCGGCGCGGGCGATCTCGCCGAGCAGACCGCGCGGCGCCTCGAGACGTTCGACGTCGGGGCGGTCACGCGCGTCGGGCGCCGGGCCCGCGACGGCGTGCACGCGACCTCGGAGCTCCCCGACCTGCTCGGGGACCACGACGTCGTCGTCCTGCTGGTCCCGCTCACCGACGAGACGCGCGGGATGGTCGACGCCGCCTTCCTCGCGGCGATGCCCGACGGCGCGCTGCTGGTCAACGCCGCGCGCGGGCCGGTGGTCGACACCGACGCCCTCCTCGCCGAGCTGCGCGCCGAGCGCCTGCGCGCGGTCGTCGACGTCGTCGACCCCGAGCCCCTGCCCGCCGACCACCCGTTGTGGAGCGCGCCGAACCTGCTGATCACCCCGCACGTCGGCGGCAGCGTCCCCGGGCACCTCGAGCGCGCCTACCGCGTCGTGCGCACCCAGCTCGAGGCCGTCGCCCGGGGCGAGGACCCGCCGAACCTCGTCATCGACGGCTATTAGCCGGTCCCGTCATCCGGCCTGGAGGGCGCGCCGCCAGGTGTCCGCGACCAGCGCGGCGACGCGCTCCGTGTCCATGGTCTCGGGGGCGAGCTGGTGCTGCATGCTGATCCCGCGGAGCTGCCCCAGGACGGCCACGGAGACGGTCTGCGGGTCGACGTCGGGGCGCACCGTGCCGTCGGCCACGCCCCGCTCGACGTCCGTGCGCAGGTCGGCGCGGAAGCGCTCGTCGCGCTCGGTGAAGATCGGGGCGAGCTCGGCCGAGGTGGGCGCGGTGGCCCAGAGCAGCAGGAACGCGCGGCTGGCCACCCCCGCCCCCGTGAGTGCCCGGACATAGCCGGCGACCAGCCGCAGCAGGTGCTCGAGTCCCGGCGGCACGTCCTCGAGGCCCGCGACGAAGCCGGCCTGGGCGCTGCGCGCGAGCGCCTCGAGCAGGGCCTGCTTGGAGCCGAAGTGGTGGGTGACGATCCCGCGGCTGTAGCCCGCGCGCTCGCCGACGCGGGCGAGGGTCAGCGCGGGCACACCGGCCTCGACGACGAGGTCGGCCGCGGCCGCGAGCAGCGCCGATTCGGTGTGGGCGCGGCGTTCCTCCTGGGTGCGCCGCGGGCGCGGTGGCGTCCGCTCCGCGATGGCTCGCCCCGTCTCCTCCACGGCGTCACGGTAGCGCGTAATTTACTTGCGGGATAACACGCAAGTATGTAGAACGGAGAGAGCGGACGACGGAGCGGAGCGGGCGATGAAGGCGTGGACGAACGTGACCACCGGGGCGGGCGAGGAGATCGTGTGCGTGCAGGTCGACGACGGCGACCCGTTCGCGGTGCTGGCGCTGGGGCGCCACACCGTGGCGCTCACACGCGACGAGTGCCGGCGGGTCGCGGACGCCCTGCGCGCCGCGTCCCACCGGCGCCCACCGCGGCTGTGAGCGGGTGTCCGTGCCCCGGCACGGACACCCACTCACGAGACCGCAGGTCAAACGCTCCGCACGGCCCCCGTCGCGCCGGAGGTCACGAGCTTCGCGTAGGCGCGCAGCGCGCTGGTGAGGTGTCGGTGGCGCTCGGCGGCCGGCTGCCACGGGCGCTCCGAGGCCTCCGTCTTGGCGCGTCGCTCGGCGAGCACGTCGTCGTCGACGAGGAGCTCGATGCGCCGGGCGTCGACGTCGAGGAGGATCTCGTCGCCGTCCTGCACCAGCGCGATCACCCCGCCGGCGGCGGCCTCGGGGGAGACGTGGCCGACCGAGATCCCGCTCGAGCCGCCCGAGAAGCGCCCGTCGGTGACCAGCGCGCACACCGCGCCGAGGCCCGCGCCCTTGAGGAACGCGGTCGGGTGCAGCATCTCCTGCATCCCGGGGCCGCCCGCGGGGCCCTCGTAGCGCACGACGAGCACGTCGCCGGGCTGCAGCTGCTTGCCGAGGATCACCGACACGGCCTCCTCCTGGCTCTCCACGACCCGGGCCGGGCCGCGGAAGTGCCGCCCGTCCTCGGGCAGCCCGGCGCTCTTGATCACCGCGCCGTCGGGGGAGAGGTTGCCGCGCAGCACGGCGAGCCCGCCGTCGGCCGAGAAGGCGTGCGCGACATCGTGGATCACGCCCGTGGCGGCGTCGGTGTCCAGCGAGGACCAGCGGTTGGTCGTCGAGAACGGCTCGACCGTGCGCACCCCGCCCGGCGCGGCGTGGAACAGTTCGACGGCCTCGTCGGACGGGTGCGCGCTGCGGATGTCCCAGGCGCCCAGCCACGCCTCGAGCGAGGGGGCGTGGACGGCGTGCACGTCGCGGTGCAGCAGCCCGGCGCGGTCGAGCTCGCCGAGGATCGCGGGGATGCCGCCGGCGCGGTGCACGTCCTCCATGTGGTGGCTGGAGTTCGGCGCGACCTTCGACAGGCACGGCACGCGGCGGCTCACCGCGTCGATGTCGGCGAGCGTCAACCCCAGGTCCGCCTCGTGGGCGGCGGCGAGGATGTGCAGCACGGTGTTCGTCGAGCCGCCCATGGCGGCGTCGAGGGCCATCGCGTTCTCGAAGGCGTGCTTCGAGGCGACGTTGCGCGGCAGCACCGACTCGTCGTCCTCCACGTAGAACCGGCGCGCCAGGTCGACGACGGTGCGCCCGGCGTCGAGGAACAGCTCGCGGCGCGCGGCGTGCGTGGCCAGCGTCGACCCGTTGCCGGGCAGCGAGAGGCCGAGCGCCTCGGTGAGGCAGTTCATCGAGTTCGCGGTGAACATCCCCGAGCACGACCCGCACGTCGGGCACGCCGAGCGCTCCACCTCGGTCAGCCCGTCGTCGCTCACGTGCGGCGACGCCGACGCGGAGATCGCGGTGACGAGGTCGGTCGGTGCCTGCGCGACGCCGTCGACGACGACGGCCTTGCCGGCCTCCATCGGCCCGCCGGAGACGAACACCGTCGGGATGTTCAGCCGCAGCGCGGCGTTGAGCATGCCTGGCGTGATCTTGTCGCAGTTCGAGATGCACACCAGCGCGTCGACGGCGTGGCCCTGCACCATGTGCTCGACGGCGTCGGCGATCACCTCGCGCGACGGCAGCGAGTGCAGCATCCCGCCGTGGCCCATCGCGATGCCGTCGTCGACGGCGATGGTGTGGAACTCGCGCGCGATCCCGCCGGCCTCGCGCACCGCGCCCGCCACCAGCTCGCCCAGCTCATTGAGGTGCACGTGCCCGGGCACGAACTGGGTGTAGGAGTTGGCGATCGCGACGAGCGGCTTGCCGAAGTCGGAGTCGGTCAGGCCGGTGGCGCGCCAGAGGGCTCGCGCCCCGGCGGCGTTGCGACCCTGGGTGGTGACGCGCGAGCGCAGCGGCGGCACGGGTGACCTCGCAGGAGACGATCAGTGGTGGGCGGCCGCGAGGTTACGCGCGCGGCTCGCCGTCGCCGTCCGGCGTGTCAGCGGAGTGGCGTCGCTGACGATCAGCGTCCGTATCGCCACTCTCATCGACCGGGGGGCCGGCGTCCGCCGCCTCGGCCTCCCGCTCCCGCAGCCGCGCCAGCCGCATCCGCGTGGCCTCGAGCTCGCGCTCGTGCTCGCGAGCCGCCGCGATCTCCTCGGGCGTGGGCATGGTGATGCGCCCGCCGCTGGCCTGGGCGACGCGGCCGAGGTCGCGCGCCCGCACCCCGGTCAGCGTCTGCTCGCTCCCGTCGGCGCGCACCGCGCGCACCCATCCGCGCGAGGCGACCCGCAGCGTCGCCACCTCGCTCCAGGGCAGCCGTCGCGACCCGACTGCCGAGACCACGCGCAGCGCGTCGGCGTCCACCACGGTGCGCGTGCGCACCAGCCACCACGCGAGCGCCAGGGGCAGGAGGAACAGCAGGAACCACCACCGGCCCTGGAACGCGATCGGCGAGAGGCCGACGGCCACGAACCCCACGGCGACCAGCGCCGGCAGGGGCACCGCCCGGAAGGTCGTGGGGTGCCCCGTGGGTGCTGTGGGCGCCGTGGACGCCGCCGACCCCGTCGGCCCCGCCGTCTCCTCGCTCGTCACCACGTCGATGGTGCCACTCCGACACCTGGGGGGCGGTTTGACGCCACGTGGAGGCCACGCCTACCCTCGGCTCCGTGATCCAGCGTCGAATTCTCGTACTCCCGGGGCGCGTCAGCGCCTGACGGGTCGCGATCTCCTCGCGCCCGCCCTGAGTACCTGCTGACGCGCCTGCCCTCCCCGCCTCGAGGCGGTGGGGGCTTTTTCATGTTCGGCTCCTGCTCTCGTTCGACCAGCACCCGGCACCGACCTCTCGAGGCACACACCCGATGACCACAGCCAGACCCACCGCGCCCCCCGGCACCCCGGGCACCGCGGCGAACGGCTCGCGGCGCCCCGCGCCGCGCTCCGGCGTCCCCAGCGAGCAGCAGGACACCGCCCTGCAGGCCCCGCTGCGCCCGGACGCCCCCCGCCCGACCCACGTCGACCCCGAGCCCGCGACCGGCGCGCAGTCGCTGGTGCGCTCGCTCGAGGCCGTCGGGTGCGAGGTCGTGTTCGGCATCCCGGGCGGCGCGATCCTCCCGGCCTACGACCCGTTGTTCGACTCGACGCTCCTGCGCCACATCCTCGTGCGCCACGAGCAGGGCGCGGGCCACGCGGCCACCGGGTACGCGCAGGCCACGGGGCGGGTGGGCGTGTGCATCGCCACCTCCGGCCCCGGCGCCACCAACCTCGTGACGCCGCTGGCGGACGCGATGCTCGACTCGGTGCCGGTCGTCGCGATCACGGGGCAGGTCGGGCGCAAGCTCATCGGCACCGACGCGTTCCAGGAAGCCGACATCTGCGGCATCACGCTGCCGATCACCAAGCACAACATGCTGGTGACCGACCCGGCGGACATCCCGCGGGCGATCACCGAGGCGTTCCACATCGCCTCGTCCGGGCGCCCCGGCCCGGTGCTGGTCGATCTGCCCAAGGACGTCCTGCAGGCCGCCACCACCTTCCGCTGGCCGGTCGAGACCCAGCTGCCGGGCTACCGGCCCACGACCCGGCCCCACTCCAAGCAGATCCGGGAGGCCGCCCGCCTGATCGGCGAGGCGCGTCGTCCCGTCCTCTACGTCGGCGGCGGTGTGATCAAGGCCGAGGCCTCCACCGAGCTCCTCGACCTCGCCGACGAGACCGGCGCGCCCGTGGTCACCACCCTCATGGCC
>JAQSWW010000258.1 GCA_029266415.1 Actinomycetospora sp. | reverse complement strand
ACCGTCACCGGCTCGACGCACGCCGGAATGATCGCCGGCTTCGCCGGACAGGACCGGCCGCGTCGGGTCATCGGGATCGACGCCTCCGCGACGTTGCCGAAGACGCGCGACCAGGTGGAGCGGATCGCCCGGCACACCGCGACGTTGATCGGGCTCGGACGCGAGCTGCGCGACGACGAGATCACGGTGCTGGAGGGCTGGGCCGGCGACCGCTACGGCATCCCGGTGGCGTCGACGATCGACGCGATCCGGCTGACCGGCGAGCTCGAGGGCATGATCATCGATCCGGTGTACGAGGGGAAGTCGATGGCCGGCCTGATCGACCTGGTGCGGTCGGGCGAGATCGCGACGGACGCGACCGTGCTCTACGCCCACCTCGGCGGCCAGCCCGCGCTCAACGCCTACGCCGGCGCGTTCTCGTAGCGGCTCCTCGGCCTACACGATCGGGCGGTCTCGTGCTCGCGACGCCCTCTCAGCAAGCACGACGCGCTGAGATGTGCTGCCACGAGCGAGGAGGCGGCATGGCGAGCACCGAGACGAAGATCGGCGGGGTGTGCGGCGTGCTGGCCGCCGTGGCGATGATCCCGGCCTACGTGGTGGGCACACCGGATCAGCCCCGCACGCCGGAAGAGGCGGCCGGCTACTACGAGAGCGCGTCCTGGTTCGTCACCGCCAACGGCGCCCTCCCGATGCTGCACGTCCTCCTCGGGCTGGTGTTCCTCGGCGTGCTGGTCCACGTGCTCCGGCAGGCCGCGGGGCCGTCGGGTGCCGTCTACCTCACCCTCGCCGGCGGGGGCCTCTTCTTCGCGTTGACGTCGGCGGGCTTCGCGGCCGAGGTGGCCTACCCGGCGGCGGTCGTCCGGTTCGGCGGCCTCCTCCTCCCCGAACTCGCCCAGCCCCTGCTCGCGCTGTCGGTCTGGAGCTACCACTACGCGCAGGTCGGGGCAACCGTGATGATCTTCGCGACCTCGCTCGTCGTGTGGCGGACCAGGGTCCTGCCCCCGTGGGTCGCCGGGGCCGCGGTCCTGGGCGTCCTGCCGTTGCTGCACCTCTGGCTGCCGCTCGTCGGCGCCCTGAGCAGCCTGCTCTGGTTCGCGGTGCTGGGCCTGGCCCTCCTCGTCGCGACGGAGGTGCCCACTCGGGACCGCGCCGCGGCCACGGCCTGAGGAGGCGTGGCGACGGGGACCACAGGGGTACTGGCGCGTCGAGACCCGACCGCCGATCCGAGGAGGCACCCCGTGTCCCACCAGCCGCCCGACCCCTACGACTTCCTGCCGGATGTCGCGTCGTTCAGCGTCACGAGCACCGACGTCAGCGACGGGCAGACGCTCCCGAACGCGCAGGTCAGCGGGATCATGGGCGCCGGGGGCGAGGACGTGTCGCCGCAGCTGGAGTGGTCGGGCGCGCCCGAGGGCACGAAGAGCTTCGCGGTCACCTGCTACGACCCCGACGCACCGACCGCCAGCGGGTTCTGGCACTGGGCGGTCACGAACATCCCCGCCTCGACCACGAGCCTGCCGACCGACGCCGGCAATCCGGACAAGGACCTACTCCCGCAGGGCGCGATCACGCTGGCCGGTGACGCCGGCGCCAAGCGCTTCATCGGCGCCGCACCGCCGCCCGGGCACGGCGAGCACCGGTACATGTTCGTCGTCCACGCGGTCGACGTGGAGGACCTCGGGGTCGGCGCCGACGCCACGCCCGCGTTCCTCGGGTTCAACCTCTTCTTCCACAGCATCGGGCGCGCCAGGATCACGCCGACCTACGAGATCGAGGGCTGAACGAGGAGGGGCGGGTGGGCGAGGAGGACGATCCCGAACGCCCGCCCCCGCCGACCCTCGACCGGGTCGCGGCGTTCAGCGACGGCGTCTTCGCCATCGCGATCACCCTGCTGATCCTCCCCCTGACCGACGCCCAGGTGCGCGACGGCCACGTCGCGCCGCCGGGCGGCGGATGCTCGTCGCCAACCTGGTCTTCCTGTTCTTCGTCGTGCTGCTGCCGTTCCCCACGGCCCTGCTCGGGGACGGCGACAGCGCGACCGCCACGATCATCTACGCACTGGCGATCATCGCGACGGCGGCGAGCTCGCTCGGGCTGTGGTGGAGCGCCGAGCGCGACGACGTCATCGCCCCGCACGGGCGCCGGTGGGGCCGAGGCAAGTACTACGGCGTGACGGCGGTGATCCTCGGATTCCTGCCGTCGCTGCCGCTCGCGCTCGTCGCCCCGGAGTGGGCGCGCATCAGCTGGGTGCTGGTGGTCCCGCTGGGGCTGGTCGCGGACCGCCTCGAGGCACGTCGGCGCTAGGAAGGATCACGACGCCGCAGGCCCCACAGGACGACGGCGCAGTACCCGGCGACGACGAGGAGCACGGCGCCCACGACGACGCTCGCCCAGCGCGAGGTCAGCAGGCCGTAGACGACGGCGACGGCACCGAGCAGGCTCCCGATCACGACGACGAGGAGCAGGCGCCCGCGACGGCCACCACGATCGGGACCCGGTGCCACCACGGCGCGCACGGTACCGAGGGCGAGGAGGGCCATGGTCACGGGCGAGCAGGTGCACCCCGAGGACGTCGACGCCTGGCGGGCCTGGCTCCGCGAGCACCACGACCGCGGCACCGGCGTCTGGCTCGTGGCGTGGAAGGCGCGCACCGGACGTCCGACCGTCGGCTACGAGGAGGCCGTCGAGCAGGCGTTGTGCTTCGGCTGGATCGACAGCACGGCGCGCTCGCTCGACGACGAGCGCTCGGCGCTGTGGTTCGCCCCGCGCCGACGGCGCAGCGGCTGGGCCCGCTCGAACAAGCAGCGCATCGAGCGGCTCGAGGCGGCGGGGCTGCTCGAACCGGCCGGCCGGGCGGTCGTCGACGCGGCCAAGGCCGACGGCTCGTGGACGATGCTCGACGACGTCGAGGACCTGGTCGTGCCCCCCGACCTCGCGGAGGCCTTCGACGCCTACCCGGGCTCGCGGGAGCGCTGGGAGGCGTTCAGCAGGTCGGCGCGTCGGATGATGCTCGCGTGGGTCGTCGAGGCGAGGAAGCCGGAGACCCGTGCGGGGCGCGTCACGCAGATCGCCGAGCGGGCGGCGGCCGGGGAGGTCGCGTTCCCGCGGCCGCGCGGCGGGTAGTCGTGAGGTCATGATGACCGTGATCACCCACGTCAGCCTCACGCCCGGCCGCGAGCCGGAGTGGGACGCCGCGATGCGCGACCGCCTCGAGACCGCCCGCGAGAAGGAGGGCTGGGTCGGCAACCAGCTCGTCATCCCGCTCGAGGCGCCCAACGAGCGGACGGTGATCGGCACCTGGACGACCCGCGCGGCGTGGGAGGCGTGGCACTCCGACGAGGCGTTCCTCGAGACCCGCGAGCGCATGGAGGGCCTGCAGGACGGGCCGAGCGAGACGAGCTGGTACGAGGTCGTGTCCGACGAGCGCGCGTGAGGCCAGGATGGCCGGGTGACCGCACCCTGGGTCCTCGACGAGGACGACGCGCTCGAGCTCCTCGCCTACCTCGTCACCGCCGCGCGCACGCAGGTGGACGAGGCCGCCGAGTACGGGCCGATGCGCCTGCTGACCGCCGCCCACCGCCTCGCCGAGGCCATGGGGCCGCGCGCGTCGGCGGAGACGGCCGCGGCGCTGGGCGGACCGCTGGCGGCGATGCCGCTGCTGGCGGTGCCGCGCGACCGGGCGGAGTACGTCGAGCAGCTCGACGGGGCGTGCGCGTCCCTGGCCGCGCACCTCAAGGCCCGGTACGGCTCGTGACCGATCCCGTCCTCGATCCCGTCCTCGCCGCCATCCGCCGCCGTCGGGTCACGCGGGCGATGAGCGACGAACCGGTCGCGCGTGAGCAGGTCGAGAAGATCCTCGAGGCCGCGCGCTGGGCGCCGACCGCCGGCAACCGGCACCTCCAGCGCTTCGTCGCGACGACCCACCCGGGCACGCTGCGGGTGCTGCGGATGGTGTCGCCCGGGATGCTCGCCCGTCCCACGGCGGCGATCACCGTCTGCGTGGACCGGGGGCTGGCCGCGCGCTACGGCTTCCGTCCCGAGACCCCGGGCCCGTGGATCGACGTCGGCACCGCGACGGCGACGATCCTGCTGGCCGCGCAGGCGGTGGGCCTGGGCGCGGGGCCCGTGAGCTCGTTCAGCCGCGCCGCCGTCGCCGTCGCCCTCGACCTGCCCGAGGGATGGAGCCCCGAG
>JAQSWW010000257.1 GCA_029266415.1 Actinomycetospora sp. | reverse complement strand
GCGCGCCGTCGATCCACCGCTGCACCGGGGCGGGGGCGGTCACCGCGACCCCTCCTGCGCCTCGACGAGGCTGCGGGGCCGCAGATCGGTCCAGTGCGTCTCGACGTACTCGACGCACGCCTGGCGGGTCTCGCCCTCGGGGGCCTCCCCGAGGACGACGCGCCAGCCGTCCGGGACGTCGGCGAACACGGGCCACAGGCTGTGCTGGCCCTCGTCGTTGACGAGCACGAGGAACCGGCCGTCCTCGTCGTCGAAGGGGTTGGTCACGTCGTCGCTCCCCGCTCCTCGTCGTGCAGCAGGCGGGCCCAGGCGTCGAGCGTGGGCGTCTCGGCCAGGTCGATGAAGCTCAGCTCGGTGCCGCCGGCGCGCCAGGACTCGACCAGGCTCATCAGCCGGATCGAGTCGAGCCCGCGGTCGAGCAGGTCGTCGTGGTCGCCGATGGCCTCCGACGCCTCCTCCAGGGCCCGCGCGACGTCGGCGCGCATGCGCTCGAGGTCGACACCGGCGGCCGGGTCTCCGTCCGGGCTGGACACGTACCGTCCTCTCCGTCGACGCCTGCTTCGTAGCTGAGGCTATCCTAAGGTCGCGGACGGAGCAGTGGCACGGCCCACGATCAGGTCACGACGGGGTCACCGCGACCGGGTCCTCCGCCGCCGCGGCCTCGCGCCGCCGCCGCCGCGTCTCCCGGCCCGCGGGGACGATCATCGGCGTGCCCGTCTGCGGGTCGGGCACCACCTCGCAGGTGATGCCGAAGACCGCCCGCACCAGGTCGGCGTCGACGATCTCGCCCGGCGGGCCCTGCGCGACGATCGCGCCCTCGCGCATCGCGATCAGGTGCGTGGCGTAGCGGCAGGCGTGGTTGAGGTCGTGCAGCACCGCGACCAGCGTGCGCTCGCCGCCGGCGTGCAGGTCCGCGCACAGGTCGAGCACGTCGAGCTGGAACGCGATGTCGAGGAACGTCGTCGGCTCGTCGAGCAGCAGCAGCGGGGTCTGCTGCGCGAGCACCATCGCGATCCACACGCGCTGGCGCTGACCGCCCGAGAGCTGGGCGACGTCGCGCTCGGCCAGCTCGGCGACACCGGTGGCGGCCATGGCCGCGCGCACGGCCTCCTCGTCGGCCACCGACCACTGCTTGAGCAGCGACTGGTGCGGATAGCGGCCGCGGGCGACGAGGTCGAGCACGGTGATGCCGTCGGGCGCGGTGGGGCTCTGGGGCAGCACCGCGAGGCGCCGCGCGACCTCCTTGGACCCGTACGCGGTGATCGGGCGCTCGTCGAGCGTCACCGACCCCGCCGCCGGCTTGATCATGCGAGCCAGGCCGCGCAGCAGCGTCGACTTGCCGCACGCGTTGGGCCCGACGATCACGGTGAACGAGCCGTCCGGGATCGCGACGTCGAGCTCGCGGATGACCGTGCGCTGCTCGTAGGCGAGCGTCAGCCCCTCCGCGCGCAGTCGGTGGCTCATCGGGAGCCCCCCTGGTCGAGTTCTCCTGTCGGCGTGCTCTCCTCGACGCGTCATCTCCCGGCCCTCCACTCCCTGGCCAGGAGCCAGACGAGGTACAGCCCGCCGACGGCCGCGGTCATGGTGCCCGCCGGGAACTGGGTCGGCGCGGCCAGGTGCTGGCCGAGCACGTCGCCGGCCAGGAGCAGCACCGCGCCCAGGAGCCCGGCGGCCAGCACGCCGGGGCCGGTGGTGCCCATGATCCGGCGCGCGAGCTGTGGCGCCGCGAGCGCGACGAACGCGACGGGCCCGACGGCCGCGGTGGCCACCCCGACGAGCGCGACGCCGACGAGCAGCGTGGTGACGCGCGTGCGCTCGACCGCCACCCCGAGGCCGCGGGCGACGTCGTCGCCCATGCCGAGCAGGTCGAGACGCCGGCTGCCCGCGGCCGCGATCGGCACGAGCACCGCCAGCGCGATCGCCACGACCACCACCTGGGTCCAGCCGCGCCCGTTGAGCGTGCCCACCAGCCAGCTCTGCGCGGCGACCGCGGTCGACAGGTCGGTGCGCAGGATGAGGAAGTTGTTGAACGCGGCGAGCACGGCGTTGACGCCGATCCCGACCAGCACCAGGCGGTAGCCGCCGACCGCGCCGCCGAGCAGCGCCTGCACGACCACCGCGGTGACGAGCGTGCCGGCGATCGCGCCGATCGTGGTGCCCGCGGGACCGCCGCCGACGAGCACGATCGCGATGAGCGCCCCGGACGCCGCGCCGGTGGTGAAGCCGAGGAGGTCGGGGCTCGCGAGGTTGTTGCGGGCCAGCGACTGGAACACCGCGCCGCCCACCCCGAGCGCGGCGCCGACCACGAGGGCGAGCACCACGCGCGGCGCGCGCAGGCCCAGCACCACGTACTCCTGGGCGCGCGACCCGCTCCCGGTGAGCGCGCCGATCACCTGGCCCACCGAGAGCTGGTAGTCGCCGAGGGTCATCGCCAGCGCACCGAGGACGGCGGCGGCGACGAGCAGGGCGACGGTGGCCGTCACCACCCGGGTGCGCACGCGGACCGACACGCGCTCGGTCCGCACGACCGGGCCCGTCGGCAGCGGCCGCGTCTCCGTGGTGGTCACAGCGCCACCACCCGGCGCCGGCGGGCGATGGCGAGGAAGACCGGCGCGCCGACGAACGCCGTCACGACCCCGACCTCGAGCTCGGCGGGGATGGCCACGACGCGCCCGACGACGTCCGCGCACACCACGAGCAGCCCGCCGAGGGCCATCGACCAGGGCATGACCCACCGGTGGTCGGGCCCGGTGACGACGCGCGCGAGGTGCGGCACGGCGAGCCCGACGAACGCGATCGGCCCGCACGCCGCGGTGGCGCCGCCGCAGAGCAGCACGATCCCGAGGCCGGTCAGCGCGCGGATGCGCCCGACGCGCACGCCCAGCGCCCGCGCGGTCTCCTCCCCCAGCGCCAGCGCGTTGAGCGCCCGCGCGAGGCCGAGGGCGAGCAGGATCCCGACGACCAGGAACGGCAGCACCTGCACCAGCGCCTGCGGGTCGCGTCCCGTCAGCGACCCGACCCGCCACACCCGGTACTGGTCGAAGGTGGTGGCGTCCACCAGGACCACCGCGTAGATGACGCCCTGCAGCGACGCACCCACCGCGGTACCGGCCAGCGCCAGCCGGGCGGGCGTGGCGCCGCTGCGGCCGGTGGCCCCGAGCAGGTACACCAGCACCGCGACCACCGCGGCCCCGACCAGCGAGAACCACACGTAGCCGTCGAGCGTGGTGATCCCGAACAGCAGGATCCCGGCGACGATCGCCGCCGACGCGCCCCAGTTGATGCCCAGCACGCCGGGGTCGGCCAGCGGGTTGCGGGTCAGCGCCTGCATCAGCGCCCCGGCCACCCCCAGCGCGACGCCCACCGCGAGGCCCAGCAGGGTCCGCGGCAGGCGCTGCTCGAGCACGATCACCGCGTCGGTGTCGGTGGGCGACGTGGGGCCGTACCGCAGCGCGTCGAGCACGACGCCGGGCGCGATCCCGCGGCTGCCGACCATGAGGCTCGCGACCACCGCGACCGCCAGCAGCACGAGCGCGACCACGAGGCCGCCGGCGCGCACACCGACGGGCCGGGTCGGGGGCGCACTCTCCTCGGCGCGGGTGGCGGTGGCCGTCACGCCGGCGCCTCCGCAGGCCGGACGGCCCCCTCGAGCGCCTCCAGCGCCTGCGCGGTGGACGTCACGACGCCGCACCGTTGCGCGGTCCAGGTCAGGGCCTGCTCGTGGTGGTCGCGGGAGAAGTCGGCGACGGCGTCGGCCACCAGGAACGGCTGCACGTCGCGCATGAAGGCCTCCACCGCGGTCACCATGCACCCGATGTGGGCGTAGATCCCGGTGATGAGCAACTGGTCACGGCCCCACCCGTCGAGGAGCCCGGCGAGCGGGCTGCGCTGGAACGCGCTGTAGCGCCACTTGGTCAGCACCTCGTCGCCGGGCTCGGGGGCGAGCTCGTCGACGATGGCCACCACGCCCGGGTCCTCGGCGTAGGCCGCCGCGGGTCCCCGGCCCCAGAAGTCGTCGAGCAGCCCGCGCTCGGCGGGCGGCTGCTCGCCGGGCCGCCAGGGTGCCGATGTGCTCGGTGAGCACGCTGACCGGCTCCTCGGTGCGCGAGAACGGCGCGAGGAAGTAGCGCTGCATGTCGTGCACGAGCAGCACCGCGCGGGCCGGGTCCGGTGACCAGTCGGGCCGGCTCGCGGGCAGCTCGTGCGACCGCGGCATGGGGTAGGGCGCGATCGACGGCAGGCTCACGGGTTCCCCTCTGCGGTCAGGTGCGCGGCCAGGGCCGTGCGCAACGCGCGACGGCTGGTCTTGCCCACGCCGGTCACCGGGACGCCCCGACGACCTCGACGGTGTCGGGGACCTTGTAGGCGGCCACGCCGCGGTCGCGGACGAACCGGCGCAGCGCGGCCGGGGTCGGCGCCTCGCGCTCGGCCACCGGGACGACGAAGGCGTGGGTGCGCTCGCCGAGGAAGTCGTCCGGGACGCCGACGATCGCGGCGTCGACGACGTCGGGGTGGGCGAGCAGGTGGTTCTCCACCTCCTCGGCGGCGATCTTCTCGCCGCCGCGGTTGATCTGCTCCTTGACCCGCCCGGACACCACGACGTCGCCGTGGTCGGTGATCCGCACGAGGTCGACGGTGCGGTAGAAGCCGTCGGCGGTGAACGCGGACGCGTTGTGCTCCCCGGCGCGGTAGTAGCCGCGGATCGTGTACGGCCCGCGGGTCAGCAACGCGCCGACCTCGCCGGGCGCGACCTCGCGCTCGTCGGGGTCGTCGGGGTCGACCACCCGGATCTCGTCGTCCGGGGAGATCGGTCGGCCCTGGGTCTCGCGGACGACGTCCTCGGGGTCGTCGAGGCGCGTGTAGTTGACCAGTCCCTCGGCCATGCCGAACACCTGCTGCAGGCGCACCCCCAGCGCCGGCGGGATCCTCCGCGCCAGCTCCGGGGCGCACTTCGCCCCGCCGACCTGCAGGACCTCGAGGCTCGACAGGTCAGGCTCGGTCCGGGAAGCGGCCCGGACCCAGGCGGCCGCGAGCGGCGGCACCACCGCGGCCAGGGTCACCCGCTCGGCCTCGATCAGCCGGAAGCACGTGTCGGGGTCGGGCGACGGGGCGAGCACCGAGGTGCCGCCGGCGTGCACCACCCCGAGCAGCCCGGGTGAGCTCATCGTGAAGTTGTGCGACGCGGGCAGGGCCGCGAGGTACACCGTCGCGGTCGACAGGCCGCAGATGTCCGCGCTGGCCCGGACGCTGTAGAGGTAGTCGTCGTGGGTCCGCGGGATCAGCTTGGGCAGGCCCGTCGTCCCGCCCGAGAGCTGCAGGAACGCCACCGCCGCGGGGTCGGCGTCGTCGCCGGGCAGCTCGTCGGGCGG
>JAQSWW010000256.1 GCA_029266415.1 Actinomycetospora sp. | reverse complement strand
AGCGGGGCCCGCACCGTCGGCTCCGGGGGACCCCGGGGATCCCGGAGCAGCACCGGGAGCACCCGCACCGGGAGCGCCGGGAGCGCCGGGAGCGCCGGGAGCGCCGGGAGCGCCGGGAGCACCGGGCGCAACGGCACCGGGAGCCGCGCCGGGCGCACCGGGAGCACCGGGCGCGCCCGGCGGGGCACCGGCCGCCGGGGGCGCGCCGGCCGTGGGGGGCGCGCCGGCCGTGCTGCCGGAGCCGCAGCGACCGGTCAGCAGGAGGATCGCGATCACGATGGCGATCGCGACCAGGGCCAGCAGCAGCCAGGCCCAGACGGGTCGACGGCGTCGCGGGGCGGTGACGGCGGTGGCTCCGGTGGTGGAGTCGTCCGGGGCAGGGTTGGTCATCGGGGCGGACCTTCCGACGTGGGGGCGCGCGGGGGCCCTCGTCTCGAGCCCGGCGCCGGGAAGCGGTGCGGGCTGCCCCGGGGCCCGCCGCCGCGAAACGCGCGTCAGTCCTGGGCGTCCCGGAGCGCGAGCACCACGCGCACGACCCGCTCGACGGCCGCCTCGTACAGCGCGCCCCGCAGCTCCCCGCGGTCGGCCAGGTTGTGCGCCGCGAGCTCGAGCATCCCCTCGGGCCCGACCCGGCGGACCAGCAGGGCCGCGACGTCCTCGAGGTCCAGGCCGGGGTGGTCGAGACGCGTCAGGGCGAACGCGACGACGAGCTCCTCGTCCCGCACGGCGACCTCCCCTCCACCGCGAGGGTAGTGGCGCGACGGCGGTCAGCGGACCCCGCGCAGCCCCAGGGTGCCGAGCCAGTCCGCGAGGCCGTCGAGGGCGGCCTTCGCCCCGGTCTCGGTCTCCGGCGCCGGGGTGAACACCCGCTCGTCGCCGCCGCCGGTGACGCGCTGGCCCGCGAACGGGATCGGCACCGTCGGGGCGACGGGCACCATGCGCAGGCCGAGCAGCACCGGCAGGAGCGCCTCGGTGGCGCGGGCGCCGGCGGCGACCCCGCCGTAGCCGAGGACCGCGACGGGCTTCCCGGACCACTCCTGGTTGAGGTGGTCCAGCGCGTTCTTCAGCGGCGCGGTGAAGCTGTGGTTGTACTCGGGGTGCACGATCGCGAACGCGTCGGCGCGGGCGATGGTGGCGCTGAAGGCCTTGGTCGTGGCGAGCGTGTAGCGCCCGAGGCGCGGGTGTTCCGGCTCGGCGAACATCGGCAGGTCGACCTCGGCGAGGTCGACGATCTCGACGTCGAACCCCTCGTGGTCCCGCGCGTGCCCGGCGAACCAGCGCGCGATGGGCTCGCCGACCCGCCCGGGTCGGGTGCTCGCGACGATGATCTGCAGCAACGGTCGGCGACCGGCCTCCGTCATCGGGCTCCTCCGCTCGAACAGTTGCGTATGCGAACATCCTGCCCCGTGGCGGGCCGCGGCGCCGGGGATGCCCGCCCTTGCACAGTCAAGGGGACCATGCGGACCGACGAGGGCACCGAGCGCGCCTCCCGCGCCGGCATCGCGACCATCGGGGTGGTGGGCGGCGTCGTCGGGGGTCTGATCGGCGGCGGCAGCGGCGTGCTGTTCGTCCCCGCGCTCGACCGCTTCACCTCGATGTCCCGCGCCCGGGTCCACGGCACCTCCACGGTCGCGAACATCGGCGTGTGCGTCGCCGGCGCCGCCGCCTACGCGGTGGGCGGCGGCGCGCTCGACCTGCGCGTCGGTACCGGCATGCTCATCGGCGGCACGCTCGGCGGCCTGCTCGGCCCCTGGCTCCTGGCCCGCGCCTCCGAGACGGTCCTGCGGGTGCTGCTGATCGCGATCCTGCTGCTCACGGCGGCGAAGTTCACGGTCGACGCGCTCGGGTCGCCGCTGTTCACCCACGCCCTCGTGCCGGCCGATCTGCTCGCCGACCCGTGGTTCGTCGTGCCGACGACGATCGTGGTCGGCGTCGTCGTCGGGGCCTGGGCCGGCGCCATGGGACTCGGGGGCGGGCTGCTGGCCGTGCCCGCCCTGGTGCTGCTGTTCGGGGTCGAGCTGCACGTCGCCGCGGGGACGTCGCTGCTGATGTTCATCCCCAACTCGGTGGTCGGCTCCGTGGTGCACGCGCGCCAGGGCACGGCGTCGTCGCGCTGGGGCTGGTTGCTCGGGCTCACCGCGGCCCCCGGCGTCGTGGCGGGCGCCGCGCTCGGGCTCGCGCTCGACACGGAGGTCCTCGGCCTGGTCTTCGGCGTGTTCGCCCTGCTCATGGCGGTCCGGGAGATCGTCGCCCTGGCCCGCAGACGGGCAGCGCGCGGCTAGGAGACCTGCAGACCCTCGAGCTTCGCCCGCCGCTCGCCCTCGATCGGCACCGTCTCCTCGGACGCGCGGTCGATGAAGGCGTGGACGAAGTGGCCGGTGAAGAACAGCTCGCCGTCGCCGCGGTACATCCCGACCTCGAAGCGCACGCTCGTGTTCCCCAGCGCGCCGACGCGGAGCCCGACCGAGACCACGTCGGGGAACCCGGCCTGCGCCCGGTACTCGCAGTGCACCTGCTTCACCAGGCCCACCGTGTCGCCCTCGTGCGGGTCGAGGCACCCGGTCTCGATCAACCACCGGTTCACGACGGTGTCCATGATCGCGTGGTGCACCACGTTGTTGAGGTGCCCGTACTGGTCGTTGTCGTTCCAGCGCGTCGTGACGTCCTGCCAGTGCGCGTACTCGTCCTCGTCCGTCATGGGCGCGATGATCGGCGCACAGCCGCGCGCGCAAACCCCTGGGCGACGCGGGCGCGGCGGCGTCGAGGAACCTGTGCCGGTGCAGACGCTGCGGATCGTCCCGGACCTGCGGAGCTCGGTCGTCGAGGAGGCGCCGGCGTCGCAGGTGCTGCTGTTCACCTCCCAGCGCGATGACGCCGACCCGACCCTCCTGGACCTCCCGGCCGTGCGGCCGTTCACCTGGGCGCACCTGGTCGAGGCGCTGCGGGACCCCGACCTCGAGCTGGTCGAGGTGGCCGAGCCGCTCTGGCTGGGCGAGTGGGTGCGCGCGCTGCGGTACATCGCGCTGGTCAAACTGTTGCGCGTGCTCCGGCCGCGGCGCCGGGTGCGGATCGCGACCTACGCCATCGAGAACCTCGACGTCCGCGAGCGCCTGCGCTTCCCGTCGCTCGCCGGCCGGCCCGTCCTGGGCGCCGTCGCGACCCGGCTCGCCACCCTCGCGATGGGGATCTCCCTCCTGACCCTGGACGCGGTCGTGTTCGGGACCACGGGCGCCTCCGAGAACTACCGACGCGCCTTCGGCTGGTGGCTGCGCCGCACGCGGCACACCGTCCTGACCCCGCGCCTCGACGCGTGCCGCGTCTGCGGGCCCGGGGTCGTGGGTGGGACGGCGCGCGACCGGACGGTGCTCTTCCTCGGGTCGCCCAGCGAGCGCAAGGGCTTCGGGGTGCTCGCCGACGCGTGGGAGCGCGCCGGCGGGGCGGACCGGGGCTGGCGCCTCGTCGTGGCCGACCCGGGCGGCGGGGACGGTCGGGACCTCCCCGCGGGTGTGTCGATCACCGCGCCGAGCCGGTCGGCCGTGCACGAGCTCCTCCGGACCAGCGCGCTGGTGGCCATGCCCTCGGTCCGGCGCCCGGGGTGGCGCGAGCAGATCGGGCTGCCGCTGGTGGAGGGCCTGACCCACGGCTGCCGCGTCGTCACGACCACCGAGACGGGCCTCGCGGACGACCTGCGGGAGCACCCGTCGGTCCTCCTCACGACGCCGGGCGACCCGCAGAGCCTCGCCGACGGCCTGCGCCGGGCGATGGACGACGACGCCGCGGGCACCGGGCCGGCCGTGACGGGACGGCCGGGCTCCACCAAGCGCGACGTCGTGGACTGGTGGCTGGACGCCCCGACACCCCCGATGAGGTGAAGCGGGTGTTTGCGACCGGTGACGGATCGGTAACCGGACGCGACCCGCACGACCGACCCACGGGGGAACCACATGCCCGGCCAGCCGTCCGGTGGCGGCTTCGACGTCCTGCAGAGCCTGCAGAACGCGTTCACCACCTTCCTGAGCTACGTGCCCAACGTGATCGGCGCCCTGCTCGTGCTGATCATCGGATACATCATCGCGCGGTTGATCCGCTCGGGGATCAGCCGTCTGCTGCGCAAGGTGCGCGTGGACGAGAAGCTGACCCACGGCAAGGGCGGTGAGTACGTCGCCCGGTTCTCGCCGCAGGGCAAGCCCTCCCAGCTCGTGGGGCTCGTCGTGCAGTACGTC